>JALHND010000001.1 GCA_022843705.1 Burkholderiales bacterium
CGCTCGAAATTGCCGCGGGGCTGTCCTTCACCGCGCATCTGCGGCGCGCGCTGCTGGAACTGCGGCCGCGGAGCCTGCTGCGCGCGTGGCGCCTGCTGCGGTCGCGGCTGCGCGGCCTGTGCTGCAGGGGCGGACTGCCGGGGCATGGCACGCTGCGGCTCGGGCCGGCGGAATTCTCCGCGTTCCCGCGGCCCCTGCGACTGGAAACGGGGCTGTTGCATCGGCGTCATGCCCGGCTGCGCCGGCACCGCTGCCGGTTGTTGCGGCACGGCCGACGGTTGCGGCGGCATCGACGGCGTGCGGTTCCAGTCCTGCCTGCGGTCGCGGTCCCGCTGCTGCTGCGGCATGCGCTGGAAATCCGGGCGGGCATGGACCTGCGGCCGCGGCGCGGCCTGCTGACGCGGGTGGCGCTCGCGCAC
The DNA here is from genome assembly GCA_022843705.1 of Burkholderiales bacterium. Taxonomy (GTDB): domain Bacteria; phylum Pseudomonadota; class Gammaproteobacteria; order Burkholderiales; family SG8-41. Next base: position 420 of record JALHND010000001.1, read on the forward strand.
CACGCTGTCATGCGGACGGTAGCGGTAATGTTCGCGATGGATCACCTGCCGGTACTCGCCGCGCGGATAACGGTCACCGCGGTAGTGGCGCTGGTACAGCGGCAGCGGCGCGGGGGCGTAAACGATGCGGCGGTCCCAGTGGTCCCAGCCGGGGCGGTAACGCGTCCAGCGCGATCCCCAGTAAACATGCCATCGCGGCGCGGCATCGACGTACCAGCCGTGGAAATGCAGGGGCGGGCTGACGTAGTAACGCACCGGCACCCGCAGCACGAACAGCGGCACGTCATCGGGATCGACCGCCGTCCACGGACCGTCGTACCAGTCGCTCGTGTACCAGTGGTCATCGTGGTACAGCCAGTAGTAACCGTCATAGAAAAAATAATTGGCCGGCAGTTGCGGCGCGTAATAGACGGGATAACCCGGCACCAGCACCAGCTCCGGATAACCGGCGTGATGGAGGCCGATGCTGATGCTGATGCCGGATGACGCGGCGGCGGCCGGAATCCAGGCGACTGCGGGAATCGCGGTGCCCAGCAGCAATGACAGTGCGATGAGTGTGTGGCGCATGACCTGTCCTCCCGAGCGGATCAGCGGTGGCCGCGGCGTCCGCCGTGGCCACGATGGTGATGAGGGCGATGATGCCCGCCGCCCCCGCCATAAACATCAAAGCGGATGGCCGGGCCGTACCAGGCCGGCGCCGGCACGTAAATCACGGGTGCCGGTTCGTAGTAGACAGGCTCGACCGGCACGGCAACACAACCGCCGAGAGCGGTCAATGCGGCCAGCGTCGGAACCGTTCTGGCGGAATTCTTCATGTCGGGACCCTCCTTGCCTCGTTGGACAGACCCCTGCTGCGCCTTATCCCGGCGATTTTGTAAGAGTTTGTGACGATTCCCGTCATGCCGGCTGTTGCCGGGAAACGACAGTCCTGGATTCGGCGGCTGCGGATTTGGTGCAGAATAGCCGGGCAAGATGCAACAACGCAGGCCCGGAACGGTCAGCCGCATCGACGCAGCGATCCGGGCATTGCAGAACAACAAAACGTGTTTCGATCAACCGATCCGGAGGGGAGCATGCATCACTTCGCAACAGCCGCATCCACATGGTGTGCCGCAGCAGCGCTGGTTTTTGCCGCGGGCGCCCAGGCTCAATCCGCCGCGCAGTATCCGAGCAAACCGATCCAGTTCGTGATTCCTTTTGGCGCCGGCGGCGATTCCGACCTCTCGGGGCGGAATGTCGCGCTGGTGGCGCCGAAATACCTCGGCGGCAAGACCAACATCATTCCGGTGAACCGCGTCGGCGCCTCCGGCGCCATCGGCACCAGCTATGTCAAGGCCGCGCAGCCTGACGGCTACACGCTGCTGGTCGCGCGGATTGCCACGCATGCGATCCTGCCGGCGATCGATTCGAAGCTGAACTACAAGTGGAACGAGTTCACGATGCTGTCGCTGATCGAGATGAATCCCTCGATCTGTTTCGTGCGCGCGGAGTCGCCCTACCGCAACGCGCAGGACCTGATGGAGGGAATCCGCAAGCAGCCGGGCAAGCTCAACTTCTCGACTGCCGGACCGGGCACGGTGCAGAACATGACGCCGCAGTACTGGATGACGCTGGCAAAACTGACCAAGGACCATGCAGTCGGCATTCACTACAAGAGCGGCGGCGAGGTCACCACCGCGGTGATGGGCGGACAGGTCGATTTCGCCTGCAACAACGCGACGACACTGGTACCGCACATCAAGTCCGGACGCCTGCGCGGGTTGATGGCTTCACCGGACCGGATCCCCGAGGCCCCCGGTGTGCCGGGCGCGCGCGAGGCCGGTTATCCCGAGATGGAGAAACTGGTCGGCTGGACCGCGCTGATGGGCCCGGCGGGGCTGCCGAAGCCGGTGGTCGCCGCCTGGGTCAAGACCTTCCAGCAACTGGCGAAGGATCCGGACTGGCAGGCCGGCAATGCGCGCATCGGCGGCGTGCCGGCGATCCGCTCCCCGGAGGAGAGTTATGCCTTCGTCAAGGAACAGTACGAGCTCTATTACGGACTGGCGACCTCGCTGGGCATCCGTCAGTAAGCACTGCCTCCCCGGGCTGCGGAACCTTCCGCGCGCCGGGGATTTTTTGCCGCTTCAATCAACGAGGAATTTTCATGCCAAGACTGGAACCCCTGCCGATCGGCGCCGCACCCGAACTGAAGGAGATGTTCGAGAAAACGCTCGCGGCCAACCACTATGTCCCCAACAGCCAGCTGATCATGCAGCGCCGGCCGAAACTGGTGACGGCCCTGCGCGCGCTGTCAAACGCGGTGTTCGATGCCGACGGCGAAGTCAGCATCGCCTTCAAGCGCCTGCTCGCCTACGTGGTCGCGCGCACCCACGGCTGCCATTACTGAATGGCGCACAATGCTGGGGGGTCTCTCCAGCAGGGCATACCCGCGGAAAAACTCGAGCAGGTCTGGGAATTCCGCAGCAGTCCGCTGTTCGGCGAAAACGAGCGCGTCGCGCTGGAGTTCGCGATTGCCGCGGCCTCCCAGCCCAACGACGTCAGCGACGAACTGTTCGGGCGCATGAAGCAGCACTGGAATGAGGGTCAGATCGTCGAGATCACGGCGCTGATTTCCTATTTCGGATTCATGAACCGCTGGAACGACACCATGGCGACGCCGCTGGAAGATCACCCGATCGAGAAGGCCGAGAAACACATCAGCGCGCACGGCTGGTCAGTGGGCAAACACCGGCCGCGCTGAACAGCTCAGGTATATCTAATATAAGTATTTGATTTTATTGATATTTATCTACAGCATCGCACCTGGTTGTGACAGCGCATTGGTGGTGAGGTGGCGGATCAGGTAGGCGCAGGCCTCGTCCACGGAGTCGGTGCGGTACATCAGTTCGACGTCCCTGGCATCGATGGTGCCGTGGCGCACCAGCGCATCGAAGTTGATCACCTCGTTCCAGTAGTCGTTGCCGAAGAGCACGATCGGCATCGGCTTCTGCATGCGCCGGGTCTGCACCAGGGTCAGCGTCTCGAACAGTTCGTCGAGCGTGCCGTAGCCGCCGGGGAACACCACCAGCGCCTTGGCCAGATAGGCAAACCAGAACTTGCGCATGAAGAAGTAGTGGAAATGGAATTCGAGCTCGCGGGTGACGTACGGATTGACGAACTCCTCCTGCGGCAGCGAGATGGTGAGGCCGACGTTGCGGCCGCGTGCTTCGGAGGCGCCGCGGTTGGCCGCCTCCATGATGCCGGGTCCGCCTCCGGTGCAGACCACGAAGCGGCGGCGCCCCTCGGGATCGAGGCCCTTCGACCACTGCGTCAGCCGTGACGCCAGCTCGCGCGCGGCCTCGTAGTACTTGTTGCCCTCCTTCAGCCGCGCCGATCCGAAAAACACGATGGTGTCCTCGACGCCTTCGGCATCAAGGCGGGTTCGCGGCTCGAGGTATTCGGAGAGAATGCGCAGCGGGCGCGCCGCACGGCTGCCCATGAATTCGGGATCGCTGTAGGCCTTGGTCGATTTCAACGGATGACTCCTTCGCTACGGTGGACGGCGGATATCCCGCCGCTGCAGGTCAAGGCGCGGCCGGTGCGGCAAGCCGGAACTGCCGCGCCGGGGGCGTACCGGGGGCAAAATGCACCGGCAACAGCGCGGGCACGCTGACTTTATCGCAGGTTTTGCGGACGCGGTACCGCTCGATGGGCGTTTCCGAACGCGGATCGGTGTCGCAACTGACTTCGGCGCAGCCGATCTGCCTGAGCCAGGAGCAGATTTTCACCGGCGTGCCGTCGGCGGCGAGGATTTCGGTCTGGAATGCCGCCGTGGATTTCGCGCTCCTGCCGGCCGCGGTCTCCGGCTGCACATTGATCAGCAGCGTGTAGAAACTGCCGCCGGTCTCGAGCAGGTCAAGGATGCGCATCATGAACAGCGACAGGTCCGAGGTGTACGAAAAACCGCCATAGACGTCGCTGGCCAGCTGGAAGCGGCCGAGTTCCGCCGGCGTGTATTCGCGCAGGCGCCTGCCGTGCAGATAGCTGATTTTTCCGGGTTCGAGGGCGGCCGCGGTATTGTGCCAATCGGCGGTGCGCCGGTCCTCGATCGACAGCGCCACCGACTGTGCCTTGCTGCCGCGCCGTTCGCGGCCCTCCGGATGCATCGCATCGAATCGTTCGCCGTAGTACTCGAGGATCGCCCGCCCCTGCCCGGCACCGATGTCCAGCCAGCGGTCGGCCGGGCCGAGCTCTGCCAGCGTGCCGATGAAATCCGGCAGCAGCGTGCTGCCGTAGGACAGCAGCGCGCGGTCCGTGACATAGGTGGCAGGCACTTCCTCGCCGCGGGTCTGGTAGATCTTCGCCTGTTCCTGCCGCGCCTGGTTGACCTCGGCCGGCGGCTTCTGTGCCGCAGCGCGGGACGGCTTGGCCAAGGGGCCCTGCGCAAATGCGGGCAGGCACAGCACCGCGGCTACGATGCCGGCCGCGAACATCACGATACGCACGAAGGTCCTCCTCCCCTGTAAGGCCTTCAGTTTAAAAGTTTCCTTCGGCAAACTCCAAAGGAAACGGGGCCCCGGGGCCCCGTTCCTTGCTGCGACTGCGTTTATCAAACGCCCGTCAGCGCCTGATGCGGCAGCCGTTTACGCCCGGCCGTGCCCGCCTTGGCGTCCGCCGCGACCGCCGTGTTTGCCGCCGCGTCCGGCGAACAGCCGGTCGGCGACCTGCTGCTGCTCGGGCGACAGCGCCGCGTAAAGCGGTTTCTGCGCAGCGAGCCGCTCGCCGATGCGCGCCGAGGACGCGGCCATTAACTGCTGGCGCATTTCAAGGCGCTCGATCGCGGTCAGGCGCTTGCGTTCGGTGTTCGCGGCGCGTTTCTCGCGGTGCGACTGGATGCGCACATCGGCTTCCTTCGCCTGCTTGCGCATGACACCGGCGAAAGCATCCCACTGCGACTGTTGCGCCTCGGTGATCTTCAGCGCGGTCTTCATGTAGGCGAGGCGCGCTTCGACCCGTTCGCCGGGCATGCGGAAGGCCTGTTTGCCCTGATGGCCCTGGTGGCCGCGTTGCGCGTGCTGGCCCTGCCCGGCGGCCGGCGCATTCGCCTGCGCGATGGCCAGGGGAACCGCAGCGGCAAAACCTGCAGCAACAAGGGTGCTCATGATCAGCTTGTTCATCATTGACCTCCGGATGGTTTTACGACTTCATGTCCTCCCGACATGGAAGGCTCTGCGGTTGAGAGCCCGGATCAACCCGGCGCGTTCCTCGCAACGTTGTAAGAAAACGTTACAAACGTGTCGGCCGGTAACCGTCCGCGGCAGGGCGGACGGTGTTTATAATCCCGCCACACCCTGCAATCCCTGTAACCCAGAAACTTTCCCCCCAGACATGGACAACACCAAGACCGGCCCCAAGCCGCAGCTCGACACACTGCTGCTGAAACTCCCGGGCGTCAGCGCGCGCAGGATCAACGGCCTCGACGCCTATTTTGTCAGCGACAAAATGTTCGCCTGCATCAACGGCAGCGGTGTCGGCCTGCGCCTCCCGGCGGCTGTGGCGACGGAACTGCAGTTCTCCCGCGACAATACCAGCGCCTTCCAGCCCGGCGGCATCGCCGGCACACGGGAGTGGGTGCAGATCGACCGCGCCAATGCGGCCGACTACGAAAAGGACCTGGAACTGTTCCAGGCTTCGCTCGACTTCGTCAAAAACACGCGCTCGCGCTAGATCGCAGATCATGCTGAGAACCCTGAAACGGCTGTTTGACGAGGCCGGCGGCGGTGCTGCAGTGCCCGGCTTCGAACGCCGCCAGCTGCAGCTTGCGGTGGCGGTGCTGCTGCACGAATCCACCCGCGTCGACCTGGCCACCCATGAAGCCGAACAGGCGGCGGCGGAACGGGCGCTGTCGGAACTGTTCGGACTCGATGCCGCGGCCGCCTCTGCGCTGCTGTCGGAGGCCGGCGGAAAAACCGGCCACCTGACTTCTTATTACGCGCAGGTGGCGGTGATCAAGCGCGACTTTTCGATGGAGCAGCGCGTGGCGCTGATCGAACAGCTGTGGCGCATCGCCTACGCCCACGATCCGCTCGATCCGTACGAGGACCATTTCGTGCGCAAGATCGCGCACCTGCTCCATGTGCCCAACACCCAGGTGATGCTCGCGCGCTCGCGGGCGCGCGGCTGAAGCAGCACCGGCATGCCATCGGCATTCGCCTTTGCTCCTTGTTAACTCATTGTTTTTATTTGTATTTTTGTTTTTCTGCTGAAATTTTCGCGAGGCGGGACCTTTCCCGTGCCGGGCACGTCTTAATCTGCAGCGCCCGACCCGGCGCAATTCAACCGCACACATGCGCAACCGCCTGCCAGCCGGCAGCCCCAGCCTCTCCGTCAACACCCTGATACTCGGGGTGAGCGCTTTCCTGATCGTTGCCGGAAACGCCACCTTCATCAGCCGGGTGCTGGACAGCTATCCGCTCAACGGCAGCACGCTGCTGCCCCTCGCATCACTCGGCCTGGTATTCGGGGGCATCACGGTGCTGCTGCTGGCACCGCTGTGTTTCGGACGGCTGACGCGACCGCTGCTGATTGCCGTGTTGCTGCTGTCTTCGGCTGCGGCCTATTTCATGGACACCTACGGCATTGTCATCAGCGATGACATGCTGCGCAACGCTGCGCTCACCAGCAACGCCGAAGCCTTCGAGCTGCTCACCGCGAAACTGATCGCCTATGTGGTGCTGCTCGGCATTTTGCCGTCGGTTGCAGTCGCGAAAATCCGCCTGCGAACGGCGGGCGTCCGCAGCGAAATCTTCGCCCGCCTGCGCCTGTTCGGCGGCACCCTGCTGCTGGTCGTGGCCACCATGATGGCCTTCGGCAGCTTCTACGCCTCCTTTCTGCGCGGCCACAAGGAGCTGCGCCAGCATGCAAATCCCGTGTACTACCTCTATTCCGCCGCGAAGTTTGCCAGCCAGTCGATGGCTTCGGGCATCGCGGAGCCGATGCTTCAAGTCGGCACCGACGCCGCAATTCCGGCCGGCGACACGACACGCGACCTGGTGATCATGGTGGTCGGCGAAACCGCGCGCGCCGACCGTTTTTCACTGAACGGCTACCCGCGGGAAACCAATCCCGGACTGAAGCAGCACAATGTCATCAGCCTCACCGATTTTCAGGCCTGCGGCACCTCCACCGCCGTGTCGGTGCCCTGCATGTTCCTCAGCGACGGCGAAATCAAGGGGGCGCAGACCATCCGGCGCGAGGAGAACGTGCTCGACGTGCTGCGGCACGGCGGTGTCAATGTACTGTGGCTGGACAACAACTCCGACTCCAAGGGCGTGGCCGAACGCGTCGACTACCGCGATTTCAAGAGCCCGGCGAACAACCCGGTCTGCGATACGGAATGCCGGGACGAGGGCATGCTGGCCGTGCTGCAGGAATACATCGACAGCCATCCTCGCGGCGATATCCTGATCGTGCTGCACCAGATGGGCAGCCACGGCCCGGCCTACCACCGGCGTTATCCGCCGGCCTTCGAGAAATTCCGGCCCGCCTGCAAGGAGAGCGATCTGAGCCTGTGCACGCGCGAGGAGATCGGCAACGCCTACGACAACACCATTCTTTACACCGACCACTTCCTCAGCGGTGCCATCAAGGTGCTGCAGCGGAACGATGCGCGCTTTGATACCGCGTTGTTCTATGTCAGCGACCATGGCGAGTCCCTCGGTGAGAGCGGTGTCTACCTGCACGGCCTGCCCAAGGCCATCGCACCGGAGGCGCAGCTGCGGGTTCCGGCTATCCTCTGGTTCGGACCGCGATTCCACCAGGCAGATCCGCAGGCGCTGCGCCTTAACAGCACACTGCGTTTCAGCCATGACAATGTGTTCCATACTTTGCTGGGGCTGTTCGAGATCGAATCTGCCGCCTACAAGCCGGGAAAGGATCTGCTCCGGACGGGCACCACGGCGCCCGCCCTGACGGCGCAGGGTACGGGCAGACGCTAGTGCCGTCCGAAGCCGTCGCCCGCAAGCCGGCATATCAGACAACATCGATTGCCACTGTCACCGGCGCCTGCATCGCGCTGCTGCTTGCGTGGGAATGGCTGGGGGTCGACCTGCGAATCATGCAATTGCTGGGCGACGCACACGGTTTTCCGCTCCGCGAAAACTGGTGGCTGGGCACCGTGCTCCATGACGGGCTGCGCAATCTTTCCATCCTCGCTTTCATCACTCTGGCTTTCGCGGCATGGAAACCTTTCGGATTCCTGCGCCGGCATGCGCGCAGGGAGCGACTGCAAATGCTTGCCGGCGTCACCGCCTCGCTGATCCTTGTCAGCGCACTCAAGCACATCAGCCTGACCAGCTGCCCCTGGGATCTGCAACAGTTTGGCGGCATCGCCCGCCATGTGCCGCACTGGCTCTGGAGTATCCCCGACGGCGGACCGGGACGGTGTTTCCCGAGCGGACATGCGTCCTCCGGCTTTGCCTACCTCGCACTGGCGATTCCAGGTCTGTTGTCCGTAACCGATGAGGGCCGGCGGCGCGGCCGCCGCATTCTCATTGTCGTTCTGCTGCTGGGCTCATTGTGCGGCATCGCCCAGGTGCTGCGCGGCGCGCATTACCCCGGCCATGTGATGTGGACCGCAATGATCTGCTGGTTCGCGGCGCTGGCGAACCATCGGTTGTTCAATCCGTCGCCTCAGTAATCGGCGCGGAGTTCACCCACAAGCCCCGGCTTGGCTGAACCCTCCAGCTGCAGCAGCGCCCCGCCGCCGGAGCCGGGATAGACACCGGTGATGCCCGTCACCGTAACCTGGTGGGTGACAAGGATCACCAGCGGCCCGTCGGCGGGAAGAGTGGCAAGGAACCTGCGCACGCCATCGAGATTGCCTTCGCGCTGGTCAGGCCGGGCAAAGAAGGAATTTAGCGCCGGCAGTTCGGTGACCGGACCGAGACCGAGCAGGCGCGCGGTCTCCAGCGTGCGGCACCACTGGCCGGCGTAAACCTTCACGCCGCGAATGCCGAGGCCGGCAATGCGCTTGCCCAGCCGCGCCGCCTGCTGGCGGCCCGCGGCGTCGAGGTTGCGCTGGGTACCGCAGTCGCGCAGGCGGAAATTTTCGGGGTCGCCAACGCCGGGGGCGATGGCATGACGCAGCAGCAGCACGCGGCCGGGTTTCGCGAGTTCGGGCAGTTGAATGGCTTCGGCAGCCCGCACCGGCGCAACGCCCGGTACAAAGGCGAATGCCAGCAACAGGATGATGATCCGGATCATTGCGGACTCCCTTTGACGGCGGCGCGCAGCCCCCCGAAAGTCGCGGCGACCATGGTTTCGACAATCTGTGCGGCATCAAGCTTTCCGTCGCGCACCAGGAATTCGACGGTCGGGTCGCAGGCCCGCGAATAAAGCGTGTAGACCACCACGTCATCGGACACTGCAGCGGCAATATCTCCGGCGCGGCGGGCGTCCCGGACCAGTGCGTGGAAACGCTTGTTCACGCGCAGCGCCAGCGCGATGTACTCGAGGTTGAGCATCAGGCTGCGCTGCAGCGCGCGGCTGGTCGATGGCAGGTGCGGCACACCGCCGCGCAGCCGGTGCTGCAGCGACCAGCGCAGGATTTCCTCCAGCCGCCGGATGGCCGGCCATTCCGCAGGCATCACATCGAGCTGCGCCAGCGTTTCACGCAGCAGCCGCGACAGCACTGCCGCCGCGAGTTTTTCCTTGGACGAGAAATGTTTGTAGAGGCTGCCCTTGGCGACGCCGACTTCCTGCGCGACATCCTCCATGGTCATCAGGTCATAACCCTTGTCGGAGAGCAGGCGATTGACGGCGTCGAGGATCGCCTCCTCGCGCGCATCGAACTGCTGTTGGCGGAAAGGAATTTTCAGTGTCATGGACATTGCCGGTTATCGCTTGAATCGGGTTGAACTCATCAGTTTTCAAAATGACCAATCAGTCACAAATTGACCGGATTGTATCGCATTCAGTTCCGGAAGCAGTTTGTAAGTCTATTTATTCAATTAAATCAAGGAGATAAAAATGGCTGTTTCGCGTTCCCTCCGTGCCCTCTGCGCGGGCGCCGTATTTGCGGTCTCGTCGCTGGCTACTGCCGCATCCGACATCGTCGACACCGCCGTTTCGGCGGGCAGCTTCAACACCCTGGTCACCGCAGTGAAAGCTGCAGGCCTCGTCGACACCCTGAAGGGCAAGGGCCCGTTCACCGTGTTCGCGCCCACCGATGAAGCCTTTGCCAAGATCCCGAAGGCTCAACTCGACGCGCTGCTCGCCGACAAGCAGAAGCTCGCCGCCGTGCTGACTTATCACGTGGTGCCCGGCACCGTGATGGCGAAAGACGTCAAGGCCGGCAACGCGCCGACTGCCAACGGCAAGCCGCTGAACATCAGCACCGCCGGCGGCAAGGTCAAGGTCAACCAGGCCAATGTCGTGAAGACTGACATCGTCGCCAGCAACGGCGTGATCCATGTCATCGACTCCGTGATCCTGCCGTAACGATCCTGCCGCAAGTCTCCCCGGCTTGTGTCAGGCCCGTCGTGCTCCCCGCAACAGCGGAAGGGCACGGCGGGTTTTTGGTGTTCTGGACAGGGAAGACCGCGTGTCATTGGCGGCAATTTCAGCCACCATGCCTGATGTCACGGCCTGTAGCATCATCACAAACCCGTTCCAGCTGACCTGCCTCCCCGGACTGTTCGAATGAATGCATCACCCCGCATCGCCATCATCGGTGCCGGCATGGCCGGCCTCGCCTGCGCGCGCGAACTGCAGGACGCCGGATTCAGGCCCGTGGTTTTCGACAAGGGCCGCAGTCCCGGCGGAAGGCTCGCGACACGCCGGCTCGACGGCGACATCCGCTTCGACCATGGTGCGCAGTATGTGACCGCACACGGCGATGCTTTCCGCTCAACGCTGGCTGCAATCATCGAAGACGGTGCCGCGGCGCGTTGGCGTCCGGCGACGGCAAACGGCATCGATCCCGCGGCTGAGGACTGGATCACCGGGACCCCGGGCATGAGCGCGCTGGTCAAACCGCTGGCCGCGGGACTCGATCTGCATGCGGACTGCGAAGTCATCGCGGTGGAACGCGAAACCGCCGGCTGGCGCATTCGCAGGGCGGACCATGCGACGGGCGACTGTTTCGACCTTGTGGTCAGCATGGTGCCGGTGCCGCAGGCACGGCGATTGTTCGGCCCCGTACGTGATGTCGCAGAAGCACTTGATGACGTGACGATGGCACCCTGCTGGGCGCTGATGCTGGTATTCGCAGGCCCTGCAGCAGGTGTGCCTGATGTCCTGCAAACCGGTTCGGAAACGCTGTCCTGGCTCAGCCGCAACAATTCCAAGCCCGGCCGCAACGCCGCAAGTGAGTGCTGGGTCGCCCACGCCACAGCGGACTGGAGCAGCCGCCATCTCGAACTCGAACGCGAACCGGTGGCGGCGCTGCTGGTCGATGCCGTGCAGCGCATGCTCGGCGGCGCAATGCCCAGGGTCGAGCAGGCCATCGCCCACCGCTGGCGTTATGCGCGCACGGTCAGGGCGCTGGGCCGCCCCTGCCTCGCCAGCCGCGACGGCACACTGTTCCTCGGCGGTGACTGGGCGCTGGGCGCCAGGGTTGAGTGCGCCTTCGACAGCGGGCGCGCGATCGCCCGGGCCATCATCGACGGCCGATGGAAACCCTGACGATCTATTTCGACGGACGCTGCCCGCTGTGCCTGGCGGAGATCCATGTGCTGCGCGCGCGCAACCGCCGCGGCCTGCTGCAGTTTGTCGACGTCACCGCGCAGGATTACCGCGAATCATCCCACGGCGTTTCCTGCGACGCGGCGCTGGCCAACATCCATGCCCGGCTCGGCAACCACACACTGCTGCGCGGCCCGGCAGTTTTCTCGGAAGCCTATCGCCGCGCCGACCTGAGGCTGGGCGCCTGGCTGTTCTCGCGCCGCAGCCTGCAGCCGCTGCTGGCTTTCGCCTACCGCGCATTCGCGCGCCACCGCCACGCGATCTCCCGCTTCACCGGTCCACTGCTGCTGCGCATCGCGCGGCGCATCTATCCCTGATCGTCTCGCAGGACACAGCGCGCGTGGACGGGTCAAGGTCACGCGCGTAGAATCTCGCCTGTCATCGGGGAGTAGCCGCCCTCCTGAGAGGTGCCTGCGTCAACATGCTTGGCCATCCGGCCATGGCGCAGGCGGTTCGCGAACCTGGCAAGACCTTTGACCATGCCGCCTCCGCAACGGCCGGGGAGCGGCGTGGTCATCCGTCTTCTCCCGGCCCAGGAGCACCCGTTTGGAAGCCTTTCTGATCTCCACCGGCATCGTCGCCCTTGCCGAAATCGGCGACAAGACGCAGCTGCTGTCCTTCCTGCTAGCCGCCAAGTTCCGCAAACCCTGGCCGATCATCGCCGGCATACTCGTGGCCACCATCGCCAACCATGCACTGGCCGGTGCGGTCGGCGCCTGGATCACGCTGCTGGTGGGCCCGGAAGCACTGCGCTGGATTCTCGGCCTGTCGTTTCTGGCTATGGCGGTATGGGTGCTGATACCCGACCGGCTCGATGCGGAAGACGCGCGCTTCGTCAGACTCGGCGTTTTCGGCGCCACGCTCATTGCATTCTTCATCGCCGAAATGGGCGACAAGACCCAGATCGCCACTGTCGCCCTCGCCGCCCAGTACCAGGCTTTCACGGCCGTGGTCATCGGCACCACGCTGGGCATGATGATCGCCAACGTACCCGCGGTACTGCTCGGTGAGCGCATCGCACACCGGATGCCGGTGGCCACGGTGCATCGCATCGCTGCGGTGATCTTTGCGCTGCTCGGCATCGCGACGCTGTTCGGCGCCGGTGGCCGCTTCGGTTTCTGAAAGCGTGGCGGTTCAGCGCCTCAGGTAACGCCGCTCGAGGTGTTCGCGGAAATACTGCGGATTGAGCGCCTCGCCGCTGGCGCGGCGCACCAGCTCCGGGGTTTCCCAAAGGCTGGCCTGCGACCAGATGTGCTCGCGCATCCAGCCGAACACCGGCTCGAGCTTCCCCGCCGCGATGCCCGCATCAAGGTCCGGCAGTTGCCGGCGCAGGGCCGCGAACCATTGCGCGGCATACATCGCCCCCAGCGTATAACTCGGGAAATAACCGAAAGCGCCCTCGGTCCAGTGCACGTCCTGCAGGCAGCCGTCGCGATAGTTGCCGCGGGTGTCGAGCCCGAGCAGCGCCTGCATCTTTTCATCCCACAGTGCCGGAATGTCTTCGGCCTCAATCAGCCCCTCGACCAGCGGCCGTTCGATTTCGTAACGCAGGATGACGTGGGCCGGATAAGTCACCTCGTCGGCATCGACGCGGATGAATCCGGGTTTCACGCGGGTCCACAGGCGGTGGAGATTGTCGGGTTCAAAAGCCTCCTGGTCGCCGAAATGTTTCCTCAGCAACGGCGCCAGCAGGCCGACAAAGGGCCGGCTGCGCGCGAGCTGCATTTCGAAGGACAGGCTCTGGCTCTCGTGTATGCCGAAGGAACGCGCGTTGCCGACCGGCTGGTCCAGCCAGTCCCGCGGCAGATTCTGTTCGTAGCTCGCGTGGCCGGTCTCGTGGATGGTGCCGAGCAGGCTGCGCGCGAAATCGTCTTCGCTGTAGCGCGTGGTCAGGCGCAGGTCTTCGGGCACGCCGCCGCTGAAGGGATGCGCGCTTTCGTCGAGCCGTCCCGCCCCGAAATCGAATCCGAGCAGCGTCATCACCTCGCGATTCAGCGCGCGTTGCGCCGCCACCGGAAACGGGCCCTGCGGCACAACCGCGGTTTCACGCGCCTGCGCGTCCCGGGCCGCGGCGATCAGCTGCGGCAGCCAGGTCTTGATCCGGCCGAAGATGCGGTCGATGTCGGCGGCGCGTACGCCGGGTTCGAAACGGTCCATCAGCGCGTCGTACGGCGCAAGCCCGCTGTCGTCGGCAAGCAGCTTCGCCTCTTCGCGCGCCAGTTTCACCACCGGGCGGAAGTTTTCGAGGAAGCCCTTCCAGTCGTTGGCCGGGCGCTGGCTGCGCCAGGCGTGTTCGCAGCGCGCTCCGGCCAGCGTCTTCGCCTCGACCAGGGATTCCGGCAGCGCGTTGGCAGCGCGCCAGTCGCGGCGGATCTCGCGCAGGTTGGCGCGTGCGAGATCATCCAGCGGCTCCTGCTCCGCGGCGCTGATCCATGCCGCGAGGCGCGGGTCGGTCCGCGTGCGGTGGATCAGCGCCGAGAGTTCGGCTTCGGCCGCAGCACGGGCCTCGTTGCCTTTCGGCGGCATCATCGCGTTGCGGTCCCAGCCGATGATCGCGGAAATGTGCGCATAGCGGTAAAGCCGGGTGTAGACCCGGGTCAGCTCGTCGTAACCCGGAGTGTCAGCCTTCACCATGAATCAGCGCCCCGCCGGGGCAGATTCCAGCAACGCCCTGATTTTCGGTTCCGGCTTCCAGTAGTCCGGGCCTTTGAGGAACTTGCCGTTGGCGTCATAGATCGGCTTGCCGTCGGCGCCGAGCTTGCTCTCGTTGCTGTCCATGATGATGTCCAGCACCTCCTCCAGCGGCAGGCCGTACTTCAGCGCTTCCGAGCGGCAGTAGACGATGATGTCGCCGAGCAGGTCGGCCATTGCCACCAGGATTTCGGCCTGCGGCGCGCCATTTTTGGCGAGTTCGATGATGTCGTCAATTTCATGCACTTCGTCCATCAGCGTGGCCTTGAAACCGGCAAGGCGGCCAGCCACATCCTCCGGCAGCGTCGGGCGGTCATGGGCGGGCAGTTTGTACATCGCGTTCATCGCGGCGATGCGGCGGGCAAATGTGCTGTTCATGGCGGTATCTTGTATGAAGTATGAATAATCGGAATCTGCGGGATGATACTTATTGATGGCGTCCTTGATCATTGATGGTACCCTGAATCCTGGGTCGCCCGGGCAGCAAACAAGTATTGAACTTGGCTGTGCCATGTCGATTCCAAAGCCGGGAACCAGGCGGCCCGCAGAATCCGCCTCACCATTCCCCCGGACCGGTCCCGAACCGAAGACCTATCAAAGGAGAACCATGAAAATCCTGCTCCCCGTCGATGGCAGCAAACATTCGCTGAATGCCGTGCGTTATGTGGCCGAACGACTGTGGCCCAGCCTCGAAGACGCCGAAATCATCCTGTTGCACGTGCACTACCGCGTGCCGCCACGCGCCGCGTCGGCCGTCGGGCGTACGGTGGTCGAAGGCTATTACCAGAGCGAGGCCGAAGCCGCGCAGAAGGGTGCGAGGAAACTGCTCGACCAGCACGGCATACCCTACAACGCGCTGCGCCAGCCGGGCTATCCGGGCAAGGTGATCCCCGAGTATGCCGAGAGCATGGGTGTGGACTTGGTCGTGATGGGTTCGCACGGCCTCGGTGCTGCCAAGGGCCTGCTGCTGGGCTCTGTCACCCAGGCGGTGATCGCCAACTGCAAGACGCCGCTGCTGGTCATCCGCGATGGCCAGTTGTCGCCGGAGAAAGGTGAAGTGCTGGTCGCCGTTGATGGCAGCGCCTACACGCGCCGCGCAGTGGCTTATCTGCTGCGCCACCGCGCCCAATTCGCGCCCCAGGGCCGTGTCACGCTGATGCACGTCAGCCCGCCGCCGGGGCGGCTGCTGACAGCGGTCGACAGGATTCTGGAGAAGGAGCGCCATGCCGACAACGAACGCGCGATGCGTCCGGCGAAACGGCTATTGGACAAGGTCGGCGTAAAATACAAGGCCTTGAATGTCACGGGTGATCCGGGAGAACGCATCGTCGGCCATGCGCGCGGCAACCATGCCAGCCTGATCGTGATGGGTTCCCACGGCCGCGGCAGCATGACCAGCCTGCTGCTCGGTTCCGTGACCCAGAAAACCCTGGCCGGGGCACGCGCGCCGGTCCTGATCGTGCGCTGAAAACCGCCATCACAACAGCCCGGTGAGCAAGCAGCAGGCTGCTGCCACTGTTTTCATGGAGAAAACCAGCATGGATATCGCAAAACCTGACCGCCGGCGCTTCCTCCTTGCAGCCGGCGGCGCCGCTGCCGCGGGCCTCCTGCCGCTGCATGTTCTCGCGGCCGAAGCCGCCGGGCTGCGCATCGGCATCATCGGCTCCGGCCGCGTCGGCAGTGCGCTGGGCACGTCCTGGGCACGGGCCGGACACACGGTGATGTTTTCCTCGCTGGACATCGAACACGACAAAAAACTCGCTGCAGGTGTCGGCGCCAACGCCCGGGCCGGCACGCCGCGCGAGGCCGCGGCCTTTGGCGAAATCCTGCTGATCTCGGTGCCCTACGGCGCATTGCCGCAGCTCGGCAAGGATCTCGGCGCGCTGCTCAAGGGCAAGATGGTGATCGACACCTGCAACCCCTTCCCCAACCGCGACGGCGAGATTGCCAACTGGGCGCGCGAGAAAGGGGCCGGAGTGGCATCTGCGGAACTGCTGCCGGGCGCACGCATCGTGCGTGCCTTCAATGCCGTCGGCGCCGCGCGCATGGCGGAAGCCGCGCAGCGCCAGGGCCCGCGTTCGGGCATGCCGATGGCGGGCGACGACGCGGCAGCGATTGCGGTGGCGACGCGGCTGGTGCGCGACGCAGGCTTCGAGCCGGTGCTGGTCGGAACCCTGGCCGCCATGGGCAAACACCTGATGCCCGGCACGCCGCTCGCCGGCGAACGGTCGCCGGAGGACATCCGGAAAATCGCGGCAACGCTGAACTGAGGCCGCCGCACAAACGGAAATCCATGCGCATCGAACACATCGCCGCCGCTGTTGAACACATCAAACCCGCCCGCGCCGCCGACGCCTATGCCGGCCGCGAAAGCCTGACTTTCCTGCGCTGCCGGGTCGTCACCGATGAAGGTGTCGCCGGCGAAGGCCTCACCGGCCGCTTCCTCGCCGACCAGGTCGCGCATCTGCTCAATGGCGGCATCGCCGCAGCCTGCAAAGGCATGGATCCGCTGGACATTGAGGCGATCACCGCGAAACTGGCGAAGCAGTTCAATCCGCGTCAGGCCACCGGCGTGTTCGTGTCGGCGATGTCGGCGCTGGATCTCGCGTTATGGGACATCCGCGGCAAGACGCTGGGCCTGCCGGTGGCGCGATTGATCGGCGGCGCCCGCGCTGCGGTTCCGGCCTACGCGACTGCCGGCATGCCGGCGTTCAGCGAAACCGAACTTGTTGCTGCCTGCAGGACCGCGCTGGATGCCGGTTTCCATGGCACAAAGATTCTCGTCGGCACCGGACGCAGCCTCGCCGAGGACGCGCAGCGCATCCGCGCGGTGCGCAGGGCCATCGGTGATGCGCCGCTGATGCTGGACGCCAATTGCGCGTTCACGGTGGCCGAAGCCAAACGGCTGGCGATTCTGGTCGCCGACTGCGACATCGCGTTTTTCGAGGAACCGGTGCGCGGCAACGACATCGCCGCACTCGCCGAGCTGCGCCGCGCAACGCCGGTGCCGCTGGCCTCCGGCCAGATGATCCAGTCGGTGAACTGGTTCCGCGACGTGCTGACTGCCGGCGCGCTCGACGTGCTGCAGCCCAACGCCGCCTTCTGCGGCGGCCTCAGCGCGATGCTGCGCATCCTCGCGCTGGCCGAGGCCCATGGCGTGCCGGTCACCGGCGCCGGCGGCTTCGAGGCGGCGAACCTGCCGGCGATGGCGGGACATGCCCACGGCGGCATGCTGGAAGTGCATGGCGCGCACGGCGCCCTGCGCGAGCGTTTCGCCAGCGAACCGGAGTTCTCGAAAGGCCTGCTGCATGTGCCGGCGGCCGCCGGTCTGGGTTTCTCGCTGAAGGACTGAGCATGGCGCTGGTTTACGAAGCGCGGCATTTCATCCTGAAAACCCTGGACCAGCCGCATGTCTCGCGCAGCGACGGTGGCCACATCGTCATCGATCCGAAGCTTGCGGTCGAGGATCGCACGCAGCTCACGCCCGAGCAGGCAATCGAGCTGGTCAAGCTGACGATGGTCGGCGGCGAAGCGATGAAGACCGTGCTGACGCGCAGGGGCATCGACATCGGCCGCATCAATTACCAGGACAACGGCAACTGGCGTGCCGAGCTGCACGTGCACCTCTACGGTCGCGCGCGCAGTGCGAAGCTGCAGCCCTGGGGCCATGCGCTGGCGTTTCCGCCGACGCGCGAGGCTTTCAGCAAGGAAATGGGCAGCCTGGAACCGCTGAACCCCGGCGACATCGCCGAACTGCGGGCGGAAATCAGCCGCCTGCTGGAAACGGAAAAATACCGCGGCTTCTGACGCGCCTTCGCGGCGCGCAGGAAACCGCGCGGCGCTCAGCCCGGCGTCGCCCCCGAGGCGCGGACCACGTCGCCCCACTTCCTGATTTCCAGCGGCATGATCTTCGCCAGCTCATCGGGGGTGCCGGCGACCACTTCGACGCCGCGCTGCGACAGGCCGTTGGTGATCTCCGGAATGCGCAATGCCTTGGCAAAACCGTCATGGATGCGCAGGGTGACGTCGCGCGGGATGCCGGCGGGCCCGAGCAGGGCATACCAGCCGCTGGTCTCGAAACCCTTGAGGGTCTCGCCGATCGCGGGCACACCGGGCAGCGCAGCCGAACGCTGGGCGCTGCACACGCCGATCGCGCGCAGCCGGCCGGCCTCGATGAAGGGCTTCGCGGCGAGCAGGGTGTTGACCTGGAACTGGACATGGCCGGCGACGAGGTCGCTCAGCGCCTGTCCCGCGCCCTTGTAGGGAATGTTCAGCGCATCGATCTTCGCCATGGTCTTCAGCATTTCAACGGCCAGGTAGGCCGAATTCCCTGCAGCCGTGCCCGCGGTCAGCTGGCCCGGCCGGGATTTGGCCAGCGCGATGAATTCACTGACATTTTTCACCGGCAGCGACGGATGCACCACCAGCACGGTGGTAGTCCGGCCCAGCTGGCTGATCATCGTGAAATCCTTCACCGGGTCGAAGGGCAGTTTCTTGTACAGCGTCGGATTGATGGCATGCGGCGTCGTGGCGATCACCATCGTGTGGCCGTCCGGCGCCGAGCGCGCGACGAATTCGGTGCCGATCATGGTCGCGCCGCCGGCACGGTTTTCGATGACGATGGGCTGGCCGAACTGTTTGGCCAATTCCGGATTCAGCAGGCGCGCGAGGATGTCAGTGCCGCCGCCGGGTGCTGCGGGTACCACGATGCGGAGCGGCTTGGACGGAAAGGCCTGTGCAGCGGCGGCAAGCGGCGCCACAAGCACCGCCACGACGGAAATCCATGAAGCCAGGGCAGTAACGCGGGGAACGTTTTTCATGATGTGGATGCGTGCAGGGTTGTGGTTGGAATTCAGGGCCGCATCCTAGCATCAGATTCTTGCGTTCATGTTAATTTCCGGATTTACAGTCAGGATCCATCATGGGCACCCCGAACGACAGCATTACCGACAATCGCCGTTTCCAGCTGATTCCGCTGGAGAAGCTCACACCCGAACAGAAGACGCTGAGCGAAGCCATCAAGTCCGGTCCGCGCGCCAAACTCGCGAGCTCCGGCGCCTCAAAACCCGGGCCGCTGGGTGGCCCTTTCAATGTCTGGCTGCGCAGCCCGGGCATCGGCAACCTGGTGCAGCAACTGGGCGAGGAAATCCGTTTCCGCAGTTCGCTGTCAGGCAAGCTGAACGAGCTGGCCATCCTGGTCACCGCGCGGAACTGGACCTCCCAGTACGAGTGGGTCGCGCACCACAAGCTCGCTCTCGAGGGCGGGCTCGACCCGAAAATCGCCGAGGCGATTGCCCAGGGTCGGCGCCCGGAAGGCATGGATGCCGACGAGACGCTGGTCTACGAATTTTCGCAGGAGCTGCAGGCGTCGCAGGGGGTCAGTGATGCGCTTTACGCGCGCGCCGTGGCCCGTTTCGGCGAACGCGGCGTGGTCGACCTGATTTCGGTCAACGGCTTCTACGTGCTGGTGTCGATGTGCCTGAATGTCGACCGCACCCCGGTACCGCCGGGCACGCCGCTGCCCTTGCCGCCACTGAAAAAATAACCGTAAGGGTCAGCGCGTCCCGATCGCGGCGGCGGTACGCGCGAGCCAGTCCTCGATGCGACGGCGGTTGGTGCCGAAATCCCAGTAACCCGCGCGCGAGGCCGAGTACAGCGCCAGCGTAGACTGTTGCGGCCCGATGGCGATGAACTGGACACGAACGTCATCGCGGAAGCGGAACACCCGGGTGGTCTCCACCAGATGCAGTCCCTTGGCCGTTTCTCCGGCCACGGCGATTCCAGGCATGCCGAGTACTGCATTCTTGAAGCTTTCCCGCAACCGGGCCACCGACACCGCGAAGACCGGGGAAACCGCATCCGGACGGCCGGGAAAGCCGGCGGGCGCAACGAGCCAGTGATTAGGGCTGTCCGGGCGGACCAGTTCAAGGAAATACCGTTCGATGTCCACAGTCCCCTTCCCGCCGCTCTCTGCTCCATCCGTTGCGGCACAGAACACGGCCAGCGCCATCAGCACAATACAGCGGGCCATGCATCCCGGGCGCACTCAGTCAGCCTTGATGCCCGCTTCCTTGATGACCTTGGCCCACTTGGTCATTTCGCCCTTGAAAAACGCGGTGAATTCGGCCTGGCTGTTGCCCACCGCTTCGGCGCCCTGCTGACGCAGTTGCTCGCGGGTATCCGGCATGGTGATGATGCGCGCAATTTCGCTGTTGAGTTTTGCCAGCACCGGCCTCGGCACGCCTGCCGGCACGCCGATGCCGTAGAACGACAGCGCCTCGAACCCCGGCAGCGTTTCTGCAATCGCCGGAACATCGGGCAGGGTCGGCGCGCGCTTGGGCGAGCTGATGCCGATGGCGCGCAGCTTGCCGGCGCGGACATGGGGCAGCGTCGGCAGGATCGTCCCGAACATCCAGGCCACCCGCCCCCCCAGCAGGTCGATGGTCGCCGGATTGGCGCCCTTGTACGGCACATGGGTCATCTTGACGCCTCCCATGCTGGCCAGCAGTTCACCGGCCAGGTGGGTTGCGGCACCGGTGCCGCCGGAGGCATAGGTGATCTCGCCCGGCTTCGCCTTGGCCAGCGCCAGCAGCTCCGCGATGTTCTTCGCCTGCACCGATGGATGCGTGACCAGGATGTTCGGCGACACCGCAAGATTGATCAGCGGCTGCAGTTCCTTCGCCGTGTCGTAAGGCAGCTTGCTGCGGAGCACGGGATTGACGGCGGTGCTCAGCGAAATCATCAGCATGGTGTGGCCGTCGGCCGGTGCACGCACTGCAAGCTCGGTGCCGATGACGGTGCCGGCGCCCGGACGGTTGTCGACAACCACCTGCTGGCCCCAGGCTTCGGTCAGCTTGATGCCGACCATGCGTGCCAGCTGGTCATTCGGCCCCTGGGGCGCAAAAGGCACGATCATGCGGATCGGCCGGCTCGGAAAACCGGCGGCGGAATCGGCGGCCGGGCGCTGCGCAGCAACCGGAACCGCGGTGAAGGCGGCGATGGCCGCGCAGGCGATGGAGTGGACGGACTTTGACATTTGCATGATGAGGCTCCTCGATTGTTATGGAATTGTCAGCGGCCGATCGCGCGCCTGAAGTGATCGACCGCCACCGAACGGGTGCCGATCCACACATCATCTGCGGCCTTTGCCGCCTTGATGATGTCTTCGTAGACAAAAAGGCCGGGCGATCGGCCGAAGACGTGGGTATGGATCGCGGGATCCATGCGCACCGGTCCGGTCTCGCGGTGGCGCGCGCAGTCCAGCCAGTGCTCGAAAATTTCCAGCATGACTTTCGGCGCATTGCCGTGGCGCATGTACAGCGGCAGGTCGTTGACCTCGGTGTTGTTGGGAAAGGCGACGATGGAACGGTCGCCGAAATCGACCAGGTAAGGCAGGTCGTCGTTCAGCGTGTCGCCGTGCCATTCATACCCGGCCTCCGCCAGCAGGCGCGGCGAACGCAGGCCCGGCGTGCTGCGCGGACTGATCCAGCCGCGCGGCCGGATGCCGGTTGCACGCTCGATCAGACTGGTGGTGTGCACAATGTTGGCACGCTCCTCCTCCTCGGACAGATAACAGGGAATCATGTCCATGGTGTAGGAATGGGCCACGACTTCATGCCCTTCATCGGTGATCCGCCGCACGATCTCCGGATAACGCTCGGCCATGATGCCGCTGACGTTGATCGTGGCCTTGATCTCCTGCCGTGCCAGCACGTCGAGGATGCGGTGGATCCCGCGACGGTGGCCGTACTCGGCCCAGCCGACGGCATTCAGGTCCGGCACGCCGGGTTTCAGCGGATTGCCCATGGGGCCGATGCCCGGCCATTTGCCGTCGGACCACCACTCGAAGGAAACCCGGAAGAAAACCGCGATGCGTTTGCCGCCGGGCCAGCGGAAATCCGGCGGTGCCGGTGTCTCCGTGGCGCCGGCATGGATGTCGAAAGAACTCATGCAAATTCTCCGTGGTTGGCGGCGTGACGCCGTCCCGTCGTGGTTGTTACGGTTTTCTGTCGTAAACAGTCTTCGGCAGAACGCGATAACTCGCGCTGGCACGGCAGGCCGTGTTGCCGTCCTCGCCGACGACTTCGGCTTCGGTGAACATGATGCTGCGACCGCGCTTGACCACCGTGCCGCGGCAGACGATCTCGCCCTTCGCCGGCGCCAGGTAATTGAGATTCATGGTCATGGTGGCAACGCCCATCTCCCTGTCCACCAGCGAACGCACCGCCTGCGACATCGCGGCATCGATGATCGCCGCGACCGTGCCGCCATGGACTTCGCCCCGGCTGTTGCCGAGGTGTGGCCGGAACACCAGCCGCACCTGTGAGCGGCCGTCGTCGAGCGCATCCAGGATGAAGCCGAGATGGATGTAAAGCGGTACGGTGGAGCGCCACTGCGCTGCGGGTTGTTTTTCTGCGGTCATGGTTTGCGGCCGGCCTGGATGCACCATGTTACACCCGGGCCGGCACACCTCGCGGGCTTGAGTCCACGGACTGCGCGGCGCATGATGCCGGGCAGGACCACCTGGGAGGAGCCCCATGAAAGTCAAACGCATCGAACACGTCGGCATCGTTGTCCGCGACGTGGAAGCGAGCCGCAAGCTGTGGGAAGGCTGTTTCGGCATCAAGCTCGCCGGCACCGAGGACAACGCGACGCGGCGGCTGGCGCTCTACCCGGTGGGCGACTCGATGGTGGAACTGCTGTCGGGACTGACACCGGACAGCAAGCAGGCGAAACTCATTGCCGAGGGCAGGGGTGGCCTCAACCATATCTGCCTCGAAGTCGAGAACATCGACGAGGCGCTGGCCGAACTGAAGGCGAAAGGCATTCCGCTGCTCGACGAGACACCGCGCATCGGACATGCCGGCTGCCGCATCGCCTTCCTTGATCCGTCGGCCACCGAAAACTGCCTGATCGAACTGGCCGAGCTTCCCGCCGGCGGCGCGCACTGACAGCGCTTATTTCGCTTCGAGCGCCCTGCGCAGCAGATCGGCGACCAGGTCGTTGAGCGGCACTCCCCGCTCCTGTGCCAGCGCATGGATCTGCTTCACCAGCGCACCCTCCAGCTTGACCGCGAAGGGCACCAGCCCGCGCGCCTGGTCGAGCCGCCGCTGTTCACGCCGGTCAGGCACTGCAGCCGCAGCTCCGCCGAAACGTTCAGGGGCTGATGCCGATTTCATCCGGTTGACGAGTTTCAGCGCGTTGTGTTTCTGCAGCTCTGCGGGTTTCATGGCCATGACGGGCTCCGGGTGTGCGAAGTGAAAAGGCCGCGCATGTCGCGCGGCCTTCCGGGGATTATGTCTTGCCTACTGCTGCGGAGGCGGCTGGCCGCCACCGCCGCCACCGCCACGGCGTTTTCCGGGGCGCTTGTGGAATTTCTTGCCGCCGCCACCGCCGGGATTCTTGTTCTGACCGGGACCCTGCTGGGGCCGGCCACCGGGCTGGCCACGTCCGCCGGCATTCTGCCGCTGGTGCAGGGGGCGACTTTGCGGTTCCGGCGCACCCGGGCGGTTGCCCGAGGCAAGCGCGATCTCGAGTTCGTTGAGTTCATCCCATTCGGCGTCGGTGCGGTTGCGGTCCGGTATGGCCAGCAATTCCTGCATGCGTGCCCGCGGGGATACGGGGGGATTCTGTGGAGGCTGTGAATCGTTCATGGCCGGGATTATCGCATTTTATGAGCCATCCTTCAAAGAAAACAACAGCTTAGGGAAAAAGGGAAGAACGGCCGGCCAATTTGCCGGTCCCGCCGCTGCCGGTTCCCTCAAGACACCCGGGACTGCGCCGTTACCGGATATCCGGAGAGCAAAACGCCCCGGTCAAATTCGCCACCCTCCCATGATCCCGCAGCAGATGACCCGATTGCAGCAGCGCCTCGGTTTTGCCGCCGCAGGTTTCCTGCTGCTGACCGCCGCCACCGCGGCACCGGCAGCCGTGGACCGCCAATGCCTGGTATCGGTCGAGGTCAGCAATGGCAGATCCGCCGAACAACAGCGACGGGTCACTTTTGCCACCGGGCTGGAACTGAGCCGGATCACGCGGGTAATGCGCTTCGATTTCCACCGCAATTACGCGGTGATCTGGCACGGCAGCGGTCTGCCGACGGTGCTGCGGATCGATGCGGTGGTCCTCGGTGTCGGTCGCGAGTTCGGCACGGCTGATTTCGAACGCCTGTTCGGAACCACCGGCGAACAGCCGGCCACGCAGATCGAGGGCGAGGGGCAAAGCCTTAAATGGCGTATCCGGGCGCGTACTGCCGAAGGCTGGGTCGTTCCGCACTGACCGGAGGTGCAAGGCCGGATTTGCCGGACGGGCACTTCAGTCCAGCGCCTGCAGCACCAGCGCATGCAGCAGCTGGCGATGGTAATAACGGATGGCGCCCGGCGCATGAGCCATGAACACCGTCACCAGTTCTTCCGCCGGATCGACCCAGAAATAGGTGCCGGTGGAACCGGCCCAGTGAAATTCGCCGGGGCTGCCCGGCATGCCGCCGCGGCCGGCGCCGCGCCGCACGGCAACACCAAGGCCGAAGCCGTAACCGCGGATGTTGGGATAATCATTGAGCTTCGACAGGTCGACCTCCGGCCCGAGGTGGTCGGCCGTCATGTATTCGACGGTTTTCCGCGACAGTACGCGCACACCGCCGAGTTCGCCGCCATTCAACAGCATCTGTGCGAAACGCAGGTAGTCGGCCGCAGTCGATACCGCGCAGCCGCCGCCACAGTCGAACTTGTGGGGTGTGGTGCCGTCGCGCAGTGTCTGCGGCATGCCGGTGACCGGATCCCGCGGCAGGGCCTTCGCGTAACGCGGCACCTTGGCCGGCGGCACGGTGAAGGCCGTGTCCTGCATGCACAGCGGCCCGAACAGGCGATCTTCGAGATATTGCGCCAGCGGCCGGCCGGTCACGGCCTCGACGGCCAGTCCCAGCACATCGAGGCCGAGACTGTATTCCCACATCGAGCCCGGCTGATAATGCAGCGGCAGGCCCGCCAGCTGCGCAAGGAATTCGGCGCCCGTCCACTTCGTCGAAGCCACGTCTGACGAGAACGGGTAACGCGCATAAAGCGGCTTGTCGCCGCGGCCGTAACTCAACCCGGCGGTATGACGCATCAGGTCCTCGATGGTCATTTCGCGCAGCGATGCCTCGGTGGGCGCACCTGCGGCGCCGTCGCACTGCGGTGGATTGACACGCATGCCGGCCAGCTGCGGCAGGTAATGGCTGACCGGCTGGTTGACCGCCATGCGCCCCTCCTCGCACAGCATCAGCGCGCCCGCGGCCACCAGCGGCTTGGTCATTGAGGCAATGCTGAACATCGCGTCGACCGGCATCGCCGTGCGCGCGGCCGGATCCAGATGGCCGAAGGTCTCGCAATACCCGAGACGGCCGCCGCGCGCGATCATCAGCACGGCGCCGGGGAGCGCATCGCGGGCGATCTCGGCATTCAGCGCCGCGGCAATTCGCGGCAGGCGGTCTGGCGCCAAACCCAGCGACCGGGGTTCAGCGCGCGGCAATGGCAGGGGGAGCGATTCGGGCTTGTTCATGGGTGATCTTCAGTAGTGCGGCGGAATTTCGTGCGCAGAACCGCCGGGTTCAGCAGGGAGGCTGCGCTGCAATTGCAGGCGCAGATCACGCAGCTGCTGCTGCAGTTCGGCAATTTCCTGCTGCTGCCGTGCAACGGTACGGTTCAGTTCTTCCAGCAGGTCTTCGCTGAAACTCAGCTTGATTTCGATTTCCGAAAGGCGCGATTCCATGGCAGACCTCAGTCAGCGGCGAGCACGAGGATCCTGACGCCGCGGCACTCGACCGCCTGGCCGGCGCGGATTTTCGCGGTCTTGCGGCTCTCAGCCTGGCCGTCGACCGTCACCTCCCCCCCGGCGACCAGGCGCTTGCCTTCGCCGCCGCTGCCGACAATGCCGGCGAGTTTCAGCAGATCGCACAACCGGACGTGATCGTCGCGGAGCTGGAACTGGCGGGTTTCCAAGGGTTTTCCGTTCTGTGGTGGATTAGCGGCAGAGGCAGGCATGATACTGGAGGCCGCAGCAGGGAACCATGCTGTTGCGCCGGGCTCCAAGCCTTCATAATCCTCTTTGTTTTCCCTCGCGAGCACCTGATGTCCCTGCCCTTTTTCATCTCCGGATTACTGCTGCTGCAGCTCGCGGGTTGCGCCATGGGCCGCGAGGCGCAATCAACCGAAGCGGTGCCGGAGCCCGCAGCCGTCGCCATCGAACGACAACCGGCGCCTGCAGTGGAACCGGCACCTGCCGCCCCCCGCTCCGAAGAACCAGGCCCCGCAATCACCGCTCCGTCATCCGCCGCGACGCCACCAATGGTTCCCGAAAAGGCAGCCGCGCCGGTTCCCGCTGCAGCGCCGGCCAAACCTGCGCCCGTCACAGCCGACAAGCCTGCGGCGAAAACACCGGCAAAAACAGCGGCGCCGGCACCGCAACAGAAAGCGGTGGCACCAGCCCAGGCGGCACTGCCAATGGCTCTGACCACGCTGGAGCAGCGGCTGAAGGACACCAATGCCATCGGCCTGTTCACCAAGATCGCGCTGAAGAACCAGGTGGATGACCTGGTCAACCGCGTGCGCGCGCATCATGAAGGCAACGGCGCGACGCTGGTACAGTTGCGCCAGGCCTATGACCAGCTGCTGGCCAAAGTCCACGGCCTGCTGAAGGACGGTGATCCTTCCCTCGCGGGATCCATCATGGCCTCGCGCGAGGCCATCTGGCAGGTCCTGACGGATCCGGTAAAGTTCGCAAAACTCTGAACGGCGGAAACCATGATCACGATGAACAGACTGACTCTGGGCGCAAGCCTCCTGGCTGTGGCACTCCTGGTGACGGGAAAACCTGCATCCGCAGCGGACGGCAGCAGCGCGCTGGCCAAGGACCTGACGGCGACGATCTCGCTGCTGGGCCTGCCCTGCGGCCAGGTCGTCAATGTGACGACGCAGGGAAACAACGACCACCTCGCCACCTGCAGCAACGGCAGCCGTTACCGGGTTTATGTCAACGCGCAGGGGCGCGTGACCGCGGATAAACGCTGAAACGCACTGCGCGGGCGGGAACCATGCCCGCGCCACCCGTCACTCCGGAATGCCGCCCGTGATCGTGCGCTGCATGATCACGGTGTCGAGCCAGCGGCCGAATTTCAGGCCGACATTGCGCAGGATGCCGACCTCGCGGAAGCCGAGCTTGCGGTGCAGCCCTACGGAGGCGCTGTTGCCGCTGTCGCCGATGATCGCCACCAGCTCACGGTAACCGGCAGCCGCCGAACGCTCGATCACCGCGGACAGAAGAGCATAGCCGGCGCCCTGACCTGCAGCCGCAGGATCCAGGTAGACCGAATCTTCCGCGGTATGGCGATAGGCCGTGCGCGGACGATAACGCCCGGCATAGGCATAACCGATCACCAAACCTGCCCGCTCGGCCACCAGGTAAGGCAACCCCGCCGCCAGCACCGCATCACGGCGGCGCTGCATTTCAGCGAGGTCCGGCGGCATCTCCTCAAATGATGCGGTACCGTGCAGCACATGGTGGGCGTAAATCATCTGCACGCACGTCATGTCCGCGGTTTCGGCGGGTCGAACCCTGATTTTGATATCCATCTGCACTCCAAGTGCCTGGCAGCGCATGTCCGGCGCCACCGGCGAAAGATTACACCAGGCGCAACAGGCCTGTATCCCGCAAAAGTCCACACTCCATGCATGCAAATTGACTCGGTGAAGTCCATTCATCTACGCTCGACCGCTCACCATGTGACCGACGGGAAACACCATGCCTGACACCGCCCCTTCTGCCGACAAACCGCTGTCCTCCGCCGACCGCACCACTCCCCAGTTGACCAGCGCCACGGCGCCGCCGGCGCTGCGGCTGATGCTGGCCCTGGAAGATTTCGAGGCACCGGCACGGCGCTACATCCCGCGACCGATCTACGGCTATGTCTCGGGCGGAGTGGAGCGCAATGTCACATTGAACTGGAACCGCTCGGCTTTTGACGACCTGGCGCTGCTGCCGCGGATGCTGGTCAATGTGTCACAGCGATCCCAGAAAACCGAGCTGTTCGGCCGCAGCTACGATTCACCTTTTGGCATCTCGCCGATGGGCGGCACCTCGCTCGCGGCTTTCGACGGCGACCTCGCGCTGGCGCGCGCCGCGGCGGCGCGCAATGTGCCGATGATCCTCAGCGGCGCCTCGCTGACCGCCCTCGAAAAAGTGCGCGAAACCTCGCCGCGGCATACCTGGTTCCAGGCCTATCTGCCGGGCGAGGAGCAGGCGATCACCGAACTCGTGGAACGCGTGGCAAAGGCGGGTTACGACACGCTGGTGCTGACCGTGGACATCCCCGTCGGCGCCAATCGCGAAAACAACGTGCGCAACGGCTACAACGCCCCGCTGCGGCCAAGCCTGCGGCTCGCATTGCAGTGCCTGGCACGTCCACGCTGGCTCATCGGCACGGCGCTGCGCACCTACTTCACCCACGGCATGCCGCATTTCGAGAACATGGGCAAACGCACGCCGCTGGTGTCGCGCACCGCGGTGCGCGAGCGCGCCAATCGCGACCACCTGAACTGGCAGCATTTCGCGCTGATGCGCCGGCTGTGGAAAGGCAAACTGGTGATCAAGGGCATCCTGGCGAAAGAAGACGCGGTGATCGCACGCGAGCAGGGCGCCGACGGCATCATCGTGTCCAATCACGGCGGCCGCCAGCTCGATTCAGCCAGCTCGCCGCTGCGCGTGCTGCCCGGCATCGTCGAGGCGGCGGGCGGCATGACGGTGATGATGGACAGCGGCATCCGCCGCGGCACCGACGTCCTGAAAGCACTGGCACTGGGGGCAAAGTTCGTTTTTGTCGGCCGGCCCATGCTCTACGCCGCCGCGGTCGCCGGCGAAACCGGCGTTCGCCATGCGATCCGGCTGCTGCACGACGAAATCGACCGCGACATGGCCATGCTGGGTGCCAACACCATTGCCGAAATCAGCCGCGGCATGTTGATGGACACGCGCAGCCCCGACATTTACGGCCTGCGCTGAACGGCATCCCGCACGGCGGCAAATCCGGCGACGCCGGACATTGCCGCCCGTCGCGGCAGATCGACCGCAGGACGCATGCGCCTGCAGCAGTGCCCCCTTGCACACCGTAAATTCCTTGCGCTGACCTCATTTCCGGCACTGATTGCCCCGGTTTTCGGATAAATCTGCCCGAAAACACTGCCGATTCCATTTACTGGAACAAAAAATAAACGTTTGTCATTTTTAATTGCCATCACTCCGTCACGCGTCCTAGAATCACCCAGGACGGGAAGGCCCACGCCGAACCGGCGCATTCAAACAATTCCAACGGAGGAGAGCACGATGAAAATGATGTCTTTGGGAGCCGCGGGTCTGGCGGCGCTGCTGGCCGGTTGCGCCGCCAGTCCGGAGCTGGTGAGCTGCCTGCAGCCGAACCGCCGGGTTGCGGTCGAGATCACCGGCAGCAAGGTGAAGCCGCCGGCAAAACCGGGTGCCAAGCCCGGGCGCGACAATGTGATGCTGAAGGCAATGGCCCAGGGCGACAGCGCTTTCGATGCCAACAGCGCAGTGCTGAAAGCCGGCGGACAGGCTGAACTCGACAAAATCGTCGGCGCCATCCAGAACGGCAACAAGAAGGACCCGCGCCCGGTCAACGTCGGCTCGATCATCATCACCGGACACAGCGACCGCCTCGAAGCCGAATCCAGCGCCGGCCTCGACGAGCAGCGTGCCAAGGCAGTTCAGGTCTATCTCGCCAGCAAGGGGCTCGACCCGAAGCTGATGTTCTGGGAAGGCAAGGATGCGCGCGAGCCGATGGCCGTGACCAAATTCTGCGCCGACTGAAAACGACATCCCCTGGAGGAGCGTTTACCCCGCTGCGGCGGGGTTTTTTTTCGCCTGTCCTGCCGCCCGTTCAGACCGGCAGCGGGATACCTTCCTGTTCACAGCTGTTCGCGATGTCGCTGACGGTGACGCGGCGCATGTCACGCACCCAGCGCAGGTCGTCGAATTCGGTGCCGCGATGCATCGTGCAGCGGTTGTCCCACATCACCAGCTCATGCGGGCGCCAGCGATGGGTGTAGACGAACTGGCGCTGGGTGACATGGGCAATCAGCCCATCAATCAATGCGCGGCCTTCCGCATCCGGCATGCCCCAGATCCTTCCCGCATGCGAGGCCACGAACAGCGACTTGCGGCCGTTCTGCGGGATGGTCCGCACCAGCACCTGCGGCACCGGCGGCAGGCGTTTCTGCTCCTCTTCGGTGAACTCGTAAAAGCCGTTACGACGCCGCGAGGTCGCAATCCAGTGCTCGACGACCAGTCCCTGCAGCCTCTGCTTCATCGCAGCCGGCAATGCGTCGTAGGCCGCGCGCTGGTCGGCAAATTCGGTGTGGCCGCCGACCGGCGCCACCGTTTCGGCATACAGCAGCGAGCAGATGCTGGGCAGGCGCTTGAACGAACTGTCGGTATGCCACAGCCGGTTGCCGGCCTTGTACATGCGCTGGCGGCTGGTTTCCCCCCAGATCCTGCCATCGGCCGACAGATTGGAGATGTCGGAAAACGCGCCGCCGAAACGCGAGGGCGTCGCCTTGGGATCGAGCGTGCGCTCGTTCTCGATCGGACCGAAGTGCGACGCGAAGGCCAGCTGCTGTTCCTGGTCCAGATGCTGCTGCGGAAACACCAGCACGGCGTATTTCCAGAACGCCTCCCTGATCGCCGCAAGATCGGCGGCGGACAGTGGTTTCGACAGGTCGACATCGCCGACCTCGGCGGCAAAGTCCGGCGTCACCGGACAGACGGTAATACCCATATGTTCTCCTCCTTCTGCCTGCGGCTCGTCTCCGCGGCACACGGCCAACATACACGCATCGACACGCGCACGGCAGTGGTTTTCCGGATTATGGCGCCGGCCGGCGGCGTATCATGCCGATGAGTCCAGAGGATCGGGAGAAACGGCATGGCAAAAGCTTATTGGGTGGTCAGTTACCGGGCCATACACGATGCGGAAGCCTTCAGGCGTTACGCCGCGGTGGCACCTGCCGCCATCCAGGCGCATGG
The DNA here is from genome assembly GCA_022843705.1 of Burkholderiales bacterium. Lineage (GTDB taxonomy): Bacteria > Pseudomonadota > Gammaproteobacteria > Burkholderiales > SG8-41. Next base: position 31,905 of record JALHND010000001.1, read on the forward strand.
CGGCCGCTTCCTGGTGCGCGGCATGGCGGCGAAAGTCCACGAGGCCGGCATCCTGCAGCGGGTGGTGGTCATCGAGTTCGACAACCTTGCGCAGGCCCTGTCGGCCCACGACACGCCGGCCTACCAGGCGGCGCTGAAGGAACTCGCCGGCGGTGCGGTGGAGCGCGATCTGCGCATCGTCGAGGGCCTGGCCTGACGGCCACCTGCACCTAGGCCCGCAGCAGTTCGAGCAGGGCGGGGCCGTAACGTTCGAGTTTCTTTGCACCGATGCCGCTCAGCACGCCGAGCGCGTCCATGTCGGCCGGCTTCGCCGCGGCAATTTCCGCCAGTGTGCGGTCGTGGAAAATCACGTAGGCGGGAACGCCCTGCTCACGCGCCTGTGCCGTGCGCCAGGCTTTCAGCCGCTCCAGCAACCCGCCGTCCGCCGCCGCAGGACCCGGGGATGCCGCGCGGCGTGTTTTTGCCGCGCGCCCCTTGCGCGCGACAACTTGGCGCATCTCGACACGCTGCTCCCCCTTGAGCACGGCGCGGCTGGCTTCGGTGAGTTTCAGCGCGCCCCAGGCTTCGTGATCCGGCTGCACATAACCCAGTGCCGCAAGTTGGCGGAACACGTTGCGCCAGCTCGCCTCGTCGAGGTCGGCACCGAGGCCGAAAACATTCAGCCGCTGATGGTCCCACTGCGTGATGCGGTCGGTTGTCCGTCCGCGCAGCACGTCGATCAGGTGCATCGCGCCGAAACGCTGGCCGGTGCGGTAGACGCAGGACAGCGCCTTGCGCGCGGCCTCCGTCGCGTCCCAGATCTGCGGCGGCTCAAGGCAGGTGTCGCAGTTGCCGCAGGGTGAGCCGGCCTCGCCGAAATATCCGAGCAGGCGCATGCGGCGGCAGCCGGCGGTCTCGCACAGCCCGAGCAGCGCATCAAGCTTGGCCACCGAGACCCGGCGGTAATCCTCGCTGCCCTCCGACTGGTCGATCATGCGCCGCTGCTGCACCACGTCGCCGAGGCCGTAGGCCATCCAGGCGTCGGCCGGCGCACCGTCGCGCCCGGCACGGCCGGTCTCCTGGTAATAACCTTCGATGCTTTTCGGCAGGTCAAGGTGGGCCACGAAACGCACATCGGGCTTGTCGATGCCCATGCCGAAGGCGATGGTGGCGACCACCACGATGCCTTCCTCGCGCTGGAAGCGATTCTGGTTTTCCGCGCGGGCGGCGGCATCCATGCCGGCGTGGTACGGCAATGCGCGCACGCCATGCGATTTCAGCCAGGCCGCGGTTTCATCGACCTTTTTCCGCGACAGGCAGTAGACGATGCCGGCATCGCCGTCATGCTCTTCGCGGATGAAATGCAGCAACTGTGCCCGCGCATCCTGCTTGTCGACGATGGTGTAACGGATGTTGGGGCGGTCGAAGCTGGAGATGAACACCCGTGCATCATCTAGCGCCAGCCGGCGGATGATTTCGTCGCGGGTCTGCGGATCGGCGGTCGCGGTCAGCGCGACACGCGGCACCGCGGGAAAACGTTCATGCAGCACCGACAGCTGCAGGTATTCGGGGCGGAAATCGTGGCCCCACTGCGACACGCAGTGGGCCTCGTCGATCGCGAACAGCGCGATGCGGGATTCCGCCAGGCAGTCGAGCATGCGCGGCATCATCAGCCGCTCGGGCGCAACGTAGAGCAGGTCGAGCTCGCCGTTGCGCAGCGCCCTTTCACAGGCGTTGACCTCGCGCCCGTCGAGCGTGGAATTGAGAAAGGCCGCGCGCACACCAAGCTGCTTCAGCGCCGCGACCTGGTCCTGCATCAGCGCGATCAGCGGCGACACCACCAGCGCAGTGCCCTCGCGCAGCAGCGCCGGCAACTGGTAACACAGCGACTTGCCGCCGCCGGTGGGCATCAGCACCAGCGCATCGCCGCCGCCGGCGACATGACCGACGATCTCGGCCTGCGCCCCGCGGAACACCGGATGGCCGAACACGCTGTTCAGCAGCTGCAGCGCACGGGCATCGGCGGGAGAATTCATCTGTGCAGCAACGCCTCCGGGCGGATCCGGATGACCCGCCGAAGGAATTACAATTTAATGTTTATAATCAAATACTTATTGAGAATTGCCGTCAGCCTGCGCGGCTGCGTCCGGCAAGCCTGCGCAGTTCGGCATGCATAACATCGGTAACGGCAATGCCGCCGGCCTGCGCCTGCGCAAGCGCGGCCTGCCGCCGTGTGCCGGGCAGGCGCACGCCATCATCGGCAAGCATGCCCGCAACCATGTCCTCGATGCGCGAGTAATAAACCTCCGCACCCGCCAGCGCCTGCGGATCAATCGCAATCAGCGCATGGCCGATGCGCGGCTTGTTGCCGGGTTCGAAGTACGAATCGTTTTCCACGCTCAAGGCCGCGCCGGTCAGCGCGACGCACAGTGCCTCGACCATCAGCGCCAGCGCAGCACCCTTGACGCCGCCGATCGCGGTCAGGCTGCCGGTCAGCGCCGCCTGCGCGCTGGTCGTCGGATTGCCGTCGCGGTCGACCGCCCAGCCCGGCGGTATCGGTTTGCCTTCCTTCGCCATCAGCATGATCTTGCCGCGGGTCACTTCGGTCAGCGACAGGTCAACGACGATCGGCGCGGCGTCCCTGCGCGGAAAAATCGCGGCAATCGGATTGGTGCCGAAATACGCCCGCTTGCCGCCCCAGGCATTGATCGCCGCCGGCGAATTGGTCAGCGCAATGCCGGTCATGCCGGCCGCGGCGAGCGGCGCAAGGTGGTAGGCCGCGGCGCCGAAGTGATGACTGTTGGTGACGCCGGCAAAAGCGATGCCGTAACGCCGCGCGCGTTTGACCACTTCGGTCACCGCCAGCGCCGCCGCCGGAAACGCCAGTCCGCCGCCGGCATCGATCAGGCAGGTCGCCCCCTGCTTGCGCACAATCTTCGGTTTCGCCTTGCCGCTGGCGCGCCCCTCGCGCAGGTGCTGCGCGTAAAGCGCGACGCGGGACAGGCCGTGGCCGGAGAGGCCTTCGGCTTCGGCCACCACCAGCGCATCAGCCGTGGACTGTGCCATCGACTTCGACGCGCCGGCGCGTTTCAGCGCCCGCGTGACCAGGTCGGCGAGTTCGGCGGTCGTCAGTGTCGGCATCGCGGCACTCTCAGTCCACAGTGGTACCGGACTGTTTCGCAACTTCAGCCCACTTCGCAAGCTCCGAGCGGAAAAACGCGGAAAACTCGGCTGGCGTGTTGCCGCTGGGTTCGGCGCCCTCGGCCCGGATCCGCTTCACCACCTCCGGCGACTTGACTGCCGCAACCCACTCCCGGTAGAGCTTGTCCTGCACCGGCTGCGGCGTCTTGACGGGCACCAGCAGGCCGTTCCATTGCAGCGCAAGGTGATCCTTGACGCCGGCCTCGATCATCGTCGGCACCTCGGGTGCCACCGCAGAACGCACCTTGTCGGCCACGCCGAGCCCGCGCAGGCGGTTGTTGCGGATGTGCGGCGCCGCCACCGGCATCACCACAAAAGCCACCTGCGATTCACCGGTCAGCAGCGCCACCGAAGCGGGTGCCGCGCCCTTGTACGGCAGGTGGGTGATGCGGGTGCCGGTTTTGACCCGCAGCATTTCCATCGCCATGTGCGACATCGTGCCGGTTCCCGCCGACGAATAATCGAGCGAGTTGGGCTTGGCCTTTGCCAGCACCACCAGGTCCTTGACGGTTTTCACCGGCAGTGCAGGGTGGGCCACCAGCGCGAAGGGATAGGAAGAAGCCATCGATATCGCGGCAAAGTCGTTGACGGGATCGTAGCTCAGCTTCTTGTAGATTGCGGGGCTGATCGAGATCGACGAATTGGCGAAAAACACCGTGTAGCCGTCGCCCGGTGCCTTGGCCACGATGTCGGCGGCAATGTTGCCGCTGGCGCCGGCCCGGTTGTCGACGATCACCTGCTGGCCGAGCTGCTGCGAGAATTTCTGCGCGATGATGCGCGCCACCAGGTCGCTGCCGCCGCCCGCGGGGAACGGCAGCACCATGCGGATCGCCCTCGCCGGAAACTCCTGTGCAGCCGCCGGCACCGCGCCCGCGGCAACCGCCATCACGGCACAGAAACCGTGCAACAGAATATTGAATCGGGCAGCCATGGCCACTCCTCCCTGGTTATATGTGGAAATCCGGAACAGGATGCTCGCGGACCGGCAGTCTCGCCTGCCGGCGCGGAAAAATCAAACGCCGGCGGCCCCGGGGTCAGGCCGGTGTCAGCAGCGACTGCCCCGGTTTGACACGGGTGAAATGCACCGGCCGCGTTTCGCTGCTGAAACGCCCTTCACGCCAGCCGACACAGGTGTAGCGTGAGTTCTCGAGGTCGCGCACGTCGGGAAAGTCGGCGCGGAAATGCGAGCCGCGCGAGTCCTCGCGCGCCATCGCGGCAAACCGGATCGACTTCGACACCAGCACCAGGTTTTTCAGGTTCAGCCAGTCGTGCCAGGTCAGGTTGAAGGCCAGCGTTGAGCCGTCGACACCGGTCGCATCAAGCCGCGCATCAAGCTCGTTGAGCTGATCTTCGGCGCGAACCAGCGATGCAGCATCGCGGACGATACCGACGTCATCCCACATCACGTTGTAGAGTTCCTCGCGGATCGAGTTGATGTCGCCGCCCTTGCGTGTCAGCGGCGCACGGCAACGCGCCACCGCGGCATCAATCGAGTCCTGGTCGGGGGCGCGGAATTCGCCGTGGGCCTTGACCCAGCCCGGCATCACGTCACCGGCAATGCCGCCGAACACCGTTGAATTGGCCACGCCGTTGCCGCCGAGGCGGTTGGCGCCGTGCACCCCGCCGGAATCCTCGCCGGCGACGAACAGTCCCGGCAGATCAGTGCTGCAATCCGTTTTGAACACCACGCCGCCCATCATGTAGTGTGCGGTGGGCACCACGTCGACCAGGCCGCCGACCAGGTCAAAACCGCAGTCGGCGCAGCGTTCGACCATGCCCTTGAATTCCTTGCGCACCATCACCGGATCGAGGTGTTTCATCGTGATGTAGAGGCCGCCGTTCTTGTTGACACGTCCGGCGCGCATTTCCTCGTACATGCCGCGGCTGACGATGTCGCGGGTGGCGCGCTCGTTGCGCGGGTCATAGTTGTGCATGAAGCGCTCGCCGGCGCCGTTCAGCAGGTAACCGCCGGCGCCGCGCAGGCCTTCCTCGATGATGGTGCCGGTGATGCGGGTGTCGGAACCGGCAATCAGGCCGGTCGGGTGAAACTGCACCATTTCCATGTCGCGCAGCATCAGGCCGCCGCGCAGCGCCATCGCCATGCCGTCGCAGCTCTTGTCGCCGCTGGGCGTGTGGAATTTGTACATCGTCGGTCCGCCGCCGGTGGCCAGCAGCACCGCCTGTGCCTGCACGAACACGAATTCGCCGCTGCGCATGTCGATCATCAGCACGCCGGAGATCGCATCACCGGTCTTGTTGCGGATGAACTCCACGGCCCGGTGCTCTTCCAGCCGGTCGATGCCGCGCGCCCACACCTGTTCGGCGAGCCGGTTGATGATCTCGATGCCGGTGAGGTCGCCCTTGTGCACCGTGCGGTCGAAGGTCTGACCGGCAAATGCCTTCTGGTGGATGGTACCGTCGGGGTTGCGGTCGAAGAAGCAGCCGAGCTCGTTCTCGAGCTCGTGGATGCGCTCCACCGCAGTCTCGACCAGCGTCCACGCCAGGTCCTGGTCGGGCAGCCATTTGCCGCCCTCGATGGTGTCCATGAAATGGCGCTCGACCGAATCGCCGGCGGCGAGCGCGACGTTGTAGCCGCCCTGCACCATGCGCGTGCAGCCGGTCTTGCCGAGCAGCCCCTTCACCGCGACGGTGATCTTCAGTTGCGGGTTGTGCTGGTGGGCGTGCAACGCGGCAAAAAGTCCGGCGCCGCCGGAGCCGAGAATCAGGATGTCGGTTTTGATGGTTTGCATAAAATCAGAGACCTTGCCACAGAGAACACAGAGTTCACAGAGAACAGCAAAAACGGGGGTGCCGGTTTTCCTCTGTGCTCTCTGCGCCCTCTGTGGCTAAAAGGGTTGTGGGTTTCAGGATTTGACACCCAGCGCCGCCAGTACGCCGGCACGCTGGTCCTTCGCCGCGGCGTTGACCGCGGTATAGAGGCTGCCGCCGTGGGAATCCATCGCCACCAGAAGCGGACCGAAGCCGCTGATGCGGAACTTCCACAGCGATTCGGGATTGAGGTCGTCGAGGTCGACCTCCTCGATCTGCTCGATCCAGGTGGTTTCCAGCGCGGCAGTGCCGCCGATGATCGCAAGATAGACCCCGCCGAGATCGGCGAAGGCCTTCGCCGACGCGGCGAACAACCCGCCCTTGCCGATGATGATGCGCACGCCGTACTGCTCCATCAGCGGCCGCGTGAAGCGTTCCATGCGAGCGCTGGTTGTGGTGCCGATGCAGATCGGCGCATACCCTGAAGGGTGCGCCTTGGTTTCGCCCACCCACTTGACGTTGGGTGCGGTGTGGACGACGGCGTGGCCGCGCATGTCAAAACGCGTCTTGCGGCCGTGGTCGAACATGTGGATCTGGGTGGCGTCGCGGATGCCGTAGAGGGTCTGGTGCAGCGTGACAGTGTCGTTGATGCGCAGCTTGCGCACCTGCTCTTCACTGACCGGCATGTTGAGTTCGTAATGGGCCATGTCCGTATCCTAGTACCCGTACGAGAGGCCTTGCGGCGTGAAAGTTGCCCTTGCGCGCCGCGCCGAATGGCACTGCATGTTGACCGCGACGGGATTCATCGTAATGTGGGTGGCTGCGGTCTCGACATGCACCGCAAAGGCCGTGGAATCGCCGCCGAGGCCCTGGGCGCCGACACCGAGCTTGTTGACCACGGCGGAGAGTTCGGCCTCGAGTTTCGCACCCTCGGGGTCGGCGCAGACGCTGCCCAGCGGCCGCGTCGCCGCGACCTTCGACAGGTGCACGCAGAGATCGGCGGTGCCGCCGACGCCGACGCCGACGATCACCGGCGGGCAGCTCTTGCCGCCGGCCTCGAGCACGCAGTCGATGACGAAGGTCTTGATCGCATCCACGCCGTCGGCGGGAATCGCCATCTTCAGCCAGGAGTTGTTCTCCGAGCCCGAGCCCTTCGGGATCATCTCGATCGACAGCGTGTCGGCATCCGCGGTGAAATCAATGTTGATCACCGGCACGTGGCGGCCGCCGGAGGTATGTTCGTTCTTGCGCGTCGTCGGGTGCACCACCGACGAACGCAGCGGGTGCTCCTTCGTCGCGCGGGTGCAGCCGCTGACGATCGCCTGTTTCAGCGCGTGGCCATCGATCTCGATGCCGGAACCGATGACGACGTTGTAGATGGGAATGCCGGTGTCCTGGCACAGCAGGTTGGTGTTGTCCTCGGCCACCTTGATGTTGCGGATCATCGTGCCGAGAATGGCTTTGCCGGTGGCGTTGGTTTCAGCACTGTCCAGCCGCTGGAAACCCTGCTTGATGTCCGGGGGAAGCATCTTGAGCGCGCGGATATAGAGCTCCTTGCACGCCTCTTCCACCTGTTTGAGATCGACTTTCACGGTATTGCCCTGGAATCGGATTGATGCGGATGGAAAAAGGCCCGCGGCATCATGCCACGGGCCGCGTTGCGTCAGTTCACCTGCAGCTTGCGCTCGTTGATGATCTTCACCCAGCGCGAGCCTTCTTCCTTGATCGCTTTGGCGAATTCTGCGGGGGTGTTGCCGACAGGAACCATGCCCAGATCCTCGAAGCGCTTGGAGATGACAGGATCACCCAGGGCAGCCACCGTGTCCTTGTGGATTTTCGCCACAACCGGCGCCGGCGTTCCCGTCGGGACCATAAAACCGAACCAGCCGAGGTTTTCGAATCCCGGCAGGGTTTCCGCCACCGCCGGCACATCCGGCAGCTGTTTCGAGCGCTCCTTGCTGGTCACGGCCAGCGCACGGAGTTTTCCGGACCGCACAAAGGCAATGGCGGCGGAAAGGTTGGGGGTTACAAACTGGATTTGTCCGCCAATCAGGTCGCTGACGGCCGGCGCCTCACCCTTGTACGGGATGTGCACCACGTCAATGCCGGCGCTGAATATGAAATTCTCCCCGGCAAGGTGGGTCTGGGTGCCGATTCCGGCCGATCCGAAGGTCACGCCCTTCGGTTTTGCCTTGGCCATGTTGATCAGGTCCCTGACGGTTTTCGCGGGAAAACTCGGATTGACGACAATAGCCTGGGGACCGCTGGCAACGTTGGTCACCGCCAGCAGATCCTTCTCCGCACTGTAGGGAAGTTTCCTGTACATGTGGGGATTGGCAGTGACGATCGAGCCCGAAGTCATGAATATCGTATAGCCGTCGGCGGGCGCCTTCGCCGCAAGTTCGGCGCCGATGTTGCCGCCCGCACCCGCGCGGTTATCGACCACGATGGTCTGGCCCCAGGTTTCGGTCAGTTTCTGTGCAACAACACGGGTCACGATGTCGGTCGCCCCCCCGGCCGAGAAGGGCACGATGATGCGGACCGGCTTGTTCGGGAAATCCTGGGCGACTGCCGTGGTTGATGCCAGCAGGGCCGCTGTCACGAGAATCAGTCTTGTCTGTTTCATGTTGCTCCTCCTCCGGATCGGTTTATCGATGGTTTTATGCGGTGACACCGGGTTTACGATACTCCAAGCCTTTCGGGCGGGGCAAGGCGCCGGCGCCTCAAAGGCCCAGCGCATCCGCAGCCAGCCTGCGCAATTCACGATGCATCTTGTCGCGCAGCGCCCTCGCCGAAGCACGATGGGCGATGTTGACCATTTCGTAAGGATCCTTCTCCAGGTCGTAGAGCTCGTCCAGCTCGCCGTTGCGCGCGCGGTTGACCCAGTGGATGTACTTGTAGCGCTCGGTGCGCACCGCCTTGTAGGTCATGTTCACCAGCCAGGGATAGGCGTTCTCGGCCCAGTACTCGACCAGCAGCGACTTGCGCCAGCCGGCCGCCCTGCCGCCACGCAACAGCGGCAGCAGCGAGCGTCCCTGGATGTGGCCGGCGGGTTTGCCGCCGGCGATCTCGATCAGCGTCGGCGCGAGGTCCTGCAGGATCGCCAGCTGTTTCACCCGCGATCCGGCCCGGATCTTTCCCGGCCAGCGGATGGTCAGCGGCGAACGGATGCCCTCTTCGTAGGCAAAGCGCCGTTCCGGCCCGATGCCGTGCTCGCCGAAGAAGTAACCGTTGTCGCCGAGGAACAGGATCACCGTGTTGTCGAGCTCTCCGGTTTCTTCCAGCGCCTGGAATATCATGCCGACGCCCTCGTCGACCGCGGCCATCATCGCCGCGCGCAGGCGGATTTCCTCCTGCTTGCCGGAGTGGATGGCGTCGTGCATCACCTTCGATGCCGGCGTCTTGCGCAGGGCGACGGCCTCCGCCCAGGCCGGCTTGTGCTTGAGAAATTCGGACGGCTTCTGCATGTTCGGCTTTTTCGGGAACACGCAGCCTTTGTAGAGATTCTGGTGGCGTTTCGCCGGACGGTAACCGTCCATCTTGAAGCTGCCATCGGCCGCCTGCTCCGCATCCGGATGCACCGCCTTGTGCGCAAACCACAGCGACCAGGGTTTCTTGTTCCTTTTGCGCCCCTGGCCGCGGATCCAGTCGACCGCCATCGTGTTCATGATGTCGGTGACATAACCCTTGTGCTGGACGTACTTGCCGTTTTCGTTGAGCTTCGGATCGTAGAGATTGCCGTGGCCGTCATAGGCCACCCAGAAATCGTAGCCGGGCCGCGGCTTGCCGTCGTTGCCCATGTGCCACTTGCCGATGTGCGCGGTCTCGTAACCGAGGCGCTGCAGTTCGAGGTGGTAGTTCGGCAGGCGGTGGCTGGCCAGGTCGCGCGCGACGTTGTCGATGATGCCGTGGCGGCTCGCGTACTGGCCGGTCAGGATCGAGGCGCGGTTGGGCGAGCAGATCGGCGTGGTGTGGAAGGCGCGCTCGAACAGCGCGCCCTCGTGCGCGATACGGTCGATGTGCGGCGTCTTCATGTACGGATGGCCGCCGGCACCGAACTCGTCGAAACGCAGATCATCGACCAGGATCAGCAGCAGGTTAGGCTTGTTCCGATTCTGTTTCTTGCGCATCTCCACTCCCCCTTTGCAGCAACTCAGACCAGGTTCAGCAGGAAGGCCAGTCCCGCAACCAGCGAAACCCCGGCGGCAATGGCGAGCAGCGTTTTCTGCCACTCGCGCCATTCCAGGAATTCCAGCGCCAGCAGGCGCAGGCCGCCGGCCATGTGCGCGGCGAGCAGCAGCACCAGGCCGGTTTCGGCGAATTTGACCAGCGGCTGCTCGGTCCAGCGCAGGAAACCGTCGAGTGCCGCGGCGCCCTGCAGGGCCTGGCCCAGCGCCCAGAAATGCAGCGGCAGGAACAGCGCGAGCAGCACGCCGGAGAGGCGGTGGACGATGAAGGCCCAGTAGGCCGGGTGGTTGCGCGAGCGGAAATCGTTCTTCATGCGCCGCCTCCGAACACCGCGAACACTGCACGCATCCCCCACATCGCGAGGCTCAGGCCGATGATGCCGGTCAGCACATCGAGTCCGCGGCCGCGCCAGTTGCACATCTCGCCGATGATCGTGCGCAGGCCGATCGGCGCATGCACCGCGACCGCGGCGACGAACAGCGTGTAGAACGCGAACCAGGCGACGCTGCCCTGGGTGCGGCCGAGGATCTCGGCGGCGGAAAGGCCGCTGCGCACGGCGTAGATCATGGTCACCAGGTGCACGACAACACAAAGCGCCAGCACCATCGCGCTGATCCGCTGGGCGCCCCACAGCAGGACTTCGCTGCGCCGGCTCATGGAGCGAATCTTCCTTCAGGGATATTATATAAGTAATTGATTTTAAACATATTTTTATATTTCGCCCGAAAGCGTTGCGGCGAGCACTGCGCGCTTCAGGCCGGCGATGCCTGCCGTCGGCGACAGGCCCTTCGGGCAACGCTCGGTACAGTTGAGATGGGTGTGACAGGCATGGCAACCGGCATCACCGGCCACCGCCGCCAGGCGCTCCGCGCGCGCGGTGTCGCGCACGTCGTTGACCAGCGTCCACGCGCGATTGAGCGCTGCGGGGCCGAGATAGTCCTTGTTCCAAGTCACCACATCGCAGGCGCTGTAACAAACGCCGCAGCCGATGCATTCGATGCCGGCATCGACGCGTTTGCGTTCCTTCGACTCCGGCGACACGCGCTCGAATTCGTCCTTTCGCGTCTTGCTGCCGGTGAAGCGGCCGCGCGCGCGCGCCCACTTGTCAAAGAATTCGCGCATGTCGGTGACCAGATCCTTGACCACCGGCAGGTTGCGCAGCGGTGCGATCTCGAGCCGGTTGTCGGCAGCGACCTTCGATACATGGGTGCGGCAGGTCCAGCGCGATTGGCCGTTGACCGTCATCGCGCAGGAGCCGCAAACGCCGACGCGGCAGGCAAAGCGGTAGGCCAGCGTCGGGTCACATTTGCGCTGCACGTAAGTCACGACATCGAGCACCGTCTGGCTTTCCTGCCGCGGGACTTCGAACTCCTGGAAGCCGCCCTCTTCGGCTCCGCGCCAGATCCTGACCTTGAGGTTTTCCATGAGCGTGCTCCTAATGCGCGGCGCCGGCCGCACCGGCAGTCACTGTCGGCGCCGGCAAACGCTGGATCATCACGTTGATGCAGGCCGGTTTGCCGCTCGCCAGCGCGCGCTGCAGCGCAGGTTGAAGATCGGCGGCGCGCGTCACCAGTTCGCCATGTCCGCCCAGCGCGGCCACCGCGAGATCATAACGCGTGCCTTCGCGCAGTTCGCAGCCGTGCGCGCGTTCCTTGCCGTAGCTGCGCAGCTGGATCTGGTGTTCGGCGTTCCAGCAGGAATCATTGCCGACAACCACAATCATCGGCACACCGTCGCGCACCGCGGTGTCGAACTCCATCAGATGAAAGCCGAAGGCGCCGTCACCCATCACCGCGATCACCGGGGCCTGCGGCCGCGCCATGCGCGCGGCAAAGGCAAAGGGCACACCGCTGCCGATCGAACCACCGGTGCCGTTGATCACGCGCGCCGGCGCGCTGATGCAGGCCTGGGCCCACTGGCCGATTTCGCCGCCGTCGGCAACAAAAACAGCATCGGGCGAAGCATCAAGCACGGCCTGTACCGCATGGCCGAGTTCGACCGGGTGCACCGGGCCGTTGCCGCTGTCGATGGCACGCCAGGCTTCGGGACGGAATGCCACGGCATCGGTAACCTGTTTCATCCAGCCCTGTGCCGGATGGCGCTGCGCTGCGGCGGCCAACGCCTGCACCGTGGCCGCAGTGTCGGCCTGCGCCGAAAATGCGACGCGGGCGGCACCCAGGTTCTTCACCGAGCGCTGCAGGACTTCGGTTTCGGGATCGATCACCGCAAAGCGGCAATCCGCCGCCAGCGCCGGCGCCTTGCCGAAACGCAGCGTGAAATCGGGTTGCTTGCCCAGCAGCACCACCAGATCGGCCTGCGCCAGCAGGCCGGCAAATGCGCCCATCGAAGGATCGTTGACGCCGCGCGGGCTCTCCATGCACAGCACCGGCACGCCGGCCGCGCCGGCCAGCTTCCCGGCGAATCCGGCAAACGGGACTTGCGACATGGACGGCCCGAGCAGGATCAGCGGGCGGGCGGCTTCCCTGAGCAGTGCCAGCAGGGTCTGCACCGCGGCCTGCGGCAGCGGGTTCGCCGGCGCCGCGAAATCGGCGGCTGCGGCCAGATGTTTTTCACCGTCGGCGACCTTCGCCTCCAGCACGTCAAAAGGCAGGCTCAGGTGCACCGGACCCGGCCGCCCGGAACGGGCGATGCGGCAGGCACGCGCAATGTCGGCACCCAGCGTTTCAGCGCTGCCCGCGGTCCACGACGCCTTGACCACCGGCGCCGCCATGTCGGCCTGGCGCATTTCCTGGAAGGAACCGCGTCCGAGTTCGTTGAGGGGAGCGTGGCCCGAGAGCAGAACCAGCGGCGACTCCGAGGCCAGCGCGGTGTACAGCGCACCGATGCCGTTGGCATGGCCGGGGCCGCCGGTCAGCATCGCAATCCCCGGCTCTCCGGTGAGCCTCGCCCAGGCATCGGCCATGTGCACGGCCGCGCCTTCGTAACGCACGTGGGTGATCGCCAGCTTCGCCTCGATCGCCGCATCGTAGACCGGCATGATGTGGTTGCCGGAGAGCGAAAAAATCCGTTTCAGCCCGGCCTGCGCCAGTGAGCGCGCAAGAATGTCGGCGCCGCGGAGTGTCGTCATCGGTATCCTGGTCTTTCCATTTCAGTCAGCAACGGCAATCCCGGACTCGCGGGACAGCCGCAAAACCCGCAGGGCCGGCATGATGATCCTGCCGGCCCTGCGGTTTGGCGCAAAAAATGCTCAGGCGCTTTCGTAGAGGCGGGTCATCACGAATTCGCGATGGCCCAGCGCCTCTGCAGCGGTCAGCCGGCCGTTGCAGGTGCGGAGCATGATTTCAATCAGCTCGTCGCCGGTCTGCTCGAGGTTTTTCTCCCGCTGCAGCAGTCCCGAACAGTCGTAGTCGACGTGTTCGCTCATCGTGCGCACGGTGCGCGGATTGGCACAGAGCTTGATCACCGGGATGATCGGGTTGCCGATGACGTTGCCCTGGCCGGTGGGGAAGAAATGCACCACGTAGCCGGAAGCCGCGCACAGCGTGACCATCTCGGCGGCGGCCGAGGACGAATCCATGAACCACAGACCCGGCTTGGTCGGGGTCTCGGCCTTGTCGAGCACGCCGATGACCTTGCACTTCTTGCCGATCTTCTGGATGTTGCCCAGCGCCTTTTCCTCGATCGTGGTCAGGCCGCCGGCGATGTTGCCCTTGGTCGGCTGCGACTCGGACAGGTCGCTGGTCTTGTGGCGCTCGACCACTTCCTGGTAGCGGTTGAACATCTTCATGAAATCCTCGCGCACCTGCGGCGTCGCGCAGCGGTCGGCGACAATGTTCTCGCCGCCGGTGATTTCCGTGGTTTCGCCAAAACACATCGTCACGCCCAGCGGCTCGAGCTTGTCGAAGGCGCTGCCGACGGTCGGGTTTGAGCCGCAGCCGGAGGTGGTGTCGGATTCACCGCACTTGGTCGACACCCAGAGATCGCTGATCGGGCATTCGGTGCGCTGCAGCTCGGACGCCCACTGCACGTATTCCTTGGCAACCTTGGAGGCGCGGAAAATGGTGTCGTGGTCGCCGTGCATCTCGATGCCGAAACCGGTGACCGGCTTGCCGGTCTTGGCAATGCCGTCGACGACCTTCTTGGCCCAGCCTTCCTCGATGCAGATCACCACCACGGCGGCGACGTTCGGGTTGGAGCCCGCGCCGATCAGCGTGCGGAAATGCAGGTCGAGGTCGGCGCCGAACTGGAGCCGCCCGTAGGGATGCGGAATCGCCAGCGTGCCCTTGACGTTGTTGGCCACGGCTTCGGCGGCGGCATTCGACAGGTCGTCCACCGGCAGGATCAGGACGTGGTTGCGGACGCCGACGCGGCCGTTCTCGCGGCGGTAGCCCATGAATGTGGTTTTGCTGTTGATCATTTCAGTTTCTCCGTAGGGATCGGGATCGCGGTTGGCTTGCCTGCCGCCCTTACCAGCGCTTGGTCTTGATGTTGTGGACGTGGGCGTGCTCGCCGACCTTGATGTCAGCCACAGCCTTGCCGATGTCGAAACCATACTTGATGATGGTGTCGCCCTTCTTGATGTCGCGGAGCGCCGCCTTGTGGCCGATGGGAATGTCGTTGATCGCCTTGACCTTGATCGTGGAATCGTCTTCCATGACCCAGCCGATCATCTCCTGGCCGGCCTTGATGCCTTCGATGACGGCCACGCCGACCATGTCTTTCTTGTCGTGAATCAGTAAGTGAATCATTGCGCCTCCTGGATGAACGCTGTGGTGATGTGCAAGCGGATGTAATAAATGGATATGCAGGGCCGCAAATCCTAACCCCGACCTTTCCGGCAGGTCAACTATATGACCTATATGAATCGCCGGGGGTCGTGCTAGACTCCGCCGCCGATGGCCGCCTCAGCCCCCACACCCGATACCCTGACGCCGAATCCGCTCTACCGCGAGGTGCAGTGGCGAATCACCCGCGCGCTCGCCGCCGGGGAGTGGAAGCCGGGGGAGGCGATCCCCAGCGAAACCCGGCTGGCCCGGCAATTCAGCGTGTCGATCGGCACCATCCGCCGCGCCATCGACGAACTGGTCGCAGGCCGCATCCTGGTACGCCAGCAGGGGCGCGGCACCTTCGTCGCGACCCACACCGAGGATCGCACGCTGTTCTATTTTTTCCACATTGTCGGCAAGGACGGCAGCAGCGAGTTTCCGGAATCCGAACTCCTCGGATTCCGCAAGGAACGCGCCGGCGACAGCGATGAACATGACTTCGGCATCACACGCGGCACCCGCGTCGCGCGGGTGCGCAACCTGCTGAAGCTGGGCGGGAGGCCGGTGGTGCTCGATGACATCACGGTGCCGACCGAGCGTTTCACCCGGCTTGACGAATCGACCTTCCGCAACCGCGAAGGCACGATCTACGGCCTCTACCAGGCGCGTTACGGCGTCAATGTCGTGCGCATCAGCGAAAGGCTGTCGGCGGCGCATCCGCCGGCCGACATCGCCGCGATCCTCGGCATGCGTTCCAGCCAGCCGGCACTGCATGTCCGTCGCGTCGCCTACAGCTACAACGATTCCCCGGTGGAATACCGCCACAGCTGGATCAACACCGCGGACCACGAGTACCTCAGCGACCTGTGGAAAACCGCGGCGCGCTGAAAGCGGCGCCTAGAAACCGAGCTCCCGCCGCGCGACGGCAATCTGCGCGGGATCAGCGGCATTCTTCAGCAGCCACTGGAACTGCACGCGCGCGTCCTCGCGCAAGCCGGCACGCGCAAGACTGAGACCGGCCTGCAGCCGCGCCTCTGCGGCCGCGGCGCCGTCCGCCGGAGCCAGCAATGCCGCCCGGAGATAAAAATCGGCCGCGAGGCGCGGCTGATTGTGACCGGCGTGGGCACGGGCAGCGCCCGACAGCGCGTTGCGGGACTGCGCGGGATCGGCATGGGACAGCACACGCCCGAACAACAGCAATGCGACCTCGTGCAGGCCGTGGTCCGTCAACTGCTCCGCGAGCAGCTGCCACTCCGCGATCTGCGCCCGGGGAATGTCTGAGGATTCGGCCGCCAGCCGTCGTACAATGTCCGCGGCCGTGTCCGGTTGGCCCGCGCGCAAGGCAAGTGCGGACAGCCGCAGTTGCCAGACCGCCGCCGGCATCCCGTCCATCGCGGGGAGCCCCCGCAGGTAACGCAATGCACGCGGGTGATCGCCCAGGTCCTCGGCCATACGGCCCAGGACGATGCGCGCCGGTGGCGGCAACTGATCCGCCTGCCCGGGCCAGGCCTCGAACAGGCTCAGGGCGACGCGCGGCAGCTTTGCCGCCGCATAGTCCGCGGCAAGCCGGTCCTGCGCGCGCCGGCGCAAAGCCGGATCGGCGGCATGCCTCGCGACATGGGCGAAATAGGCCCGCGCCTCCGGCGCGTCGCCGGCGTGCCGTCGCAATGCGAATTCCAGCCAGCTGGCATCGTCGCCGGCCAGCAGGTGATGCGCATTGGCGGCCGCAAGGGCATGCCCGGTGTAGGCCGACCACAACTCCGCGGCGGCCTTCGGCTGCGTTTCCTTCTCGTGCAATTGCTCCAGCGCGGCGATGCGCAGCGCCCCGTCCCCGCTGCGGGTGGCTGCGTCAAGCAGAAGCTTCCACCACGCCGGATCATCGCTGCGGGCCAGCGCTGCACGCACCTGCGCAAGCGCCTCGCCGTGCGAGGCCAGGCCGGCATGCATGCGCAGCCGCAAACGCGTCGGGCCACGCTCGTCGAGCAGGGGCAGCCAGGTGACCGCCTCGCGCGCCATGCCGGCATCCAGCAGGGCATCGACAAAAACGGTCGCCGTCGCGGCATCCAGGGGGCGGTGGTCCTGTTCGAAACGCAGCATGCTGCGCCAGGCATCCCCGGAACGCGACTCCAGAATCTGGCTGCGGATCACCAGCAGCCGCAAATCGCGCAGCACCGCAGGGTTGATTCCGGGCGACCACAGCGCACGGCCGGCATGTTCGCGCGCCAGCGCCGCCTGTCCCGATGCAAGCCCGGCACGGGCTGCGGCCTCATGCAGACCGGCCCGCGCCGCCGCCGGCAGTGTCGCCGGCAGCGCGGCAACCCGCCCCAGCACTTCCTGATGCCGGCCCAGACGGCCCAGCAACTGCAGTCGCAGTCCCTCCAGCCCCGACCATCGCGGATCCGCGGCATCCGCAGGCTGCAGAACGTCGATACGCTGCAGCGCAAGCTGCAGCGCGCCAGCCTGCACCAGCGCCTGTATTTCGTCCGGCCCTCCGGGTGTTCCCGCTGCGCCCGCCGGAAACGCCACTCCCGCCCCCCCTGCCAGGCAGGCCATTACCAGGATTCGACGTATGACCGACATCACGTTATTTTAAAGGCGTGTTCGCTGCCTTCGCCGCAGCTCCGGCAAAAACAAAAAGGCGGCCGCAGCCGCCTTTCCGGGGAAACAACAGAATTTATTATTCGGCAGGCGCCGGATCTGCCACGGCAACCGCCTCGACTTCCACGGCAGTGCTGACCGCGAGCTTTTCCTTGATTCGCGCCGCCTTGCCGGACAGGCCGCGGAGGTAATACAGCTTGGCGCGGCTGACATCGCCGCGGCGCTTGACTTCGATGCCGGCGATTGCCGGGGAGTAGGTCTGGAAAGTCCGCTCGACCCCTTCCCCGGACGAGACCTTGCGCACGATGAACGAGGAGTTGATGCCCCGGTTGCGCTTGGCAATGACCACGCCTTCGTAGGCCTGGACGCGCTTGCGCTCGCCCTCGACCACGTTGACGCTGACAATGACCGTGTCACCGGTGGTGAATTCCGGCACCTTGCGGCCCAGACGGTTGATCTCTTCCTGCTCCAGTTGCTGAATGACGTTCATGCGCATGCTCCTCAAAACTCGTTGCGTCCGCCAACATGGCGCCCGCGGTTAATTCATTCGATCCTGCATTTCCTGCCGGTATTCGTCCAGCAGCACCCGTTCCTCACTGCTCAACACCCGGCGCTCCAGCAAATCCGGCCGCCGTTGCCAGGTCCTGCCCAGCGCCTGTTTCAGCCTCCAGCGCGCGATCGCCGCATGGTTGCCCGACATCAGCACTGCCGGCACTGCGATCCCCTGATAAACCTCCGGACGCGTGTAATGCGGGCAGTCCAGCAAGCCATCAACAAACGAATCCTGGGCCGCTGATTCGGCATCCCCCAGAACGCCGGGCAATTGCCGCACCACGCTGTCCATCAACACCATCGCGGCCAGTTCACCGCCGCTCAGCACATAGTCGCCGATCGAGATTTCCTCAATGTCCAACTGCCCGATCAGCCGCTCGTCCACACCCTCATACCGTCCCGCGAGCAGAACCACCCCGCCTTCCCGCGCCAAATCCGCAACCAGCGAGTGATCCAGCAACCGGCCCTGCGGCGACAGGTGCACCATCCGCGGCCGCTCGACACCGGCGCTCTGCTGGCGCTGGCGCGCCGCCTGCAGCGCCTTGCCCAGCGGCTCCGCCATCATCACCATCCCCGGGCCGCCGCCATACGGCCGGTCATCCACGGTACGGTGCGCATTAACCGCAAAATCCCGGGGGTTCCAGGCCACAAGCTGGTACAAGCCGCGTTCCCGCGCACGCCCGGTGACTCCAAGTTCGGTCACCGCATCGAACATCGCCGGAAACAGCGTGACTACGTCAAACTGCAGCATCAGTAGTCGGCATCCCAGTCCACGACAATCCTGCCACCGGCCACATCCACCTGCCGGATCACCGGTCCGATGAAGGGCAGGAGCCGTTCCCGTTCCCCTGCAACCACCAACACGTCATTGGCACCGGTTTCAAACACTTCGGTCACACGACCCAGCGCAACACCGGCCTCATTCACCACTTCCAGTCCGACCAGGTCGGCCCAGTAATACTCGCCGGACCCCGGCTCGGGAAAATCATCCCGCGATACCGCAATCCGCATGCCGCGCAGCACTGCAGCCTGATCGCGGTCATCAATGCCCTGCAGTTTCGCCGTCACCGTGTTGCCATGCAGCCTGGCGGTTTCCACGACCCAGGTCTGCCAGTCTCCCTCACGCCCCACCTGCCACTCCGGGTAGTCCAGCAAGCCCCGGGGCTGCTGCGTGAAGGGCTGAATCTTGACCCAACCCTTGATTCCGTAGGGCGCGACGATGCGCCCCATCACCACCAGCCGCTCAGGCAGCGGCTTTTTGCTCACCAGCCTGCTTGACGAGCCGGGTCACGGTATCGGACAGTTGCGCACCCTGTCCCTGCCAGAATGCGAGGCGTTCACGGTTGATGCGCAGGCGTTCGCGTCCCTCGGGCGCCTTGGGATCGTAAAACCCGAGACGCTCGATGAAGCGGCCGTCGCGCGCGAAACGCGAGTCAGCAACCACAAAATTGAAGAACGGGCGTTTTTTGGCGCCCCCGCGAGCCAATCGAATCACTACCATGTCGGTATTCCTGGCGACTGAAAAAGTCGAAAGGGGCGGATTCTACGTTACTTTCGCCCTTGGAGGCAACGTACCGCTGTCGGGATGCCGGTTTCGGGTTGACCCCTTGCGATGTATTGAAACTACCTACAAGTAATTGTTTTTAAATGGTTTTATAGAAAGCCTCGATACAAATCATGACTTCCACTGCAGAAAAATCCCCGCAGGAACAAATCGCCGCTGCGCTTCGCATCCGTTATGGCACTGACTTCCCGGTGGCCCCTGACCAGACCGGAATCGACGGCCTGGCGCGCATCGCGAACCACCGTTCAATCCGCCGCTACCGTCCGGACCCGCTGGCCCCGGACCTGCTGCGGCTGCTCTGCGCCTGCGCGCTGTCGGCGCCCACCAAAAGCGATCTGCAGCAGGCTGACATCATCCATGTCGCCGATCCTGACAGACGCCAGCGCATCGTTGCCCATCTCCCCGACATGGCATGGATCGCCGATGCGCCGGCGTTCCTGGTCTTCTGCGGCAACAACCGGCGCATCCGCCACATCGGCGGATGGCGCGGAAAACCCTTTGCCAACGAACACCTCGACCATTTCATGAATGCCGCGGTCGATGCCGGCATCGCGATGATGAATTTCATCAGCGCGGCCGAAGCCGCCGGTCTCGGCACCTGCCCCATCAGCGGAATCCGTAATGCCGTCGACACCGTCAGCCGCGAACTCGAACTGCCCGAAGGTGTTTTCCCGGTCGCCGGTCTCTGCGTCGGTTATCCGGCATCTGCCGGGCATATCAGCCCGCGCCTGCCGCTGGAGGTCACTGTGCACACGGACCGTTATGACGAAACGGGGCTCCGGGAAAAGGTCGACGCCTATGACCGGCGACGCCATGACAACCACCCCTACGGCAAGCAGCGGCGCACGGCACTTTTCGGCACGGCGGAATTCTACGGCTGGTCTGAAGACAAGGCCCGGCAGTATGCGGAACCGGAGCGTGCGGACTTCGGCGCCTACATCCGGCGCCAGGGGTTCAGTCTCAAATAGAGGAAGGACCAGGGCCGGAGGACTCCCGGGGGCCGCCGTGCCCCGGGATTTTCAGCGCATGCCGGGAAACATGCCCTTCATGCTGCGCATCATCTTTGCCATGCCGCCCTTGGCGACCATTTTCATCATTTTCTGCGTCTGTTCGAACTGGTTGAGCAGGCGGTTGACCTCCTGCACGCTGACACCCGCGCCGGCGGCGATGCGGCGCTTGCGGGAGGCCTTGATCAACTCCGGCCTGGAACGCTCCTGCGGCGTCATTGAATTGATGATGCCCTCCAGGCGGCGGATCGCCTTGTCCTCCATCTGCGGCGCCCCCTGGGCCGCCTGCGCGAGTTGCGCCGGCAGCTTGTCCATCAGCGCGCTCATGCCGCCCATCTTGCGCATCTGCGCGACCTGCTGCTTGAAATCCTCGAGATCGAAGCCCTTGCCGGTCTTGACCTTGCGTGCAAGCTTCTCCGCCTCTTCCAGGCTGACCGTCTTCTGCACGTCCTCGATCAGCGACAGCACGTCACCCATGCCGAGGATGCGTGACGCCATGCGATCAGGATGGAAGGCCTCCAGCCCGTCCAGTTTTTCACCGGTGCCCGCAAACTTGACCGGCTTGCCGGTGACATGGCGCACGGACAATGCCGCACCGCCCCTGGCATCACCATCGAGCTTGGTCAGGATGACACCCGTCAGCGGCAAGGCCTCGCTGAACGCCCTGGCCACGTTGACCGCATCCTGCCCCTGCATTGCATCCACGACAAACAGCGTCTCCACCGGATTGACCGCGGCATGCAATTCGCGGATCTCGTCCATCATTGCCGCGTCGATCGCAAGCCGGCCCGCCGTGTCGACGATCAGGACGTCGTGATAGTGCGTGCGCGCGTAGTCCAGCGCGCGCCGGGCAATATCAACCGGCTTCTCGCCGGCGTTTGCCGGATGAAAATCGGCTTCAACCTGTCCGGCGAGCAGCCTGAGTTGCTCGATTGCCGCGGGCCGGTAGACGTCACAGCTTGCCAGCAGCACTTTCTTGCGCATCCCTGTGCGCAGCCATCGCGCCAGTTTGCCGGCGGTGGTGGTTTTACCGGCGCCCTGCAGGCCGGCCATCAGGATCACCGCCGGCGGCTGCACCGCGAGGTTCAGCGACTCGCTGTGTTCCCCCATCAGCGCGGCCAGTTCGCGATGAACGACACCCACCAGCGCCTGGCCCGGCGTCAGGCTGCCGACCACTTCCTCGCCGACCGCCTTCTCGCGCACGCGGTCGATGAACGACTTGACCACCGGCAGCGCAACGTCGGCCTCCAGCAAGGCCATGCGCACTTCGCGCAACGCGTCCTGGATGTTGGTTTCAGTGAGGCGTGCCTCGCCGCGCAGCGTCTTGACGACGCGCGCGAGACGGCCGGTGAGATTGTCGAACATGGGGGTGCGTACGGGTGGTGTTCGGGTAAACTTGGACTATGCAGGGCATTCTACCGTATCTCGTCAGCGCGCTTCTTTATGCCGCGATGGGCGTGTACTTCTGGCGGCGGCACTGGGCGGCGTCTGTCGACGCTCCGGCGGCTACCGCGGCAAGCCGCTCCGGCGAACGGCTGTGCGTGCTGGTTCTGCTGGGCGTGCATGCCGTTGTGCTGTTCGGCACGATGCTGTCCGGCAACACCCTGCGCATCGGCCTGGGCGACGCCGTGTCCGCAATTCTGTGGCTTGCCGTGCTGATCTACTGGCTGGGCGGGCTGTTCTACCGGCTGGAAGGCCTGCAGGCGCTGATCATGCCTGCGGCGGCGGTTGCCGCCCTGCTGCCCATCGTGTTTCCTGCAGCGCGACCCCTGCCCAACACCGAACTGCTGGCTTTCAGGCTGCACCTGCTGATTTCGATGCTCGCCTACAGCCTGTTCACCATCGCCTCGCTGCACGTGCTTTTGATGGCGATGCTCGAGCGGCGCCTGCACCGGGGGGCACTGCCCGCGGGGCTGCGCACCCTGCCGCCGCTGCTGACCATGGAAACCCTGCTGTTCAGGATCATCTGGGCCGGCTTCGTGATGCTGTCACTGACGCTGGCCAGCGGCGTGGTGTTTTCCGAAGAAGTGTTCGGCAGGGCGGCACGGCTCAACCACAAGACGATTTTCGGCATCGTATCCTGGCTTGTTTTCGGCGCATTGCTGTTCGGCCGGCATTTTTACGGCTGGCGCGGCCGCGTCGCCGTGCGCTGGACGCTGGCCGGCTTCCTGATGCTGGTACTGGCCTATCTCGGCAGCAAGTTCGTTGTCGAAGTACTGCTCGGGCGCAGCTGACCACCTGTCCGCCTTGTGAAGGCGCCGCAATCCGACGCCCTCCTGTCAAATGTTTGTTTGAGGTGATTCCATGGAAGTACTGATCCTCGCCTGCCTGATCCTGCTGAACGGTGCCTTTGCAATGTCCGAGGTGGCGCTGCTGACCGCACGCCAGTCGAAACTGGCCACCCTCGCGCAACGCGGCGACAAACTGGCCGCGGCTGCGGTAAAGCTGAGCGCCGATCCGACGCGTTTTCTGTCGACCGTGCAGATCGGCATCACCTCGATCGGCCTGCTCAACGGCATCGTCGGCGAAGCCATCCTCGCGGAACCCTTTGCCGTCTGGCTGCAGGAGCAGGGGCTGGAGAACCGGACCAGCAACATCATCGCCACCGCCGTGGTGGTGGTGACCGTAACCTACTTCTCCATCGTGATCGGCGAAATCGTGCCCAAGCGCCTCGGGCAGCACAGCGCCGAAAACATATCGCGTTATGTGTCCTGGCCGATGCGCGGACTGGCCGCCGTTACCGCACCTTTTGTCCACCTGCTGACCGTGTCCACCGATGCCGTGCTCGGCTTCGCTCTGCGCATCCTGCGCCTGCAGCCCCAGGAATCCGGACCGCAACCGCTGTCCATCGACGAAATCCGCACCATCGTGCTTGAGTCCTCCAACGTGCTGCCCAAAAAACATGCCTCGGTGCTGCTCAATCTGCTCGAGATCGGTGCAATCACGGTCGATGACGTGATGGTCCCGCGCAACCAGATCGAGGGCATCAACATCGACCTGCCGCTGGAGGAACTCGCACAGCAGATATCGACGGCGCATCACCGGCGGGTTGTTGTCTACCAGGACCAGCTGGACAACGTGATTGGCACGCTGCGCGTGCGGCACGCGCTGACGCTGATCCAGCGCGAAGAGCTGACGCACGAAACTCTCCGCGAAATGATCCGCGAGCCCTATTTCGTGCCCTCGTCCACGCCCCTGCTGTCACAAATCCAGAATTTCCAGGAACACGAGGACCGGGTCAGCCTGGTGGTCGATGAATACGGGGAAATCATGGGACTGGTCACCCTGGAAGACATCCTCGAGGAAATCATCGGCGAGTTCACCACCCAGTCGCCGCTGATGGCCCGCGGCCTGCATCCCCAGCCGGACGGCAGCTATGTCATCGAGGGCAGCACGCTGCTGCGCGAACTCAACCGCAAGCTCGGCTTCGATTTCCCGCTGGATGGCCCGAAAACCCTGAACGGACTGATCCTGGAACACCTGCAGGACATCCCCGAACCCAACACCAGTGTCCGCATCGCCGGGCACCCGCTGGAAATCGTCCAGACCCAGGACCGGATCATCAAAAGTGTGCGGGTATTCACACCTCCCGCCCAATAGGCGGTGAAACTCCGTACGCAGCCTTTACAACACCCTGCAGGACGGGCATCATTCCGTGAATAACCGATCGTAACCTATTGGTTCATCGAAGAAATTTGGAGGTTCGTCATGGCAACTGCAGCCGCTGCGGCTCGTAAATCCGAGATCAAGGAATACACCTTCCGCTGGGTCGGTCAGGACCGCGCGGGCAAAACCGTGCGCGGCGAAATGCAGGCCGGCGGCGAGGCGCAGGTCAATGCAGTGCTGCGCCGCCAGGGCATCAAGATCGTCGAAGTCAAGAAGCAGCGCATTGGCAGCGGTGGATCGGTATCCGAAAAGGACATCACGCTGTTCACCCGCCAGCTGGCCACCATGATGAAATCCGGCGTCCCGCTGCTGCAGGCCTTCGACATCGTCGGCAAGGGCCACAGCAACCCGGCGGTAGCCCGCCTGCTGATGACCATCAAGGCCGATGTCGAAACCGGGATGAGCCTGAAGCAGGCCTTCGAAAAACACCCGCTGCATTTTGATGCGCTGTTCTGCAACCTGGTCGGCGCCGGCGAAGCCGCCGGTATCCTGGAAAGCCTGCTCGACCGCCTGGCGACCTACAAGGAAAAGATCCTCGCCATCAAGAGCAAGATCAAGTCCGCGCTGTTCTACCCGATCGCGATCATGGTGGTGGCGGTTGTCATCACCGCGATCATCATGATCTTCGTGATCCCGGCGTTCAAGGACGTGTTCAAGAGTTTCGGCGCCGACCTGCCTGCACCGACGCTGATCGTGATGGCCATATCCGATTTCGTGGTGGCCAACTGGTTCTACCTGTTCGGCGGCACCGGCGCCGCCCTCTATGCATTTTTCTGGACCTGGAAGCGGTCCACGAAAATGCAGATGTACATGGACCGCTTTGCCCTGCGCGTACCGGTATTCGGCGACCTGATCCGCAAATCCTCGATCGCACGCTGGACGCGCACACTCGCCACCATGTTCGCCGCGGGTGTGCCATTGGTTGAAGCCCTGGGTTCAGTGGCTGGCGCAGCCGGCAATTACGAGTATTTCGTGGCCACCAAGAAAATCCAGTCCGAGGTCGCCACCGGCTCCAGCCTGACCTCGTCGATGCAGGGCACCGAGGTATTTCCGAACATGGTGATCCAGATGACGATGATCGGCGAGGAGGCCGGCTCCCTGGACCAGATGCTGAGCAAGGTCGCCGACTTTTTCGAGGCCGAGGTGGACGACGCCGTGGAGGCGCTGTCCAGCCTGATGGAGCCGATGATCATGGTCATACTCGGTACGCTGATCGGCGGCATGGTGATCGCCATGTACCTGCCGATCTTCAAGCTGGGATCCGCGGTATAGGTTTCCCCGGGCAACCACGCAGCAGCCTGCGGGCTGCGTTCAGGCCGGTCATGCCGGCAGCTCCAGCCATCATCCTGTCATGCTGTCAGACCCCACTGTTTTCGCATTGAGCGCGGCGCTGGCCGGATTGTGCATCGGCAGCTTCCTCAACGTTGTCATCCACCGCCTGCCGAAAATGATGGAACGGCAATGGCGGGCGGAATGCGCTGAACTGAACGGACAGGAAGCGCCGGCCGGGGAACGTTATAACCTCGTCGTGCCCCGCTCCGCCTGTCCCTCGTGCGGACGCCCGGTTGCGGCCGTCGAAAACATTCCGCTGCTCAGCTGGATCGTGCTGCGCGGCAAATGCGCCGGCTGCAAAGCCCCCATCTCCCTCCGGTATCCCGCCGTCGAGGCGCTCACTGCCGCTCTCTCGGCCTATCTTGCCTGGCACTTCGGTTTCGGACTGGCGGCTGCAGGCGCGCTGCTGTTTGCATGGACGATGATCGCGCTGACCTTCATCGATCTCGACACCTACTACCTGCCCGACAGCCTGACGCTGCCCCTGCTATGGGCAGGACTTCTGGTCAACATCAACGGCACTTTCGCGCCGCTGCAGTCTGCCGTCATCGGCGCCGCTGCCGGCTACCTGAGCCTGTGGACGGTGTACTGGGTCTTCAAATGGGCGACCGGCAAGGAAGGCATGGGCTACGGCGACTTCAAGCTGCTGGCTGCGATCGGCGCCTGGCTGGGTTGGCAGATGCTGCCGCTCACCATCCTGCTCTCCTCGCTGGTCGGCGCCGTGATCGGCATCGGATTGATCGTGTTTGCCGGACGCGGTCGCAGCGTGCCCATCCCCTTCGGTCCCTATCTCGCGATTGCCGGGCTGATCGCATTGGCCCACGGACCGGCGCTGACCCGCGCCTGGTTCGGTCCGCTCTGACCGATGCCGTACTGCGTGGGCGTCACCGGCGGCATCGGGTCCGGCAAATCACGGGCAGCGGCCATGTTCGGCGAAATGGGTGCCGGCGTCGTCGATACCGACGAAATTTCCCACCAGATCACCGCCAGTGGCGGCAGCGCCATGCCGGAGATTGTCGCCGCATTCGGACCGTCTGCGGCGGCCGCCGACGGCAGCCTGGACCGCGCCGCGATGCGGCAGCGGATTTTCGGCGACGCTCCGGCCCGCAGGCAGCTCGAAAACATCCTGCATCCGCGCATCCGGGAGGCCGCACGCAGCCGCATCAACGAATCAGCCGCGCCCTATGTATTGCTGGTGGTGCCGCTGCTGCTGGAAACCGGCGCCTATCGAGACATCGTCCGGCGGATACTGGTGGTTGATTGCGATGAAGCGCTGCAGGTCAGCCGCACCATCGCCCGCAGCCGGCTTGACGAACCCTCGGTACGGGCGATCATGGCTGCGCAGATCTCCCGCACTGAACGGCTGGCACGCGCCGACGACATCATCCGCAACGACGGAGACGTCGAAGAGCTGCGCCGGCAGGTCGCGATGCTCCACGGCAAATACGTGAAACTGGCCGCGGACGAAGGCCGGCCACAGCCCTGAAACGGCATTAAGCCTTTATTTTTTCTGGTTTTTGTTTGATACTCCCGCAACCGCATTTCCAACCTTCCCATCGGGCGCACAGGACGTGATTGTCTACGAACATCCGCTGAGCGAGCGCGTGCGCACCCTGCTGCGCCTGGAAGACCTGTTCGAACGCATCGAGTATTTTCAGGGCCGCAACGATTCGCCGGAGCACCACGTCGCATTGCTGCTGATATTCGAGATTCTCGAAGTGGCCAGCCGTGCCGACCTCAAGTCCGACCTGCTGCAGGAACTGGAGCGGCAGAAACAGACCCTGGAAGCCCTGCGCGAGAACCCCGACATTTCCGAGGAGGCTCTCGACAACGTGCTGTGGCAGATTGACCAGGCATCGTCGCGGCTGTTCCAGGCATCCGGCAAGGTCGGGCAGGAACTGCGGGAAAACGAGTGGCTGATGAGCATCAAGCAGCGCACGGCGATTCCCGGTGGCGTCTGCGAGTTTGACCTGCCTTCCTACCATTACTGGCTGCAGCAGACCGCCGAAGTCCGCCGCCACGACCTGCAGCAGTGGCTGGCGCCGTTCCTGCCGACCCGCGATGCGATCAACATCGTGCTGCGGCTGCTGCGTGAAAGCGGCAAGACCACCGCACAGACCGCACAACAGGGCGTCTACCAGCAGATGATGGCCGGCCGCATGGCGCAGATGCTGCGCATCGGCCTGTCCGGCGAATACGCCTGCATACCGGAAATCAGCGCCAACAAGTACGCGCTGAACATCCGCTTCACCACCCAGGAGGGCATCCAGCGTCCCAGGGCATCGGACACGGATGTCGAATTCGAACTGACCTTCTGCAATCTCTGAACCATGGCGGGAAGGATCGTGTCCTGCCCCCATTGCGGGGCCAGCATTGAATGGAATCCGGCCAACCGTTTCCGTCCATTCTGTTCGGAACGCTGCAAGATGATCGACCTTGGCGCCTGGGCCACCGAACGTTACCGCGTACCGGTCGCGGAATCCGACGAATCCTCACTTCCCGATGCGGACGAGGCGCCGCGTCCGAACTGACTAGAGGCTCCAGGCCCCGCGCAACATGGCCAGGCCATGCGCGCCGCTCGCCAGCGCCTGCTCCCGGTGTTCGGGCCGCATGCCCCCGAGTGCCAGCACCGGAATCCTCGCGTCCGCAACCATGCTGCGGAAACCGGTCCAGCCGAGCGGCAGCGCATCAGGGTGAGTCGGAGTCGGCAGCACCGGACCAAGCACAGCAAAATCAATTCCCGCCGCCTCGGCACGCCGCAGTTCGGCGCTGTCATGGCAGGACGCACCCACCAGCGGAAAATCCGGGCGCTGCCTGATGCCCTGCAACTGGGCCGCGGTCAGGTGCACGCCGTCGGCGCCGCTGCGCCGTGCGAGCTCGATATCGGCATTGACCAGCACCCGCGCCCCACTGGCATGAGCCAGGCCGACCACCTCGGCCGTGTAACGCGCGAAAAGCTCCGCAGGCCAGCCCCTGCTGCCCCGCACCTGGATCAGGCGCAGTCCGCCGCGCAGTGCGCAATCAATGCGCTCCAGCGCCGCAGGGTATTCGGCCGCAGTGAATCCGGTAATGCCATAGGTCTCCGGCACCGCCAACGCACGCATGATCGGGCCGTTGGCAGGCAGCAGGGGAGCCACATCGACCGCCTCCAGCCGCTGCCAGGCGAAAGCCTGGGATTCACGTCCGTGAAGCTCGCCGCGCCAGCCCCTTACCCGGAAAAAATGCAGTCGCACATCGGCATGGGGATAATCGAATTCGCGGATCAGCCAGGGATAGGCTGCGGTGACCTCGATGCCGAGCTCCTCGTGGAGTTCACGCGACAGCGCCGCTTCCGGCGATTCACCGGCTTCGACCTTGCCTCCGGGAAATTCCCAGTAACCTGCGTAGGCCTTGCCCTGCGGACGCTGGGCCAGCAGAAAACGGCCATCCGCCTGTTGCAGCACCGCGGCAACCACCGCGATGCGGCGGCGGACCGCCGGCTGTTCAGTCATCGGCCCTAGTTGCGGCGCGCCAGCCGCGAGCGGCCCGCCCAGTCACGCGCAAACTGCCAGGCCACACGGCCACTGCGGGATCCCCGCAACAGCGCCCATTGCAGCGCTGCATGCTCGACCTCCGCGGTTTTGCCGGACGGCACCTTGAAGTGGTCGAGCCAGACACGGACGATGCCCAGGTACTCGTCCTGGTCGAAGGGATAGAACGAGACCCAGAGACCGAAGCGCTCGGACAGGGAAATCTTTTCCTCGCTGGTTTCGCCGGGATGGATTTCCTCGCCGACATGCCGGTATTCGAGATTTTCCTGCATGAACTCGGGCATCAGGTGGCGGCGGTTCGAGGTCGCATAGATCAGGCAGTTTTCCGACGCGGCGGCGACCGAACCGTCAAGCACCACTTTCAAAGCCTTGTAACCGGGCTCGTCGGCCTCGAACGACAGGTCATCACAGTAGAGAATGTAACGTTCGGGACGCGCGTGGATCAGCTCGACAATGTCCGGCAGATCGGTCAGGTCGCGCTTCTCCACTTCGATCAGCCGCAGGCCGCGTGGCGCATACTTGTTCAGCAGTGCCTTGACCAGCGACGACTTGCCGGTGCCGCGGGCGCCGGTGAGCAGGACGTTGTTCGCAGGCAGTCCGTCGACGAATTGCCGGGTATTGCGCTCGACCAGGTTCTTCTGGTCATCGATGCCCTGCAGGTCGCGCAAATCGATGCGGTGCACCTGGTGTATCGGTTCCAGGTTTCCCTGGCCCGACTTCTTGCGCCAGCGGAAGGCGATCGACGCCTTCCAGTCAATCGGCGGAGGCGAAGGCGGCAGCAGCTGCTCGAGCCGTCCCAGCACGCCTTCGGCGCGCGCCACCAGGTTTTCCCATGACACAGCCGGATTTTCAGGCGGCTTTTTATTCATAACTATTTGTTTTTATTGATAAAATTAGCTTCTGTAGTCGGCATTGATGCTGACATAGTCATGCGACAGATCACAGGTCCATACGGTCGCCGCAGCCTTGCCTCGGTTCAGCACCACGCGCACCGTGATCTCGGCCTGCTTCATCACGCGCTGGCCGTCGGACTCCCGGTACGACGGGCTGCGCCCGCCATGCTCCGCCACCAGCACGTCATCGAGATAAAGTTCGATGCCTTCGACTTCGAGATCGGCGATGCCGGCATAACCGATCGCCGCAAGTATCCGGCCGAGGTTCGGATCGGATGCAAAAAAAGCGGTTTTGATCAGCGGCGAATGCGCTATGGCCAGTGCAACCTTGCGGCATTCCTCCTCGTTGCGGCCTGAGTCAACCTTGACGGTGATGAACTTGGTTGCCCCCTCGCCGTCGCGGATGATCGCCTGGGCAAGTTCGATCGCCACCGCAGTCACGGCATCACGGAAAGCCGTGTACTCGGCGCTTTTTGCATCGACAATCTCCGCCATCGCCGCCTTGCCGGTGGCCATCAGCATGAAACTGTCATTGGTCGAAGTATCGCCATCGACGGTGATGCAATTGAACGAGCGCTGCGCGGCATGGGCAACCGCGGACCTGACCAGTACCTGGCTCACCACGGCATCGGTCGCAATGAAACCGAGCATGGTCGCCATGTTGGGATGAATCATGCCGGCACCCTTGGCAATGCCGGTCACAGTCACCGTCGCACCGCCGATGATGAACTGGCGGGAAACCGCCTTCGGCAGCGTGTCGGTGGTCATGATCGCCGCGGCGGCATCCGCCCAGACATCGGCGCGCAGTACATCCCGGCATTGCGGCAGTCCGGCGATGATGCGGTCCACCGGCAACGGCTCCATGATGACCCCGGTCGAAAACGGCAGCACCTGCGACGGCAGGCAGCCAAGCAGTCGCGCCGCTTCGGCGCAGGTCTGACGTGCGCGTGCGAGTCCGTCCTTGCCGGTGCCTGCATTCGCCACACCGGTATTGATCACCAGTGCGCGTATGCCCTGGCCGGGATCAATCATCGACAGGTGCTGGCGGCAGACCACCACCGGCGCGGCACAGAAACGGTTCTGCGTGAACACGCCGGCAACACGGGTGCCGGCTTCAAGTCCGATAAGCAGCAGGTCCTTGCGGCCCGCCTTGCGGATGCCGGCCTGGGCAATACCCAGCATCACGCCGGGAACCGGCAGCAGCGACGCGGGATCGGGTGCGTTCAGGTTGACGGGCATGGCATCAGGCGAGTTTGCCGTGGCACTGCTTGTATTTTTTCCCGGATCCGCAGGGGCAGGGATCGTTGCGGCCGATTTTTTGCCCGCCGCGCACAAAAGGCTGCAGCTTTTCGGATTCCGCGTCGGATGCAGGCAACACCGATTCCTCGGACACCTCGTCGGCCGCGTCCGCCACCGCCTCGGCATGCTGGTACTGGACATTGCTCAGTTTTTCGTGCTCCTCGGCCGCACGCAATTCCTCCGCACTGCGGATCTGCACGGTCATCAGGATCCGCGTGACATCGGTCTTGATCATGTCGAGCAGCAGCGAAAACAGCTCGAAAGCCTCCCGCTTGTATTCCTGTGTCGGGTTCTTCTGGGCGTAACCGCGCAGGTGTATGCCCTGGCGCAGGTGATCCAGCGCCGACAGGTGCTCCCGCCAGTGGCTGTCCAGGCTTTGCAGCATGATGGCGCGTTCGTATTGGCGCATTGCCGCCGGATCAACCGTTGCCGTCTTCTCGGCGTAACGGGCATGTGCCGCATCAACGATGCGCTGTCGCAGGGAATCCTCCTCGAGCTGCGGACTGAGCTCAAGCCACTGCCGCAACGGCAGCTCAAGCCCCAGTTCGCTGCGCAGAACCGCTTCCAGCCCTTCGATGTCCCACTGCTCTTCCAGGCTGCCCGGCACGACGTGCGTCGCGAAGTGGGCGGAAATGACGTCGGCACGCATCGCCGCTATGGTCGCCGAAACATCCGCGCTCTCCAGAAGCTCGTTGCGCTGCTGATAGATCACCTTGCGCTGGTCGTTGGCGACATCGTCGTACTCAAGAAGATGCTTGCGCATGTCGAAGTTGCGTGCCTCGACCTTGCGCTGGGCGTTCTCGATGGATCTCGTGACCCAGGGGTGCTCGATGGCCTCGCCTTCGGGCATTTTCAGGCGGTTCATGATCGCGGCGACCCGGTCCGACGCGAATATCCGCAGCAGGGAATCGTCGAGTGCCAGGTAAAAACGGCTGGAGCCCGGATCACCCTGGCGGCCGGCGCGGCCACGCAGCTGGTTGTCGATGCGTCGTGATTCGTGGCGCTCGGTGCCGATGATGTGCAGGCCGCCGGCCTTGACGACCTCGTTGTGGCGCAACTGCCACTGCTCGCGCAGTTCGGCCACCCGCCGCTCGCGGGCAGCGGCGTCGAGGCTCTCATCGGCCAATACCCGGTTGATCTCGGGCTCGGGGTTTCCGCCGAGCACGATGTCCGTGCCCCGCCCCGCCATGTTGGTGGCCAGGGTGATGATCTTCGGGCTGCCGGCCTGGGCGACGATCTCGGCTTCCCGTGCATGCTGCTTGGCGTTGAGCACGTTGTGCGGCAGGCCTTCCTTGGCCAGGATGCCCGAGATGTATTCCGAGTTCTCGATTGATGTCGTGCCCACCAGCACCGGCTGGCCGCGCCCGTGACATTCGCGGATGTCACTGATGATCGCGCTGTATTTTTCAGCCGCCGTGCGGAACACCTGGTCCATGCGGTCATCCCGGACCATCGGACGGTGCGTGGGTATGATCACCGTCTCAAGCCCGTAGATCTGCTGGAATTCGTAGGCCTCGGTGTCCGCCGTGCCGGTCATGCCCGCCAGCTTTCCGTACATCCGGAAATAGTTCTGGAAGGTGATTGTCGCCAGCGTCTGGTTTTCCTTCTGGATCTCCACGCCCTCCTTGGCCTCGATGGCCTGGTGCAAACCCTCCGACCAGCGGCGGCCGGGCATCAGCCTGCCGGTAAACTCGTCAACGATGATGATCTCGTTGTTCTGCACCACGTACTGCTGGTCGCGGTGGAACAGGCTGTGTGCGCGCAGTGACGCATTCAGGTGATGCATCAGCCCGATGTTGGCTGCGTCGTAAAGGCTGCCGCCTTCGGCCAGCAGGCCGGCCTTCGCCAGCAGCGCCTCGGCGTGTTCATGGCCCTCCTCGGAGAGCACGACCTGGTGGGCTTTCTCGTCAACCCAGTAGTCGCCCGGCCCCTTTTCATCCTTTTGCCGGACGAGTTTCGGGGTCACCGCGTTGATATGCCCGTAGAGATCAGTATTGTCCTCGGCCTGCCCGGAAATGATCAAAGGCGTGCGCGCCTCATCAATCAGGATGGAATCGACCTCGTCGACAATCGCGAAAGCCAGCCCGCGCTGGACCTTTTCGGACGTCTCGTAGACCATGTTGTCGCGCAGGTAGTCGAAGCCAAACTCGTTGTTGGTGCCGTAGGTGATGTCGGCGCGGTAGGCTTCCTGCTTGCGGTCATGCTCCATCTGCGACAGGTTGACGCCGACGGTCAGCCCGAGGAAGCGGTAGATGCGTCCCATCCAGTCGGCATCGCGCTGCGCCAGATAGTCATTGACCGTCACTACATGGACCCCGGTGCCCGCCAGCGCATTGAGATAGGCCGGCAGCGTGGCCACCAGCGTCTTGCCCTCACCGGTACGCATCTCGGCAATCTTGCCGTTGTGCAGGGCGATGCCGCCCACCAGCTGCACGTCGAAATGACGCATGCCCAGCACCCGTTTCCCGGCCTCGCGCACCACGGCGAAGGCTTCGGGCAGGATTTCGTCAAGCGCAGCACGACGCGCAGCCATCTGCCTGTCGGGTGCGGCGGCGGCCACCGCCTTGGCAATGCGCTCCCTGAATTCATCCGTTTTCGCACGCAGCCGGTCATCCGGCAATGCCTCAACCTGCGGCTCGAAGGCGTTGATCGCGCGGACCGTGCGACGGTACTGCTTGAGCAACCGTTCGTTGCGGCTGCCGAATACTTTCCTGAATAAGCCGGTAATCATGGACATCCTGAATAAAAAAGGGGTGGGAAAATCCCACCCCTGCAATTCGAGCTATCGGTACAGCCGGTCAGCCGGGCAATTGCAGAAACTGCGCGGGGTTGCGCGCGGCACCACGCTGGCGCACCTCGAAGTGCAGATGCGCACCTGTTGCGCGCCCGGTCCTGCCGACATCGGCAATCCGGGAGCCACGCAGCACGATGTCCCCAACCTTCACCAGACGTTTCGAAGCGTGTGCGTACCGCGAGATCAGATCATTGCCGTGATCAATCTCTATCATATTACCATATTGAGGGTGGAATTCTGAGTAGACAACAACGCCTGCGGCTGCAGCATAAATGGGCGTTCCTTCTTCCGCCATGAAGTCTATGCCTTCGTGAAAAGCACGCTGCCCGGTGAACGGGTCGATGCGCCAGCCGAAGTTCGAGGAATACCAGCCCCCCTCCACCGGCAGCTTGGTCGGCGTCAGTTTCTTGCGGGCACTTTCCAGTGTGAACATGGATTCCAGCAGGCCGAGCTTGTCCCCGCGATCCTCAAGTTGAAGCGTCAATTGCTCGACCTGGCGCGTGAAATCACCGAGTGAAAGATTCTGGCTGGGAATCGAGGACAAGGCACCGCCGCGCCCCGGCACCTCGTTGAACATCAGGTCCTGCGGCTTGAATCCGGCCAGTTTGGCCAGACGTTCGCCCAGCGTGTCCAGGCGCAGCAACTGGGCCTGCATCTGTCCCAGCCTTACCGCCATCGCATTGAGGTTGTCCTGGAGATAGGACTGGTTTTTTTCCTGCTGCTGCTGGTGTATGGTCACCAGCACATCCCTGACATAGGGGATGTTCAGTTCCGAGGCAAAGCGCAAAATGCCGTAATTTAGTGCACCGGCCAGCGTCAGTACCAGTACCATCAGCAGTGACGCCAAGCCGGCAAGATGCGGCCATCCCAGCGTGATGGTCCGCGCCTTCGGCAGCCTCTCGGAAACCAGAATAATATTCATGGTCAAACTCCATTGTCGCCATGCCCACCCGCAAATTCAGCGCCCTGATTGTAGAAACAGCGGGCTTGTCAGCACTGAACCGGGCAACGCAGCGCATTTCAGCACTGCAACGGCTTTATTCGGTCTGCGCGCCCCCTGAACTGTCCCTGGCAAGCCGGGTGGTCGGGGACCACAACGGCACGCTGGTCATAGCGGCAGACAACGGTGCAATCGCGGCAAAACTGAAGCAGATCATGCCCCGACTGCTGAAGAACCTGCAAAAGCAGAGCGCGCAGGTTACTGGAATCCGGATTCAAGTTCAAGTTTCCGGACAACAACCTGCAGCCCGGGTTTACACCGAAAAACCGGAGTTACCCATTGATTTAATTGATAATTTTGAAAAACTGTCAAACCGGGTTCAAGATCCCGGGTTACGCTCGGCCCTTGCCCGCTTTGCCGCCAGGCGCCGTAGCAAGGGCTGACAACGCCGTCCATCCGGAATGCTCAGATGATCATCAAAAACCGCTCGGCGGCGTAGAACAGCATCAGCAGGGCTGCGAAAGCCAGCGTCCCGAGAAAAACCCGCCAGGCAAAGCGCAGGTAGCGCTGGTCCCGCGACACCGCATAAAGCACGAAGCAGACGCCGATGCTGACCAGCGCAAGGATACCGACGAGCCGCAGCAGCAGCATTTGGGGGATCAGGCCGGCCGTGCCGCGGTCCGGGACCGGTCAGGCCGCCTGCGGCTGCCAGGCCAGGAAAGGCGGAGCGTCTTCGTTGCGGTCAAAACTGACGTATTCCCAGGCCCTGGGCTGCTCCAGCAGGTAGCGCAGCAGGCGGTTGTTCATCGCATGGCCGGACTTGTGCCCCCTGAACGAGCCGATCAGGGGGTGACCGAGCAGGTAAAGATCCCCGATCGCGTCAAGCACCTTGTGCTTGACGAATTCGTTGTCGTAACGGAGTCCGTCGGTATTGAGCACCCGGTATTCGTCCATCACGATCGCATTGTCGAGGCTGCCGCCCAGCGCCAGGCCCTGCGAGCGCATGCTCTCGACGTCCTGCATGAAACCGAAGGTGCGCGCACGCGCCACTTCGTTGACATAGGACGTGGACGAGAAATCAACCACGACCGACTGTGCACTGGCATCGAACACGGGATGTGCATAATCGATCGCCAGTTCGAGCCGGAAGCCGTTGTGGGGATCAAAACGCACCCACTTGTCGCCGTCACGCACCTCCACCGGCTCCAGGATGCGGATGAACTTTTTCGGCGCCTCCTGCTCTTCGATCCCGGCTGATTGCAGCAGGAACACGAAGGGGCCGGCGCTGCCATCCATGATCGGCACTTCCGGCGCCGTCACATCGATCCAGACATTGTCAACACCAAGCCCGGCCAGCGCCGACATCAGATGTTCGACCGTCTGCACGCGCGCGCCGTCCTTCTCGAGGCAGGACGACAGCCGGGTGTCATGCACTGCATACGGATCGGCCCTGATCTCGACCGGTGGCTCAAGGTCGGTCCTGCGGAACACGATGCCGGTGTGCGGCTGCGCCGGGCGCAGGGTCAGATGGACCTTCTCGCCCGTGTGCAGACCCACGCCAGTGGCACGGATCACGTTTTTTAATGTGCGCTGCCTGATCATCGTGACAAAGCTTATCCCTTACCCCCGCTTTGCGGGGGTTTCCGATGCGGATTTTATCATGCTGCCGCAGTGCAGCAAAACCAGTCCGCCAAGCCGCTTGCCGGCGAGCCGAGTCTGAAGCCCTGCGCGCTCCGTGATCAGTCGGCCTGCTTGCGCAGGAATGCAGGAATGTCGAGCATTTCCACGCCCGATTGCCGCATCGCCTCCACCGTCGCATCACGGTTGCGGCGACGGATCACGGCAGGCTGCTCCAGCGCGCCGTAATCGACGTCCATCGCCATGTTGTCGGTTCCGGTTTTCTGCGATACGACGATCATCGGCTTGGGCTGCTGGCGGGCCATCGGTTTGCCCAGGCCGGTCGCCACGATGGTCACCCGCAGGCCGTCCTCGAGGCTGTCGTCATACACCGTGCCGACAATGACGGTGGCCGAATCGGCGGCAAAGGCCTTGATGGTTTCCATGACGTCATACATTTCCTGCAACTGGAAAGTCGCCTTGCTGGCCGAGATGTTCACCAGCACGCCGCGCGCATCCGAAATGTTGATGTCCTCCAGCAGCGGGCAGGCGACCGCCTGCTCGGCAGCCTCGCGGGCGCGACCGATGCCGGCCGCCTTGGCGGAACCCATCATTGCCATGCCCATTTCGCCCATCACCGTGCGCACGTCGGCAAAGTCGACGTTGATCATGCCCGGGCAGCTGATGATTTCGGCAATGCCGGCAACTGCCCCGTGAAGAACGTCGTTGGCTGCACGGAACGCCTCGTCCAAGGTGATCGAGTTGCCCAGCACCTGCATCAGCTTGTCGTTGGGGATCACGATCAGCGAATCGACATGCTGCGCCAGCGCATCGAGTCCTTCCTGTGCGATGCGCTGGCGTTTGCCTTCGAACGCAAACGGCTTGGTCACCACGGCCACCGTCAGGATGCCGAGTTCCTTGGCGATTTCAGCGACCACCGGCGCGGCACCGGTGCCGGTGCCGCCGCCCATGCCCGCGGTCAGGAACAGCATGTCCGCCCCGGAAATCAGCTCGGCAATGCGTTCACGATCTTCAAGGGCGGCCTGGCGGCCGACCTCAGGATTCGCGCCGGCGCCGAGCCCCTTGGTGATTTCGCCGCCAAGCTGCAGCTGCGTTTTGGCCTGATTGCGCTTGAGCGCCTGGGCATCGGTGTTGGCGCAGATGAATTCCACGCCCTGCACGCCCTGGACGATCATGTGATCCACCGCATTGCCGCCGCAGCCGCCGACACCGATCACCTTGATTACCGCTTCCTGCGCCTGTGCATCAATCAGTTCAATCATGTGAGTCTCCTTTTTCCGCAAACAAAGTAATGTTGAAAAATCCCGAAATTCCAAAACCAGAAAACCGTATGCCCCGCATTGCCCGCACTAGAAATTCCCCGTAAACCAGTTTTTCATCCGCTCCAGCACCTGCTGCAGGCTGCTCACATGCATGCGCGCCACATCGCGCTGGCGATGTTCGTCGGCGCCCGCAATCAGCAGGCCGACGCCGGTCGCATAACGCGTGCTGCGCACCACCTCGGACAGCCCGCCCGAGTACTGCGGCATGCCGATGCGCACCGGCATGTGGAAAATCTCCTCTCCCAGTTCAACCATGCCCTGCATCGCGCTCGAACCCCCTGTCAGCACCACACCGGATGACAGCAGCTCCTCGTAACCGCTGCGGCGCAGTTCCGCCTGCACCAGCGAATACAGCTCCTCGACCCGCGGCTCGATGACCTCGGCCAGCGTCTTGCGCGACAGCTGGCGCGTGCTGCGGTCGCCGACCCCGGGCACGTCCACCATTTCCTGGGGATCGGCAAGCTGCGACAGCGCGCAGCCGTAACGCTGCTTGATGTCTTCCGCATCCTTGGTCGGCGTGCGCAATGCCATCGCGATGTCATTGGTGATCTGGTCACCGGCAATAGGAATCACCGCGGTATGGCGGATCGCGCCGTGGGTGAACACGGCCATGTCGGTTGTGCCGCCGCCGATGTCGACGAGGCAGACCCCGAGGTCCTTCTCGTCATCCGACAGCACCGCGACCGAAGAGGCCAGCGGCTGCAGGATCAGGTCGTTGACCTCGAGACCGCAGCGACGGACGCACTTGATGATGTTCTGCGCCGCCGACACTGCGCCGGTGACGATATGCACCTTGACCTCCAGGCGCACGCCGGACATCCCGAGCGGTTCGCGCACGTCCTCCTGGCCGTCGATGATGAATTCCTGGTTGAGCACGTGCAGGATCTGCTGGTCGTTGGGGATCTGCACCGCCTTCGCGGTTTCGATCACGCGGTCGATGTCCTGCTGCGACACCTCCTTGTCCTTGATCGCGACCATGCCCTGGGAATTGAAACTCTTGATGTGGTTGCCGGCGATGCCGGTGTAAACCTCGCGGATCTTGCAGTCGGCCATCAGTTCCGCCTCTTCCAGCGCGCGCTGGATGGCATTGACGGTGGTTTCGATGTTGACCACCACGCCTTTCTTCAGCCCGCGCGAGGGATGGCTGCCCATGCCGATGATCTCGAAACCGCCCTCCGGCTTGAGTTCGGCGACGATGGCGACGATCTTCGAGGTCCCGATGTCGAGCCCCACCACGATCTTCTTGTTTTCCCTGGCCTTGTTCATCTGTCCTGTCATTCCCTGTGCATCACCCTATGCGCCGCTTTTGCGCCGGACATCGTCCGCAATCGCCGGCAATCCCGGCACCCTTGCCGCAAACCCGTTGGCATACCGCAGGTCGACCCGGTCCACCGGACGGGTCATGCGCGCAATCGTCCTCGGGTAGACGGCGACAAAACGGCGCAACCGCTGTTCAACCTGTTCCCTGCCGAGATCAAGCGTCATGCCGTCGTCAAGCTTCAGTTGCCAGGCACGCCGCGGCGACACGTTGATTTCCCCGGGTGTCCTGCCGATGTCCTCAAGGCTGCGGCGGAAATGGTCATACTGGATGGTCATTTCCTTGGCAGCCCCCGGCGGACCGTTGAATACCGGCAACGCCCCGTCGAAAGCGGCGGCGAACACCTCGCCCTGCACATTGACCAGAGCCTCGCGTCCCCAGCGCGCCAGGGGCACATGTTCGGTCAATGCCACCTCCAGCCCGCCCGGCCACTGCCGGCGCACATTGGCACTGCGCACCCAGGGCAGCTTCTCGAAAGCTTCGCGTGCCGTGTCCAGGCGCAGGGTGAACAGGGTTCCGCCAACCTCGCGCCTGACGATCTCCTCGATCTGCTGGCGGGTGACGTGTGTTACCGGCGTCACCACGCGCACCTGCGTGATCGAAAACACCGGCTGCCTCACCGCGTGCGACACCCCGGCGTAAAGCACGCCAAGCAGCGCCGCGATGAACAGCAGGTCGGCGATGAGGTTCAGCACGGCGGGTTTATCCCACATGGGCAAGCTCCAGGATGCGCAGCACCAGCGCCTCAAAGGAGAGTCCGGCCTGGCGCGCCGCCATCGGCACCAGGCTGTGCCCGGTCATGCCGGGAGAGGTGTTCATCTCCAGGAACTGCACGCTGCCGTCGGCGCGGCGGATCAGGTCTGCACGCCCCCAGCCGGCACAACCCAGCGCCCGTGCGCTGTGCATCACCAGTTCACGGATGCGCAGTTCTTCGGCCTCCGGCAACCCGCAGGGACAGTGATATTGGGTTTCGTCGCTGAAATACTTGTTCTGGTAGTCATAGTTGCCCTGCGGTGCCTCGATCCGGATCAGCGGCAGTGCCCGGTCACCGAGGAAACCGGCAGTCAATTCGCTGCCGTCGATGAATTCCTCCGCCATCACCAGTGCATCGTGACGCGCGGCCAGCGCCCAGGCCCCGGGCAGCGTCGCTGCATCGGTCACCTTGGTCAGGCCGATGGTCGAGCCTTCGCGCGCCGGCTTGATGATCAGAGGCAACCCCAGGCGCCGCACCACCCCTGCCCAGTCGCTGCCGGCATCAACGACTTCGAAACGCGGCGTCGGGATGCCGGCCGAAGCCCACACCATCTTCGTCCTTACCTTGTCCATCGACAGTGCGGAGGCCATCACGCCGCTGCCGGTATAGGGAATGCCCATCAACTCCAGCGCACCCTGCACCGTGCCGTCCTCGCCGTAACGGCCATGCAGCGCGATGAACACGCGGGAATAACCTTCCCGCTTCAGGTCGAAGATCTCCCTCTCGGCCGGATCAAACCCGTGCGCATCCAATCCGGCTCCGCACAGGGCTTCGAGCACCTTGCGGCCGCTCATCAGCGAAATCTCGCGCTCCGCACTGCGACCGCCGAAGAGCACCGCAATTTTTCCGTATCCACTCATGCCGGCTCCCCGATCACGCGCACTTCCTGCTCGAGCCTGACTCCGAAACGCCGCGCCACTGCCTGCTGCGCTTCGGCAATCAGGGCCTCGATGTCGGCTGCGGTCGCCCCGCCGGTGTTGACGATGAAATTCGCGTGTTTTTCGGAAATCGACGCCCCGCCGATGGTTCTTCCCTTGAGGCCGCAGGCCTCGATCAGCCGCGCCGCATGGTCCCCGGGGGGATTGCGGAATACCGACCCCGCGTTCGGCTGGCCCAGCGGCTGCGAGGCAATCCGCTGCGAAAGCAGCGCCTTGATCCTTGCCCGCGACCGGACACCGTCACCCTGCGGCAGGGAAAAAGTCGCCGACACAAACCACTCCTCGGCCTGGCTGCCGACCTGCGCCGCAGCGGACACCTGTGACATCTGCCGGCAGCGCCGCTCGACGCTGCGATAGCCGATGGTGTAATGGGCCGGCGTGCGCAGGCGCAAGGTTCCGGTCCGGTCGACCGTTTCCACGCCAGACACGACATTCCAGGTTTCGCCGCCGTAACAGCCGGCGTTCATCGCCAGGGCACCGCCGACCGTACCGGGGATGCCCGCGAGAAACTCCGCGCCGTCAAGATTGTTCAGTGCCGCGACGCGCGCCACCTTCGGACTCGCCACGCCGGCCTCGGCGCGGATTTCGCCGCCGCCCGCCTTGCGCGTCACCTGCAGCCCGCGCAATGCCCAGTGGGTGAAAATGACGGTGCCGTCGAAACCGCCGTCCCGCACCAGCAGGTTGCTGCCCAGCCCGACCATGCAGACCGGCTCGTCTCCGCCCAGCCCGCGCAGGAACCCGACCAGATCGGCCAGATCTGCAGGTGCATAACTGCTGCGCGCGCGCCCGCCGGCACGCCAGCTGACATGCCTTGCCATCGGCTCGTCTCGCCGCAGTTCGCCGCGTAACCCGCTGCGCCTGATTCCTGCCTGTTCGCTCATGTCCATTTCGTTAAGTTGTCCCGGGCCGGCTTTTCCGCTCACGAGCCCGCCTTCGCCAGCCGCGCCGCAACCGTGCCGATCGACCCGGCACCCATCGCCAGCACCACATCGCCGTCCCGTACCGCGCCGCCAATCGCTGCCGGCAGATCCGCAACCTGCTCGACAAACACCGGCTCCACTTTTCCCAGCACCCGCACCGCACGTGCCAGCGCCCGGCCATCGGCGGCGACAATCGGCGCCTCGCCCGCCGGATAGACTTCGGTGAGCAACAGCGCATCCACGCTCGACAGCACACGCACAAAATCCTCGAAACAGTCGCGGGTACGGGTGTAGCGGTGGGGCTGGAACGCCAGAACCAGCCGGCGGCCTGGAAACGCGCCGCGCGCAGCGGCGATGGTTGCCGCCATTTCCACCGGGTGGTGGCCGTAGTCATCAATCAGGTCATAACTGCCGTCGCGCAGCGCGATTGCGCCGTAACGCTGGAAACGCCGGCCGACGCCCTTGAAATCGGCCAGTGCCTTGACGATCTTTTCATCCGCGACTCCGGCCTCCATCCCGACAGCGATCGCGGCCAGCGCGTTCTGCACGTTGTGCACGCCCGGCAGGTTGAGCACGATGTCGAGGTCGGGCAGGCGTTTGCCATTCATGCGCTGGACCCGGAAACGCATGCGCCCCGCATCAGCCGTCACCGACTGCGCGCGGATCTGCGACCCCTCGCCGAGACCGTAGGTGACAACCGTCTTCGTCAGCCGCGGCATGACCGAACGCACGTTGGCATCGTCATTGCACAGCACCGCGACACCGTAAAACGGCAGGCGCTCCACGAAGTCGACAAAAGCCTGCTTCAGCCGGTCCAGCGAGTGGTCATAGGTCTCCATGTGGTCGGCATCAATGTTGGTGACCACGGAAATCACCGGCTGCAGGTGCAGGAAGGACGCATCGGATTCATCCGCCTCGGCGACGATGAACTCGCCGGCACCC
Organism: Burkholderiales bacterium; assembly: GCA_022843705.1. GTDB lineage: Bacteria > Pseudomonadota > Gammaproteobacteria > Burkholderiales > SG8-41. The sequence goes on from JALHND010000001.1 coordinate 74,776, forward strand.
AGCCGGGCATGCGCGCCGGCACTCTCCAGGCGCCCGCCGATCACGAAGGTCGGATCAAGGCCGCCCTCGGCCAGGACGCTGGCCGCCAGGCTGGTGGTCGTGGTCTTGCCGTGGGTTCCGGCCACCGCGATGCCCTGCTTCAAGCGCATCAATTCGGCCAGCATCAGTGCCCGCGGCACCACCGGCACATGGCGCGCACGCGCCGCGACAACTTCCGGATTGTCCGGCTTCACGGCACTGGAAATGACCACCACGTCGGCTGCCGCGACATGCGCCGCGTCGTGACCGATGCGCACCTGCGCGCCGAGGCCGGCAAGACGCCGCGTGGCACTGCCTTCGCTGAGATCTGAGCCGCTGACCGAGTACCCGAGGTTGAGCAGCACTTCCGCAATGCCGCTCATCCCGGCCCCGCCGATGCCCACGAAATGCACCTGTCGCACCTTGTGCCTCATGCCGGCGCCAGCTCCATGCAGTAGTCCGCGACCCGGATTGCGGCGTCCGGCTTGCCCGCCGCACGTGCAGCCCGCGCCATCTCCAGCAGCTTGCCGCGGGTCAGCCCGCGCAGGACGTCGGCCAGCACCCGCGGCGTCAGGTCCTTCTGCGGCATCAGCAGTGCAGCACCGCGATCCGCGAGATAACGCGCATTGCGCGTCTGGTGATCATCCACCGCATGCGGAAAGGGAACGAGAATGCTGCCGACACCGGCCACAGCCAGTTCGGTGACCGTGGTGGCGCCGGCGCGGCAAACCAGCAGGTCGGCCTCGCCATAACGTGCCGCCATGTCGTCGATAAAGGCCGGCACCTCGGCCTCCACCCCGGCCGAACGGTAAGTTGCGCGCAACTGTTCCGCATGCGCGGCACCCGCCTGGTGCACCACCAGCGGGCGTTCCGCGGCCGCCATCAGGGCCAGGGCCTGCGGCACCGTTTCGTTCAGCGCCCTCGCCCCGAGGCTGCCGCCGATCACCAGCAGCCGCAGGGGACCGCCGCGATTGGCAAACCGCACTTCCGGCGGCGGCAGGTTGACAATGTCGGTACGCACCGGATTGCCCGACCAGATCACGTTGACGCGTCCCTCAAAAGCATCGGGAAATGCCGAAAGCACGCGGTCGGCCACACCCGCAAGCACGCGGTTGGCCAGACCCGGGACCGCGTTCTGTTCGTGGATCAGCAGCGGCCTGCCGAACAGGGCCGCCATCATGCCGCCGGGAAAAGAGGCGTAACCGCCCATGCCCAGCACCACGTCGGGCCGGTGCCGGAATATCGCCTTGGCGCTTTGCCAGAACGCCACCAGCAGGGCAGCCGGCAGCAGCAGCTTGCGCAGCCAGCCCTTGCCACGCACGCCGCCGAAACGGATCCATTCCGCCGTATAGCCCCGGGGAGGCACCAGGCGCTCTTCCATGCCGCCGCGCGCTCCCAGCCAGACCACGCGCCAGCCGCGCCCGCGCAGTTCATCGGCGACGGCAAGCGCCGGGAAAATGTGGCCGCCGGTACCGCCGGCCATGACGAGAATGGTCCGGCTCATACGGTAAACCCGCGCTGCATCTGGCGATTCTCCCAGTCGACCCGCAGCAGCACCGCCAGCGCGCAACAGGTGGCGAGGATCGCGCTGCCACCGAAAGACAGCAGGGGCAGCGTCAGTCCCTTGGTTGGCAGCACCCCCATGTTGACGCCCATGTTGATGATCACCTGCACGCCGATCCACAGGCCGATGCCCTGCGCCACCAGCGCCGCATACGGCCGGTCAAGATCGGCCGCGCGACGGCCGATGGCAAATGCCCGCGCGACGATCCAGGCGAACAGCAGCACCAGCGCCAGCACGCCGGCAAAACCGAGCTCCTCGGCAATCACCGCCAGCAGGAAATCGGTGTGCGCCTCGGGCAGGTAGAACAGCTTCTCGACGCTGGCGCCGAGGCCGACGCCGAACCATTCGCCACGGCCAAAGGCAATCAGCGCATGTGAAAGCTGGTAACCCTTGCCGTAGGGATCCGCCCAGGGATCCATGAAACCGATTACCCGCTGCATGCGGTACGGACTGCTCCAGATCAGCAGCAGGAAACCGAGCACCAGCATCACGATCAGACCGGCGAACAGCTTCCAGTTCATGCCGCCGAGAAAGAGGATGCCCATCGCGATCACCGTGATCACCGCAAACGCGCCGAAATCGGGTTCACGCAGCAGCAAGCCCCCGGTCAGCAGCATCACGCCGGCCATCGGCAGGAAACCCTTGCGCAGGCTGTGCATGAATGCCGCCTTGCGCACGGTGTAGTCGGCGGCGTAAAGCACCGCGCACAGTTTCATCAGTTCCGAGGGCTGCAGGTTGGCAATGCCCAGCGGCAGCCAGCGCCGGCTGCCGTTGACCTCGCGGCCGATGCCCGGTATCAGCACCAGCATCAACAGAACCATGCCCAGCACGAACAGCAGCGGCGCGGCACGCTGCCAGACCCGCAATGGCACCTGGAACACGATCGCGGCCGCCACCAGGCTGACCAGGATGTAGGCGGCATGCCGGGTCAGGTAGTACACCGCGCTGTTGCCGGTGCTGCGGCTTGCCTCGGCGATCGCGATCGATGCCGAATACACCATGACCATGCCGAACCCCAGCAGCAGCAGCGTCACCCAGATCAGTGCGCCGTCGTATTCGTCGCCGGCCGCACGCTGGTTGACCGTGGCGTAGTACTGGCTCACGCGCACCTCCGCTGCAGTGCCGACACCGCATCCGCAAACACCTCGGCGCGGTGCACGTAATTGCGATACATGTCATAACTCGCACAGGCCGGCGACAGCAGCACGGCGTCACCCGGCTGCGCAGCCCTGAAGGCGAGTTCCACCGCTTCATCCATGTCGCGAGCCTGTTGCAGCGGCACATCACTGCCAACCGCCGCCGCAATGCGCGGTCCGTCGCGCCCGATCAGCACGATCGCCCGTGCGCGGCCGCGTGCAGCCGCGGCCAGCGGCGCGAAATCCTGACCTTTGCCGTCTCCGCCGGCGATCAGCACCACCGGCTCGCGCAATCCGGTCAAAGCTGCGACGGTTGCGCCGACGTTGGTGCCCTTGGAATCGTCGTAGAATGTTATCTCATTGATTTTATTGATATTTTTTACGCGATGTGGCAGCCCCTCAAATCGTTGCCAGCCTTCGACAATGGCCCCATCGGCAACACCGATGGCGCGACACAGGGCCCCCGCCGCCAGCGCGTTGGCCGCGTTGTGCAATCCGGCGACGCGCAACACACCAACCGGCGCCAGTTCAAACGGGCCGCGCTGCAGTGTTGTACCGTCATTGCCGAGACCCCAGTCCTCGCCGGCAACCGGTGCATCAAGGCCGAAAGTCACCTTGCGCCGGCCGGCGATTGCCATGCCGCGACTCCATCCGTCATCGCGGTTCAGCAGCTGCAGTCCGTCTCCCGCGAAAATCCGCGCCTTTGCTGCGGCGTATTCGCTCATGCCGTCATAACGGTCGAGATGGTCTTCCGACAGGTTGAGCACCGTTGCGGCCTGCGGCCGCAGCGACATCGTGCTTTCGAGCTGGAAACTCGAGAGCTCCAGCACGATTGCCCCCGGCATCTCCGCGCCGTCCTCGATGTCGCTGAGTGCATCCAGCACCGGCAGTCCGATGTTGCCGGCCACCAGCGGCCGCAGACCTGCCGCACGACAGATTTCCCCGGTCATCGCCGTCACCGTGCTCTTGCCGTTGGAGCCGGTGATGGCCAGCACCGGCGGCGCATCGCCGAGTGCGGCGAGTGCCTGCGAAAAAAGTTCGATGTCACCGACCACCGGAATGCCGCGCTTCGCCGCGTCGGCCAGCGGGCCGCGGCGACGATCGATGCCCGGGCTCACGGCGATGATCCCGGCGCGCGCAACCTCGTCCTCGGGCACGGCGCCGAGCAGCAGCGGCAGCCCGGGGCATTCCCGCCGCAAAACCTCCGCTGCGGGCGGCGCAGCGCGCGTGTCCGCGGCGAGGACATTTGCGCCGTGGCGGCTCAACCAGCGCGCCATCGACAGGCCGGTGTCGCCGAGGCCGATGACCAGGACGCGGGCTCCTGCGAGATCGAGCATCAGCAGCACCTCCGCGTCTTCGCGGCGAATCCGCGCAAGTAGCAGCCTGCCGCAGGCATCTCGGCAGTGGCTGGCATCGCGGGTTCCGGGGGTCGGCATGTGCATCTCATCGCAGCTTCAGCGTCGACAGTCCGATCAATACCAGCATCATCGTGATGATCCAGAAGCGAACGACGACCTGGTTTTCTTTCCAGCCTTTCAGCTCGTAATGGTGGTGCAGCGGCGCCATGCGGAAAATGCGTCTGCCGGTGAGCTTGAACGAAGCCACCTGCAGCATCACCGACAGCGTTTCGACGACAAACACGCCGCCCATGATGAAAAGCACGATTTCCTGGCGCACGATCACCGCGATCGTGCCCAGCGCGGCGCCCAGCGCCAGCGCACCGACGTCGCCCATGAACACTTCCGCCGGATAGGCGTTGAACCACAGGAAGGCCAGCCCGGCACCGGCAATGGCGCCGCAGATCACCGTCAGTTCGCCGGCGCCGGGAATGAACGGGAATCCGAGGTACTTGGCAAACACCGCGTTGCCGGCGACATACGCGAAGATGCCCAGTGCGCTGCCGACCATCACCGTCGGCATGATTGCCAGTCCGTCGAGCCCGTCGGTCAGGTTCACCGCGTTGCTGGTGCCGACGATGACGAAATAGGTCATCACGACGAAGCCGATCACCCCCAGCGGATAGGCGACCTGCTTGAAAAACGGCACGATGAATTCGGTCTGCGCCGGCAGGTTGGTCGAATGCGCGATGAACAGGGCGGCACCGAGGCCGATCACCGACTGCCAGAAAAACTTCGCTTTCGCCGACAATCCCTTGGGATTGCGGTGCACCACCTTGCGGTAGTCGTCGATCCAGCCGATCGCGCCGAAACCGATGGTGACGCAGAGCACCACCCAGACGAAGCGGTTGCTGAGATCCGCCCACAGCAGTGTCGTCACGATGATCGACACCAGGATCAGCGCGCCACCCATCGTCGGCGTGCCGGCCTTGATCAGGTGGGTCTGCGGGCCGTCGTCGCGCACGGCCTGGCCGATCTTGTAGGCCGCAAGCTTGCGGATCAGTCCGGGCCCGACGATGAACGAAATCACCAGCGAAGTGAGGCAGGCCAGCACCGCGCGCAGCGTGAGGTAGTTGAACACGTTGAATGCGCGGATATGCTGTTCCAGCCATTGCGCCAGTTCGAGCAGCATCGCCTAGCCCTCCGCCACGGAAAATTCGCAACCGCGCACGACGCGCTCCATCTGCATGAAGCGCGAACCCTTGACCAGCAGCGCGGTTCGCGGACCGAGGTCCTTGCCGACATCCGCCAGCAGATCCTCGATGCACTGGTAATGGCGGGCTCCGCCGCCGAAAGCCCGCACCGAGGCAAGGGACAGATCGCCGAGGGCGTACAGCGCATCAATGCCGGATTGCCTGGCATAAGCACCGACTTCCTCGTGGAATGCCGCGCCCTGTGCGCCGACCTCGCCCATGTCGCCCAGCACCAGCAGCCTGCGGCCCGGCATGCCCGCAAGCACGTCGATTGCGGCGCGCACCGAATCGGGATTGGCGTTGTAGGTGTCATCGATCAGGATTGCGCCCCGCAGACCTGCCTTTACCTGCAGCCGTCCCTTGACAGCAGCGAAGCGCGACAGCGCATCGACGCAGGCGGCCAGCGGCACGCCGGCCGCGGTGGCTGCGGCAATCGCACCCAGCGCATTGCGCGCGTTGTGTTCGCCGGCAAGCGGCAGTTCAAAAATCGCCTGCGCTTCCGGCGTGGTCACTTCAAGTACCGACGAAGAGGGCCCGGGCCGGCACTGCGCGCGTACGCAGGCGGCGGCGCCCAGTCCGAAATCGCGCACCTGCCGCGAAGCCGCGGCCTTTTGCCAGGTACCGGCATGCGCATCATCACCATTGATCACCGCCACACCGTCTTCCGGCAGGGCGCGGATCAGGCTGGCATGTTCATAGGCGACATCCGCCACCGAATGCATGAATTCCTGGTGTTCCCGCTGTGCGTTATTGATCAGCGCAATGGTCGGTGCGGCGATTTCCGCGAGCTGCGCGGTCTCGCCGGGATGGTTCATGCCGATTTCCACCACCGCCGCCCGGTGCGTCTCGCGCAGCGCAAGCAGCGTCAGTGGCAGCCCGATATGGTTGTTGAGGTTGCCCCGTGTTGCGAGAACCGTGGCCTCGCCGAAACCGGCGCGCAGGCAGGCGGCGATCATCTCCTTGACCGTGGTCTTGCCGTTGGAGCCGGCAACCGCGATCAGCGGAATGCTGAATCGCCGCCGCCAGTGGGCGGCCAGCGCGGCAAGGGCCGCCGTGGTGTCGGCCACTGCGGCCACCGGCAGCGGCGCCGGTGCGGCACGGGCACGCTCAACCAGAGCCGCAGCCGCGCCGGCAGCCGTGATCGCCGGCAGAAAATCGTGGCCGTCGAAACGTTCACCGCGAAGCGCCACGAACAGATCACCCTTGCTGATGCTGCGGCTGTCGGTCGAGACGCCGGAAAAACGCACATCCGCCCCGTGCAGTTCGCCGCCCAGGATCGCCGCGGCAGTGGCCAGTGTCATCACCGCGCCCTCCCCGCCAGGATCGAGCGCACCACGGCCGCATCGCTGAAACGGCGGCGTACGCCACGGATCTCCTGATGGTTCTCGTGGCCTTTCCCGGCCACCAGCACAACATCGCCGCGCCGAGCCTCCGCAAGCGCCGTGCGTATCGCCTCGCGCCGGTCGACGATCTTGCGGTACGCCCCGCGCATACCCTCGGCAACTTCATCGATGATTGCCGCCGGATCCTCGTCGCGCGGATTGTCGCTGGTGACGATCACCCGGTCGGCATGGCGTGATGCCACCGCACCCATCAACGGCCGTTTGCCGCGATCACGGCTGCCGCCGCAACCGAACACGCAGAACAGCCGGGACTGCGCACCCGCAATGCCGCGCAGCGTACGCAGCACTTTTTCAAGCGCGTCCGGGGTATGCGCATAATCCACCACCACCAGCGGCGCCTGGCCGCCGCCGTATCGTTCGGTACGTCCCGGCACGGGGCCGACCTTTTCCAGCGCGGCCACTGAACGCTCAAGATCCATGCCGCTCGCCAGCAGGACCGTCAGCGAGCCGAGCAGATTGGCCGCATTGAAGCCCCCGATCAGCGGACTGCGCAGCTTCGCCCTGCCCCAGGGCGAGGCGATCTCGAAGGCCATGCCGTCGAGACCAAGCCTGAGATTGCGTCCTTCAACACAGTCTTTGCGGGAACGCGCGGCGTTGCGGCCGAAACCGTAACCGATCAGTTCCGCGCGACGGTGTCTCCAGCGCAGCGCGAGCTCGCGCCCGAAAGCATCATCAAGATTGACCACTGCACGGCCCAGCGTCGGCCAGCGGAACAGCTTCGCCTTCGCGGCCTTGTAGCTGCGCATGGTGCCGTGATAATCGAGATGGTCGCGCGACAGGTTGGTCAGCATTGCCACGTCGAACTCGACGCCGGAAAGCCGGTCCTGGTCCAGCCCGTGGGAAGACACCTCCATGCACACCGCACGCGCGCCGGCGCGGGCAAAGCCGCGCATGCGCCCCTGCAGCGTCACCGCATCCGGCGTGGTGTTCGTCTGGATATCCAGCCGGCCCGGGAAACCGCTGCCGAGAGTGCCGATCACCGCACATTTTCGCCGCATCCGGGTCAGCGATTGCGCGACCCACTGGCTGCACGAGGTCTTGCCGTTGGTGCCGGTGATGCCGATGGTCCACAGCGCCGTGCCGGGCCTGCCATAAATCTCGGCGGCAATGACCCCGGCCTCCCGTCGCAGGCCGGGAATGCCGAGATTCGGCACCCGCCACTTCCGGTTCCAGGCATAACCCGCGGAGTCCCACAGCACCGAGCTGGCGCCGTTGGCAAGCGCCTGCGCGATGAAATCGCGGCCGTCGCGCGACTCACCCGGGTAGGCCACAAAGGTATCGCCGGCCCTGACCGCGCGGCTGTCCACGGTCAGCCGGCGCACGCCCAGCTTGCGCACTGCCTGGAGGTCGACGGCCATCAGACCTCCTCCCGCACCAGCGGTGCATCTTCGGGCGCCAGCATCGTCGTCCTGCCCGGCGCATCTGGCGGCACCGCGAGGAAACGCAGAGTGCCGGCAGTCACCTGGCTGAACACCGGCGCCGCCACCGCACCACCGTAGTGCTGGCCTGCAGAGGGCTCATCGATCATCACCGCGACAATCACCCGCGGCCGTGATGCCGGGGCCATGCCGACGAACGATGACACATAACGATTGGCGGCATATCCCTTGCCCTCGAGCTTGTGCGCCGTGCCGGTTTTGCCGGCGACGGTATAACCCGAAATCTGGGCGCCGGGGGCGGTGCCGCCGGGTTGCGCCGCCATTTCAAGCATCTGGCGCACCGCCAGCGCAGTCTGCGCTGAAACGACCCGTGTCCCCTGTGCCGGGCTGTCGCGCTTGAGCAGAGTCACCGGATACAGAACGCCGTCGGACGCGAATATGGTGTAGGAGCGTGCAAGTTGCAGCAGCGACACCGAGATGCCGTAGCCGTAAGACATCGTTGCCTGCTCGATCGGCCTCCAGGTGTTGTGCGCGCGCAGCCGCCCCGAAACCTCGCCGGGGAAGCCGGAGCGCGGCGGTGCACCGAATCCGGCGCGGCTGAACAGGCTCCACAGTATTTCGGAGGGCATTGCCAACCCCATCTTGGCGGTGCCGACATTGGACGATTTCTGGATCACCTGGGCCACCGTCAGCGCGCCCTGCGGATGCGCATCACGGATGGTGCGACTGCCGATGGTCAACTGCCCCGGGGCGGTCTGGATCACGGTGCCGGCCTGGAACAGACCCGCCTCGAGGGCTGCTGCCGCGGTGAAGGGCTTCAGCGTCGACCCGGGCTCGAAAAGATCGGTCACGGCGCGGTTGCGGGTACGCTGGGCGTCGAGTTTGCCGCGGTTGTTCGGGTTGTACGCCGGCAGGTTCGCCATTGCCAGGATTTCCCCGGTGGCCACGTCAAGCACGACGATACCGCCGGCTTTTGCGCGATGGGCCGCCACCGCCGACTTCAGCTCGCGGAAAGCGAGATACTGGATGCGGGCATCGATCGACAGGCGCAGCTGCTGTCCGTTCTGCGGCACGCGGATGCTTTCCACATCCTCGACGATGCGGCCGAGACGGTCCTTGATTACCCGCCGGCTGCCGGCCTTGCCGGCCAGCGACTCCTCGAATGCGAGTTCCAGCGCCTCCTGCCCCTTGTCGTCCACACCCGTGAAACCGATGATGTGCGACATCACTTCGCCGGCAGGGTAATAACGGCGATGTTCGCGCTGCAGGAACACGCCGGGGATGCCAAGCTGAACCACGCGTTCGGCCTGGTCCGGCGGCAACTGGCGCTTGAGGTAGACAAACTCGCGCCGCGTATCGGCGAGGCGCGCGCGCAGCTCTTCATTGCTGATGCCCAGCAGCCGGGCAAGCCTGCGCAATGCGGCAGGATCCGCCTCGACGTCAGCCGGACTGGCCGCCACCGATTCGACCGGCGTCGAAATCGCCAGCGGCTCGTTGTTGCGGTCAACGATCATGCCGCGGCTGGCACCGATCTCGACCACCCGCGAATAACGCGATTCCCCCTTGCGCTGCAGGAAATCGTTGTTCAGTGCCTGCAGCCACAGCGCCCGGCCGGCCAGCCCGACGAACCAGGCGCCGAGCACGAGCAGCAGCAGGTTCGCGCGCCAGCGCGGCAGGCTGGGCGACTGTTCGCGCGCGGACTGCGGCTTCACTGCGCGTTCTCCGTGCGTGCCGCCGGCACCACTTCAATCCGCCCCTGGTGCGGCAGACGCATGCCGAGTTCACGGGTGGCGATGCGCTCGATGCGGCTGTGCGTCGCCCAGGTACCCTGTTCAAGCTGCAACTGCCCCCATTCGTCATCAAGCTGCTTCGCCGCCGCCTGCTCCTTCTGCAGCTCGACGTAAAGCTTGCGCGCCTTGTGCTGGGCGGTGACCAGCGCAAACGCGCAGACGATCAGCGCGGCGAGCAGGATGAATGCAAGGCGTGCGGTCAAGCCGCCTCCGCTCCGGTGCGTTCCGCAACCCGCATCACTGCGCTGCGCGCGCGCGGATTCACGGCCACTTCCTGTGCCGCAGGACGCCGGGCGCGGCCGACAAGCCGCATCCTGGGTTGCGGCAGATCGCGGGCGCGCACCGGCAGCCGGGCGGGCAGGCTGTCAGCCCGGGACTCGGCGCGCATAAAACGCTTGACGATCCTGTCCTCCAGGGAATGAAAGCTGATCACCACCAGGCGTCCGCCCGGATGCAGCAGGGCCACGCACTGGGGCAGCACTACCGATAGCTCCTCGAGCTCCTGATTGACGTGAATCCGTAGAGCCTGAAACGTGCGCGTCGCCGGATCCTGGCGTGGCTCGCGCGCGGGAACGGCTTCTGCCACGAGCGTGGCAAGTTTTCGTGTGGTGTCAACAGGTCCCCGCGCCCTAGCCGCAACAATCGCTGCTGCAATCTGTTTAGCAAACCGTTCTTCGCCATAGTCCCTGATGACCTCCCTGATGTCCGCCTCTTCCGCCGTCGCCAGCCATTGCGCCGCGCTGACGCCCTGCCCCGGATCCATGCGCATGTCCAGCGGCGCATCCCCCCTGAAACTGAATCCGCGCCGCACATCGTCGATCTGCGGCGACGACACGCCGAGGTCCAGCAGCAGGCCATCCACTGCCGTCACGCCCGCACCACGCAGCTTTTCACCCACCCCGCTGAACGCGCCGTGCAGCATCGTGAACCGCGGATCGTTGATCGCCCTTGCGGCCTGCACCGCCTCGGGATCGCGATCCAGCGCCAGCAGGCGCCCCGTGCTGCCGAGCCGCTCGAGGATCAGCCGGCTGTGGCCGCCGCGCCCGAAAGTGCAATCGACGTAAACGCCGCCGGACCGGATGTTCAATGCCTCCATGGCTTCCTGCGCGAGCACCGCGGCATGCGCGCCGTGCGTCACAAGGAGAAATCCTCCAGCTCCGCCGGCAATCCGCCGGCACCGAAGCCGCCCGCGCCGTCAATCAGCTGCGTCCAGCGTTCGTCATTCCAAAGTTCGAATTTTTTTCCCTGCCCGACCAGAACGACGCTCTTTTCAAGCTGCGCGTAACGGCGCAGTTCGGGCGTGATCAGCACACGACCCGCGCCGTCCATGTCGACATCGACAGCAAAGCCGATCAGGCGCCGCTGCAGTTCCCGTACGCGAGGGTCGAGATTCGACAGGCCTTCGAGTTTTTGCTGGATGAGTTCCCAGTCAGGCAGCGGATAGACCAGCAGGCAGCGGTCGGCATCCGCGGTAATCACCAGATGGCCCGCGCAACGCTCGAGCAAGGCATCGCGATGGCGTGCGGGCACCGCAAGCCGGCCTTTGCTGTCGAGATTGAGTTGTGCGACCCCGCGAAACACGGTTCCCCCCCTTTGCCCGTGAAAGCCCGCCTCGCCGGAGATCCGGCAGGCATTTCTCCCACTTTCTACCACTTCATCCCACTATAAATAACTGAGGGATGCGGGTCAAGGGTCGAATTCCGAAATTCCTTTTTAATGACAACGACTTACGGCGACTTGTTGAGGCCTGATTTCAGGGTTTTTTGTCCCAGAAATAAGTCAATCAAAACAAAAGGATATTACGCGTACTGAAAGTAGCGCATTAAGTAATTATGCTTAAAAATCAGGCAATTACAGGAATTCGCTGCGTCGCCGGACAGCGACATCCTGTCCGATGGCAGTTTTCGGACTGAGGAAAGGTGAAGCTGGCCGGTAAGCCGGGTTCTGTCGTGGACAGCCATTCCTCTGGGCCGGACATCGCTGGCCGGCTCAAGCCACCTACCCGCAAGCTCGGCGGGACGCGTCATCGCTTGCCTATGCGGTGTTGCTCCGGGTGGAGGTTACCGTGCCATTCGCGTTACCGCGAACGCGGTGCGCTCTTACCGCACCTTTTCACCCTTGCCTGATCCGCCGCAATCCGCTTGCACGAACTGCGCGGGCGCTTGCGCGCCCCTTACGGGGCGCCCGCACACCCCCTTCCCATTCAAGGGAGACTTTGCGGCGCTCGCGCGCCGCAAAGCCGGGCGGCCATCGGCGGTTCGTTCTCTGTGGCCCTGTTCCTCGCCTCGCGGCGGACGGGTGTTACCCGTCACCCTACCCTGTGGAGCCCGGACTTTCCTCTATGCGCGGCACGGACAAGTTGCCCCATCCGGTTTGCTCCGCGCACAGCGGCTGCCTGGCCAGCTTCGCCGCGGATGGTAGCACGCGGCTGCGGAAACGCCGGATCAGCGCGCCTGGCGGCGCCGCACCACCTCCAGCAGGCAATTCAGGTGCTGGTCGTGCACGCCCAGCGCATCGAGATGACGCAGCGTGTTGACCAGGTAGTCGACATTCGGTCCGCGTTCGCCGCAGCAGTCGGAAATGATGGCGGCGCAGGACTCCAGCGCCAGCCGCCCTGCGTAACCCTTGTGGCTGCGGTTCGCGAGAAACGCCAGCGCGGGCCGGCGGCGGGCGGCGACGGTCACCGGCAGCATCCGCGGCACATACACGCCGCGGCGCATTTCCCTCTGCCACAGGGCTTCCAGCGCGTCCCCCACTTCGGCGGCCGCAATACGGTAAACCATGCCCCTGCAGGCACCTCCGGGGTCCAGCCCCAGCACCAGGCCCGGCTTGTCCACGGTGCCGCGGTAACGGCTGGAGTAAATGCAGAACGAACGGTGATAGCCACGCAGCAGCGCAGGCTGCGCCTCGATGTGGCGGAAACCCGGATCCCACATCAGCGAACCGTAGGTGAACACCCACAGATCACCGCGCGGAAGGTCCAGCCGGCTGTAATGAAGGGGATCCGCCGCCGAAGCGGCGGACACGCCGCGGGACGCTTGCAGCGGCTTCGCTCTCAAGTGCCGGCAATCCTCCACTGTACCGCGCCGCCGGCACGCATCGGCACCAGCGTATCGGCGCCGAAGGGCACGCTGGCCGGCACCTCCCACGGCTGTTGCTGCAGCGTGATCTTTTCGCTGTTGCGCGGCAGTCCGTAGAAGTCCGCACCGGAATGGGCGGCAAAGGCTTCCAGCCGGTCAAGCGCCCCGGCGGCGGCAAACACTTCCGCATAAAGCTCGATGCCCGCATGAGCGGTGTACATGCCCGCGCAACCGCAGTCGTTCTCCTTGGTATGCCGTGCATGCGGCGCGCTGTCGGTGCCAAGGAAAAATTTCGGATTGCCGCTGGTCGCCGCAGCGACCAGCGCCTCGCGGTGAATCTCGCGCTTGAGGATCGGCAGGCAGTAGTTGTGCGGGCGCACGCCGCCGGTGAACAGCGCATTGCGGTTGAGCAGCAGGTGCTGCGGCGTCAGTGTCGCCGCCACCCGTTGCGGCGCGGCAGTCACGAAAGCCGCCGCCTCGCGCGTGGTGATGTGCTCCATCACCACCTTAAGTCCCTGGAAACGCTCCACCAGCGGCGCCAGCGTGCGCTCGATGAACACACGCTCGCGGTCGAACACGTCGATATCGGCATCGGTGACCTCGCCATGCACCAGCAGCGGCATGCCGGCCTTTTCCATCGCCTCCAGCACCGGAAAACATTTCTCCAGCGCGGTTACACCGGAGTCGGAATTGGTGGTGGCGCCCGCCGGATAATATTTCACCGCATGCACCGCGCCGCTTTGCCGGGCACGGATGATTTCGTCGGGCGGCGTGTTGTCGGTCAGGTACAGGGTCATCAGCGGTTCAAAACGGCTGCCCGGCGGCAATGCACCGCGGATGCGTTCGCGGTACGCAAGCGCCAGTCCGGTGGTCGTCACCGGCGGTTTCAGGTTGGGCATCACGATGGCGCGGGCAAAACGTGCGGCAGTATGCGGCAGCACATCGCGCATCGCCGCGCCGTCGCGCAGATGCAGGTGCCAGTCGTCGGGACGGGTGATGGTGATTGTTTTCATGTCGGAAGTGATGGTAATCGCTGCGCCGCCGGGCGTAAATTGCCGCAGATCAATTTTCCCCTTTCAGCTTCAGCGCCAGGCCGTAGAGTTCGTTGCGGTTGCCGCCGGTCAGTTTCACCGCCAGCGCCACCGCCTGCTTCAGCGGCAATTCGCCGAGCAGTATTTTCAGGACATCTTCAGCGCCGGCCGACGCTTCCTGCACGGCCTCCGGGGCGCCCTCGACGACCAGCACGAATTCCCCGCGCCGGCGATGATCGTCGCCCTGCAGCCACTCGCCGGCCGCCTCGAGCCGGCAACGGTGCAGCGTTTCGTGGAGTTTGGTCAGTTCGCGGGCAATCAGGACTTCCCGTGCACCGCCGAAAACGGCGCAGAGGTCGGCAATGCAGTCTTCGATGCGGTGCGGCGCCTCGTAGAACACCAGCAACGCCCGTTCCCCCGCCAGTTCGCCCAGCACCCGGCGCCGCTCGGCGGCACGGGACGGCAGGAAACCGCAGAACAGGAAACGGCTGGCCTCGAATCCGCTCGCCGACAACGCGGCCGCAGCCGCATTGGCTCCGGGAACCGGTACTACGGCATGCCCTGCAGCACGTGCCGCAGCCACCACCCGGGCACCCGGATCGGCGATCCCGGGCGTGCCGGCATCACTGACCAGTGCCACCGATTTCCCGCCGGCCAGCAGACCGGCCACCGTTTCCGCAGCGCGGCGCTCGTTGTGTTCGTGCACGGCGATCAGGCGGCCGGCGACACCATGCCGGTTGAGCAGCCTTGAAGTGACGCGGGTGTCCTCGGCAGCGATGACATCGACGCTGCGCAGCACCTCCAGCGCCCGCAGCGTGACATCACCGAGATTCCCGATCGGTGTCGCGACTACATATAATGTTCCGGGAAAGGCGGCGTCACCGCTGCCCGCACTCAAACCTGCTTCAGTTCCCGGATATTGCGGATGATTCATCGATTGTTGCGACACCCGATCGCCCTGATTTTCAGCTGTCTACTATACGGAGCGGGCACGGCATTGGCCAGCGAGGCCGCGACGCCGCCGGCTGCCGCAACCACGACGCAGGTGCCGCATATTGCGCTGCTGCTCCCGCTCAATTCCAAGGTCTTTGCGCGACACGCCAATGCGGTGCGCGACGGATTCCGGGCAGCGGCGGGCGTCGAAGAACGTCCGTTGCTGCCGGTACGCGAGTACGCGGTATCGGGAGACGTCGGCGGCAACCTGGAGGGTTTCCGCACCGCGATCGCGGCCGGTGCCCAGGTGGTTGTCGGTCCGCTGACGCGCGATGCCGTCACTGCACTCGCTTTCGGAGAGCCGGTGCCCGTGCCGACGCTGGCATTGAACATCCCCGATGACGTGGGACGCATGCCGGGCAACCTCTACCTGCTGGGCCTGCAGGTCGAGACCGAAGCGCGACAGGTCGCGCGACTGGCCTGGGAAGCCGGTCGCCGCGCAGCGGCCACGATCAGCGGCGGCGGCCCGGTGCAACGCCGCATGCAGGCCGCATTCGCCGCGGAATTCCAGCGGGCCGGCGGCGCCGTGGCGGTCGACATTCCCTTCGTTTCCGATCCGGGAAAACTGCGTGCCGCGATCCGCGGCCTGAGCGGCATTGACGCAGTCTTCCTGGCACTGGGTCACGCCGAAGCCCGCAGTGTGCGTCCCTACCTCGGCGCCATGCCGCTGTACGCGACGTCCAGCGTGCATGGCGGCGATCTCGGGCCCCTCGCCGGGCATGATCTCGCCGGCATTCAATTCGTCGACATGCCCTGGCTGCTCGAACCCGATCATCCGCGGATCTCGGCCTACCCCCGGCCGAAGACGCCGGCCAGCGCCGAGCTCGACCGCCTGTACGCGCTGGGCATCGACGCCTGGCGCATCGCCAGGCAGTTGCTCGAGGGTGTCCGCGAGATCCGCCTCAACGGTGTCACCGGCCGGCTGATGCTGGGGGCGGATGGCCTCATCGAACGCGAACTCGTCACCGGACGTTATGCCGACGGCCGCGCCCAGGCCATGCTGCCGGGACAGCATGAACCCCCGCGGTGAACAGGCGGAAGTCCTTGCGGCCGCCTTCGTCGAAAGCCGCGGCCTGCGCATCATTGCCCGCAATTACCGCTGCCGCCACGGCGAACTCGACCTGGTCGCCCGCGACGGCGATACACTGGTTTTCATCGAAGTGCGCCGCCGCACCGGCAGCCGCTTCGGCGGCGCGGCGGCCAGCATCAATGCGCCAAAACGCGAAAAGCTGCTGAAAGCCGCCCGCCATTACCTTGCGGAACTCTCCGCTCCGCCGGCCTGCCGCTTCGATGCGGTACTGCTCACCGGCGAACCCCCTCGCATCGAATGGCTGCGCAACATCATCGAAGAATAGGCGCCGCAACAATCCGGACATGCGTTCGGAGTAGAATGCGGCCCACCATGGACCTGATCAACCGCATCAGCGAGAATTTTTCAGAAAGCGCCCACCTCAAGCTGCAAAGCATGGATGCGCTTGCCGTCCCCATTGCCGCCGCGGTGCAGCTGATGGTGCGCTGCCTGCAGCAGGACGGAAAAATCCTGTCCTGCGGCAACGGCGGATCCGCTGCAGATGCCCAGCACTTTTCCGCGGAACTGCTGAACCGTTTCGAGGTCGAACGCCCGGGACTGGCCGCAATGGCGCTGACCACGGACAGCTCAACGCTGACGTCGATCGCCAACGACTACGATTACACGCAGGTGTTCTCGAAGCAGGTACGCGCGCTGGGCCATGCAGGTGATGTGCTGCTGGCAATATCCACCAGCGGCAATTCGCCCAACGTGATCGCCGCCATTGAAGCGGCACATGAATGCGGCGTGCATGTGGTCGCGCTGACCGGGCGCAACGGGGGCAGGATGGGCGAAATGCTGAAGGACGGGGATGTGCACATCTGCGTTCCCGCCAACAGCACCGCGCGCATCCAGGAAGTACACCTGCTGACGCTGCATTGCCTTTGCGACGGCATTGATTGTCTACTTTTGGGAGTCGAATAGATGCGCAATATCATCACCATAAGCTGCATTGCACTGCTGCCCGTCCTCTCCGGCTGCATCGCGGTGGCCGCGGGCGGAGTCGCCGCCGGCGTGATGGTCGCCGAAGACCGCCGTACGGTCGGCACCATGACCGAAGACCAGGGCATCGAGCTGAAGGCTGCGAGCCGCATCGAGGAAAAGGTCAAGGACGCGCATATCAACGTCACCAGTTACAACCGTGCCGTGCTGCTGACGGGCGAAGTGCCCAGCGAAGCCGCAAAAAGTGACGCCGAACGCATCGCCCGCGCCGTCGAGAACGTGCGCAGCGTGTTCAACGAACTGCAGGTTTCGGGCAACAGTTCACTGCAGGCGCGCACCAACGACGCGGTGATCACCTCCAAGGTCAAGGCACGCTTCGTCGATGCCGGCAAATTCAGCCCGCTGCATGTCAAGGTGGTCACCGAGAACGGCGTGGTCTACCTGCTGGGGCTGGTGAAGCGTCAGGAAGCTGCCGATGCCACCGAAGTGGCGCGCACCACCGGCGGTGTCCGCAAGGTCGTCCGTGTATTTGAATACTTGGACTAAATATTCAATAAAATCAAATACTTATGGTTATTCGCCGAGGGGCGCCTGCGGGCGCCCCTGGCGTTTCAGCAGGCGCATCAGTGCGCCGACCAGCGGCAGTCTTGCGTAAAGCTCTGCGGCATCCCAGTAGTCCCGGTGCATGATCACCAGGTCCTCGGCATCGAAGGTCAGCAGACTTGCGCCGTGGATGCGCTGCCCCTCCCTCGGCCGCCAGCGCCGGAAACGGAATTCGAAATCCCAGGTCAGCAGCACACGCCGATCCTCGGCCAGACGGTCCTGCACGACGAAACGCGGCGCATCCAGCTGTTCGAACATGTGACGGAAGATGGCGGCGACACGCTCGACGCCGCATACATCATTGAACGGATCGACAAAACGGCAGTGCGCAGCGTAGTACTGCGGCAGCGCGTCGATGGCATCCGGGCCCAGCGTTTCAAAGTATTGCACCAGCGCGTCGATCCGCTCCGCGTTCACAGTCCCGTCCCCCTGCGTACCAGCGCAAAATAGAGCCGGTAAGGCAAAAGCTGCAGCAGCTTCAACCAGCGCGTGAACCGGCTCGGGAAATGAATCTCGAAGCGCCCCCGGGCCAGCCCCGCCAGTATCTCCCGTGCCGCTTCATCGGCGCCGATCAGGGCCGGCATGTGAAAACGGTTGCGGTCGGTCAGCGGCGTTTTGACAAATCCGGGATTGACCAGGAACACGCCAATGCCGCGGGGCGACAGGTCCAGATAGAGGGTTTCGGCCAGATTGATCAGTGCCGCCTTGGTCGCACCGTAGACCAGCGCGGTGGGCAGGCCGCCATAACCGGCGACGCTCGACACGATGCCGATCGCACCGGACTGTTGCCGCAACATCTGCCGCACCACCGGCGGCAGGCAGTTGAGCACGCCGTTAAGGTTGACGTCGACCAGGCGGCGCGCGGCGCCGGCATCGAACTCCCATGCACGCGCCGGCTGGTGGGTGCCGGCGCAGAGCAGTACAAAATCCACGCCGCCCCAGGCCATGACGATGCGCTGCAGCGCCGATGCCGCTGCGGCGGCATCGGTGACGTCGAACGGCAGCGCAATTGCAGCGTCGCCGTGCAGCGCCGCCATGCGCTCCAGCTCCGGCGCACTGCGCGCCGAAATCGCCACCCGCGCGCCCTGCGCCAGCAGCGCGCGCGCCACCGCCGCGCCGATGCCGCTGGAGGCGCCGACGATCCAGACACGCGCACCGGACCAGTTGCGCAGGGGGCGATTCAGGCTCATGTGCGCTTGCGGAAACTCAGGATCACTTCGCCGAGGCGGATGCCGAACTTGCTCATCACCGAACGGTTGAGCATGACCTGATCATCGACCATGTACATCCAGTCATCAAAGTCCACCTCCCAGGTCCTGCCGTCGACCTCGAGTTTCAGCACATATTGCCAGCGCAGCGCGTTGCCCTGCACCTCGCCCTGCGCCTCGCCGATGACATCATCCGCCGTGCCGCGATAACGGTTGGCATCGAGGCGGGTGATGGTCCACACCCGGCGGCTGCGTGTGCCGTCGGAGTATTCAAAATGTTCGTCGAGGACGCCGGTATCGCCCTTCCACTGCGCATCGATCTTCACGTAAAACCGCTTGACGACCTTGCCGCTGCGATCCTGGAACATACCCCAGGCATCAACCGTGCCGTTGAAATAACGCTTCAGATCCATTGCAGGCCGTTCGTCCCGGTAAGTGTCCACCGGGACCGTGCCGCATCCTGCCAGCAGCAGCGAAAACCCTGCCAGCAGCCCCTTCCATGCTTTCCATCCATTCATGCCTGTGCTCCTTTCCATGCCGGCGACGCCCGCCGCGGCTCCGGGCCCGACAGCCACAACAGCAAGACCGCCGCCAGCTTGATCATGCAGGGCAGCAGCGCATAAACCCAGGACAGCGCCGAACCCTGCACTGCGGCGGTTCCCGGAACGTAGTTCAGCCACTGCAGCAACGGCAGCGCAATGCCCGCAGCCAGTGCCAGAGCGAGTTTTTCCAGCAGGTGCCAGAGCCCGAAATAGGCGCCATCGGGACGCCCGTCGCGGCTTTCGTCATCGTCGATCACATCGGCGAGCATCGATGCCGGCAGCGCAAGGTCGGCGCCGAAGGCCAGCCCCGACAACACGCAGACCGCGGCAAAGGCCGCGACATCACCCGCTCCCAGAAAATAGGCCCAGACAAAGGCCGCCACCGCCAGCACCATGGCCAGCAGCCAGGCGCGCGCCTTGCCGGCACGGGCGGCCAGGCGCACCCACAGCGGCATGCCCGCGGCGCCCGCGACAAAATAAAGCACCAGGAACAGGGGTGTCAGATCCGGCCGCTGCAATACATCCGCGGCAAAAAACAGCAGCAGGGTTGCCGGCACCGCAGCGGCAACACCATTCACCAGGAACACCAGTGCAAGACGCCGGAAACGCGGATTGCGCAGCGGCTGCAGCAGCGCGCCCAGCGTCACCGCGCGTGCTGCAAGCGGTGCCGCCGCCGGCCCCGCCGCCAGTGTGACCAGCGCACCCGCCATCAGCAGCGGCAGATAAACCGCGGCAAACAGCGCCAGCCCGGCGGCGGCACCCTGTGAACGCACCAGCAATTCAGGCACCGCGGCGGCCAGCAGCACTCCCGCCAGCGCGGCAATACCGCGTGCCGCGGTGATCCGGGTGCGTTCCGCGTAATCCCGCGACAGGGCGCTGCCCAGCGCAAAGTGGCCGATGCTTGCGGCACTGAGGCCGAGGTAGGTCAGCACCAGTGTCATCGCCAGCCACGGCGCAAGCTGCGCCTGCGCTGCCGGCGGATTAAACAGCAACCAGAATCCCGCGGCCAGCGGCAGCACCGCGCCGCCGATCATCGCCTTGCGCCCGCCATGCCGCGCCGGTATGCGGTCCGCGAGCGCGCCGAGCAGGGGATCGCTGACGGCATCGAGCAGGCGCACCGCCAGCAGCAGGAATCCGACCAGTGCAAGGTCCAGTCCCAGTCCGGCGTAATACTTCGGCACCTGCAGATGCACCGGCAGCGCAGCAGCGGCCAGCGGCAGGGCCACCGCCGCGTAGGCGGCCAGTGCCCGGTCAGTCAGCCGGGCCATCGCTGCCGAGCAGTGCCGCGCGCAGGTCCGGTGTCTGCGTGCGCGCATCCAGCCAGATTTCGAAGAACCTACGGGCAAACTCCGGATCCTCGATGATCCCGAGCTGCCGAGTTCCGGAGTGGAACAAGGCCCCGCGCCGCGGCAGATGCACCCCGATCAGCCGGCTGCCTTCCTGCACATCCGGAAACACGCTGCGCATCGCGGCATCCCAGCGCGCCAGCCGGACCTCGTCCTTCATGCCCATGCGCCGCATTTCGTCGATGCTGGTCGCGGCAAGCTGCGCAGCACTGATGCGCCGGGCATAAACAATGTCAAGCACGTAGGGCGAGTCAGGCTGCCAGCGGCCGTCGCGCGACCACAACGCGGCATCGTAGACATGAAAGCCCCACCAGCGCAGGCGCCCCTTGCCGACCATGCGACAACTCTCGAGCGCGCTGCACACCGGTGCCGGCAGTTCCGCCGGCACATTGACCGCCGCCGCAGGTCCGGCCAGCAGCAGCACCAGCGCGCAGGACGCCGCCTTATGCATGCACCAGCACCGCCTGCATCACATCCGTGGCCCGGGCGCGGAAACCGGCTTCGCAATAAGCCAGGTAAAACCGCCAGATGCGGATGAAACGCTCGTCAAAACCCTGCTCGCCGACCTGCGCCGCCACCGCGTCGAAACGCCGGTGCCAGCGGCGCAGCGTTTCGGCATAGTCGAGGCCGAAAGCGTGCATGCCGGCGACGGCGAGGCCCTGAACCGCCGCTTCCGCCCGAAAGCGTTCCGGCGACGGCAGCATGCCGCCCGGAAAAATGTACTGCTGGATGAAGTCGGTGCCGCTGCGATAACGCTCGAACTTGGCTGCGGCAATGGTGATGGTCTGCACCACGGCACGACCGCCCGGCTTCAGCCGCTCGCGCAGGGCCGCAAAGTACCCGGGCCAGTAACGCTCGCCGACAGCCTCGAACATCTCGATCGAGGCGATATGGTCAAACTGCCCCTCGAGATCGCGGTAGTCGCAAAGCCTGAGGTCGACCCGGTCCTGCAGTCCGGCGG
>JALHND010000002.1:0-14001 GCA_022843705.1 Burkholderiales bacterium
CCGCGCTTGATGATGGCCCAGTCGAAAGTCGCCTTCGGATCGGCAATCTGGTCGCGCGCCAGCGACAGCGGGCGGATTTCCTCATCGGCAAAACGCCGGGCTTCAGCCTGCCAGTGACGCTGTTCTTCGTTGAGCGAAAAATCCATGATCAACCTTTAAATTTTATCAATAAAATCAAATACTTAAAATATCACCGCGAATACCCGGCGACAGCCTCGGCCACTGCCAGCGGGGCTGCGAGGTCGTTATCGACCGAATGCTGCAGCACCAGCGTGTCGTGCACATATTTCTGCAGGGGCATGTCGCGCATGACGCCCATCGCGCCGAAACATTCGGCCGATTCCAGCGTCGCGCGGTGCAACGACTGCGCGGTGAAACTGCGCGCCACCACATGCCAGGGCAGGTCGCTGACATGACGTTCGCCGACGGCATCGGGATGATCGGTGATCCAGGCCGCCTTCAGCACCAGCGCGCGCGCGGCCTCGAGCTGGATCGCGACATCGGCGAGCTTCATGCCGATCGACTGGTGCTCGATGATGTGGCGTCCGCCCTGCCAGCGCATCTTGGCGTAATCCACCGCCGCGTCGTACGCCGCGCGGGCGACGCCGACATTGACCGCCGCGGTCTGCAGCATGCGCCGCGCGGCCAGTCCGGAAAACAGGCGGTGCGCGGCATCGGCGGCAATCACGTCATCGGCGCCGACCTTGCAGTTATTCAGGGCGACTGAAGCCACTGCGCCATGGTGCCAGCGCGCACGTTCGCCGCCATCACCGAAGGACGGCAGCGCGTCGTCGGTCTCCAGCCCTTTTGCGCCGCGCCCGAGCAGCACGGTCACCGTGCCCGGCTCGCCGTCGATCTTTGCCTGCACGATGAACAGTCCGGCCACCGGCGCGTTCGCGACGAAGGGTGCCAGCCCGTTGATGATCCAGCCCTTGCCGTCGCGCGTGGCCACAACCTCCGGCTCGCCGATGATTTCCGCGTCCTCCGCCACCGCCTCGTGGTAACTCCAGGCCCGCCCTGCGTTCTCGTCGCGGGCAAGCAGCGCGAGGTGGAAACGGTCATCGGCTTCGAATTTCGGCAGCCAGCGCGCGCGCTGCGCGTCATTCATCGCGCCATGTGCGGCACACACCAGCAGCGCGGTTTCGCCCAGCACCATCGCCAGGTCAACGTCACCGGCGGCGATTTCCTCGAGCAGCACGCACTGGGTCAGCAGGTCGGCGCCGGCGCCGCCCGCCTCCTCCGGCAGCGCAAGGCCGCGCAGGCCCATCTGCGAGAGCTGATCCAGAAAGCCCGTCATCAGCGGCTTTTCGAAGGGTTCCAGCCGTTTGGGGTCGATCGCCGCGGGTTTGACCTCGCGCTCGACAAAATCGCGGATGGCGTCGCGGAACTCGAGTTGCTCCGCCGTCAGTCTGAAATCATGCATTCGGGTTTTCCTGTCTGTGCTGTTGATCCTGATTGTGCTGCGGCTGGCTGCGGATCAATGCCGGCGGTACGCGCCATCATCTCCTCCAACAGGCGGGCAGGCTGTGTTTTTTTGTTCCTGCGCGCCCGCAGATAATGCACAAATCGCCGCGCAGCGGCAACCGCAGAGAGGCTGTCCGCCACGATACGGACGCGGCGTCCCTGTCAAATCAGGCCGCGCGCGATGCCGCCAGATCCATTCATGGGGCCGTGCGGATGCTCGGCCATCGCGGATTTCCCTTCGCCCTTCCGAGAGATAAGGGTCGGGGGTCGGCTAGATCAAGCCCCTTGCGATGCCCCCATCCACCAGAATCGACTGGCAGGTGACGTAACTGGTTTTGTGCGAAGCCAGGAACACCACCATCGGTGCGATTTCCTCCGGCCTGCCGAAGCGGCCCATCGGGATTTCATGCGTGAACTCGGCGGCGATCTGCTCCGCCGGCAGGCCGCGTTCCTTGACCAGTCCATCGATCCGCTTGGTCCACAGGCCGGTCATCGTGCGCCCCGGCGACACCGAATTGACGCGGATGTTGAAAGGCAGAAACTCGACACCCAGCGTCTTCACCATCGCGATCAGCCCGGCCTTGTGCACATTGGACACCAGTTGCTGCGGATAAGGCATGCGCGGCCCCGCCGCGCCGAGGATCACGATGCGGCCGCCCTTCACCGATTTTTTCAGCGGCTCGAGCGCGGCACGGATCACCCGCACGGTGCCCATCACGTTGAATTCGTAGTTGGCATACCAGGCAGCGTCATCGAGTTCGCCGAACAGCGCGCGCTGGCTGCCGCCGACCGCGGACACCAGGATGTCGAGGCGCTCCGTCTGCTGCCGCAACCAATCCTGCAGCGCCGCCACATCGCCGGCCTTGGTCACGTCCGCGGCGAACCAGCGCACCGCGCGCCCGGTTAAGCGCTCCAGTTCGGCCGCGGCCTGCTTCAGGCGGTCCGCGCTGCGCGAACAGATCATCACCTCGGTGCCCTCTTCCAGCAGCCCCTTCGCGCATTCGTAGCCGATACCTTCGCTGGCGCCGACTACCAGCGCCCATTCACCCTTGATGCCCAGATCCATGGTCCGGCCCCGCCCTTCCTTCGATCACCACAAAAAAAGCAGGCGCGGAATCCGCGCCTGCAACTTCAACAGAAACAAGGCTGGCTATTCGACCTTGGCGCCCGTCAGCTTGATCAGCTTGCCGTACTTCTCGTAATCGGCCTTGATCGTGGCATTGAACTGGTCCACCGTGCTCGGCGAAGGATCCAGCGCCTGGTTCTCCAGGGTCTTGACCACATCGGGCAGCGCCAGCGCCTTGTTGATTTCGGCATTGAGGCGGTCAATGACCGGCTTCGGCGTACCGGCCGGCGCGAAGGCGCCGATCCAGGGGCTCATGTCATAGCCGGGAACACCGGATTCGGCCAGCGTCGGCACGTTCGGCAGGGCCTTGCTCGGCCTGGTCGAGCCCAGACCCAGCGGGCGCAGTTTGCCGTTGCGGATGTGGTTGATCACCGTGCCCACGGTGGCGAACGAGACCTGGGTTTCACCGGCCATCAGGGCCGTAACCTGCGGCGCACCGCCCTTGTACGGCACATGCGTGATGTTGATGCCGGTCATCGAGATCAGCAGCGCCATCTGCAGATGCGGCGCGCTGCCGTTGCCGGAGGACGAGTAGTTGATCTGGCCGGGACGCGACTTGGCCAGCGCGATGAACTCCTTCACATTCTTCACCGGCAGCGAGGGATGCGCGGTAAGCACGCCCGGCTGTGCCGACAGCATGCCGATGCCGGTGAAATCCTTCAGCGTGTCATAGGCAAGTTTCCTGCCGTAGAGGTGCGCGTTGCCGACATGCGTCGTCGAATGCACCATGATCGTGTAGCCGTCGGGTGCCGCCTTGGCGACCACGTCTGCACCAATCGATCCCGATGCACCGCCGCGGTTGTCGATGACGAACTGCTGGCCCAGCGCCTCCGAGACCTTCTGCATCACGACGCGGCCGACCACGTCGTTGGAACCGCCCGCAGGCCAGGGGATCACCACGCGCACGACTTTGGAAGGGTAGTTCTGCGCCTGCGCCAGGATAGGCGCGGCGAATGCCGCGGCCAATGCGATGCCGGCCATGCTTAATGCCTGTTTCATGAATGTTCTCCTCCGGTGTTCACCCGCGTACATCGCGCGGGATGTGTCTGATTATCCGAAAAACACCCCTCCCCTACAATGTTCAGGACGAAAAAAAGCCGGCGACAGGCGCCGGCTTTGCACGATGTGGGCGCTGATTGTGTTCAGCCCGCCTTCGCGCCGGTTTCCTTGATCAGCTTGCCGTACTTGTCGTAATCGGCCTTGAGGCGCGCCGCAAACTGCTCCGGCGTCATGAACATCGGATCCAGCGTCTGCGCGCCCAGCTTGTCGGCGACACCCTTGTCCTTCATCGCCTTCTGGATTTCCGCGTTCAGGCGGTCGACGATCGCCTTCGGCGTATTCGCGGGAGCAAAGGTGCCGACCCAGGCCGTGAACTCGTAGCCCTTGATGGTTTCACCAATCGCAGGAATCTCCGGAAATTGCGTGATGCGGTCCTCGGAGGTCACCGCAACCGGGCGCAGGCGCTTCGCGTTGAGGTGCGGAATCACCGACCCCACGGTGGCCGTCATCGCCTGAACTTCGCCCGAAGAAATGGCCACCGCGGCCGGCCCGCCGCCCTTGTACGGCACATGCACCATCTTGGTATTGCTCATCGAGTTGATCAGCGCCATCGCCAGATGCACGAAACTGCCGTTGCCGGACGAGGAATAGGTGATGTCGTTGGGACGTTTGCGGCCGAGGTCGATGAATTCCTTGACGGTTTTCACCGGCAGCGAAGGATGCACCACCAGCATGCCGACCTGGCGGCCCAGCGGCGAGATGCCGACAAAATCCTTCAGCGTGTCGTAGGGGACCTTGGCGTAGAGATGCGGATTCGAGATATGGGTCGCCGAATGCACGAGGATGGTATAACCGTCGGCCGGGCTTTTCGCGACCACGTCGGAACCGACGATGCCGGATGCGCCGGCGCGGTTGTCGATGATGAATTGCTGTCCGGTGTTTTCGGTGAGTTTCTGCGCGACGATGCGGCCGGCGATGTCGTTGGCACCGCCCGGCGGCCAGGCGACAATGACCCGCACCGGTTTTGCGGGATAGTTCTGTGCCTGCAGTGCGGGCGAAACCGCACATGCCGTCACCGCCAGTGCCGCAAGCAGCGGTGCACGGCATATCATGCTGTTGCTGTTCATCGTTGATCTCCTCCTGTTGTTATCGAAAACCGTGCCGCTATCGACGCCGGCTTGCGCACATTATGGATAAAATGCGCGGAGACCACAAACCGGACGCAAAAAAAGCCGGCGCGAGCGCCGGCTTTTCCTGGCCCGCGGGAAACGGTCAGTCGACCCTGGCGCCGGTCTCCTTGATCACCTTCGCGTACTTGTCGTAATCCGACTTCAGCCGCACCGCGAACTGCTCGGGGCTCATGAACATCGGATCCAGCGTCTGCGCGCTGAGTTTCTCGGCAACACCCTTGTCCTTCAGCGCCTTGTGGATCTCGGCGTTGAGGCGGTCGATGATCGGCTTCGGCACGCCGGCCGGCGCCAGCGCGCCGATCCATGCCGTGAATTCATAACCCTTGACCGCCGATGCGACCGGCGGCACCTGCGGAAACTGCGACACCGGCTCCTCGGAAGTCACTGCGATCGGACGCAGCCGTTTCGAGTTGATGTGCGGGATCACCGAACCGACGGTGGCCATCATCGCCTGCACTTCACCTGAAGCAATCGCCACTGCGGCAGGACCGCCGCCCTTGTACGGCACATGCACCATTTTGGTGTTGCTCATCGAGTTCAGCAGCGCCATGCCCAGGTGGACGAAGCTGCCGTTGCCCGAGGACGAATAGGTGATGGCATTGGGCTGTTTGCGGCCGAGATCGATGAACTCCCTGACGCTCTTCACCGGCAGCGAGGGATGCACCACCAGCATGCCGACCTGGCGCGCCAGCGGCGCGATGCCGACGAAGTCCTTCATCGTGTCGTACGGCACCTTGCTGTAGAGGTGGGGATTGGACACATGCGTGGTCGAGTGCACCATGATCACGTAGCCGTCCGCCGGGCTCTTCGCCACCACGTCGGAACCGACGATGCCGGAAGCACCGCCGCGGTTGTCGATGACAAACTGCTGGCCGGTGTTCTCGGTCATTTTCTGCATGACCAGGCGGCCGGTGATGTCGTTCGAGCCGCCGGGCGGCCAGGGAATGATCACCCGCACCGGCTTGACCGGGTAATTCTGGGCGATCGAAATCGCCGGCACGAACAGCAGCGCGCCGACCAGGGCAGCCGTCAGGCTGGAAATGTTTCTGGACATTGGGGGGGGTCTCCGATTAAGCAGGATGCGCCGGATTGCGGCACGGGGCGGATTATCCGCGACAACCGCCCTGCAGTTCAACGGCGGTCCTGCAGACGGACAACGGCATTCGCGGAACGTTCCGCTCGCAGGCCGGGCACGGTGGAGAAACCGCACCCGGCAAGGCGGGTTCAGTCGACCCTGGCGCCGCTGACCTTCACCACTTTTTCATACTTGTCATAGTCGGCCTTCAACCGCGCCGTGAACTGCTCCGGCGTGATGTGCATCGGGTCCAGGGTCTGCGCCACCAGTTTTTCGGTGACGCCGGGATCCGCAAGCGCCTTCGCCAGCAGCGCATTGAGCGCATCGACCACCGGTTTGGGCGTGCCCGCCGGCACGAAGCAGCCCACCCAGGCGGTGAAGTCATAACCGGGCACGAACTCGGCAATGGCCGGCACATCGGGAAATTGTGTCACCCGCTTGTCGGTGGCGACGCCGATCGGCCGCACGCGGCCCGACTTGATGTGCGGAAACAGCGAACCGATGGTCGCCAGCATGGCCTGGGTTTCGCCCGCGATCAGCGCGGTGCCGGCCGGACCGCCGCCCTTGTAAGGAACGTGCA
The DNA here is from genome assembly GCA_022843705.1 of Burkholderiales bacterium. Taxonomy (GTDB): domain Bacteria; phylum Pseudomonadota; class Gammaproteobacteria; order Burkholderiales; family SG8-41. Next base: position 6,435 of record JALHND010000002.1, read on the forward strand.
CCATCCTGATGCCGGCCATTTCCGCCATCAGTGCCATCGACAGATGCACATAACTCCCGTTGCCCGCCGAGGCATAAACAAGCTCGCCCGGCCGCTTCTTCGCCAGCGCGATCAGCTCCCTGCCGTTTTTCACCGGCAGTGCCGGGTGCACCACCAGCATGCCCACCTGGCGTGCCAGCGTGGTGACCCCGGTGAAATCCTTCAGCGGGTCGTAGTTGAGCTTCTTGTAGAGATGGGCATTGGCAACATGCGTTGTCGACTGCACCATCACCGTGTAGCCGTCGGCCGGGCTCTTGGCGACGATCTCCGAACCGATCTGCCCCGCGGCACCGCCGCGGTTGTCGATGACGAACTGCTGCCCGGCGAGTTCGGACACTTTCTGGAACACGATGCGGCCGACCACGTCGTTGGAACCGCCGGGCGGGAACACGATCACCACACGCACGGCTTTCTCGGGATACTTCTGTGCGGATGCCGGCAGCGGCAACAGCAGCGGCAGGGCCAGCAACAACAGGGAAAAACGGCAAGCTGAGATCATCACACTCCTCCTTTATAGTTTTGGGCTCTGGGCCGGTTCCATTATGTGTGACACTTTTCGCCGGGGCAATGCCGATTTTCCCGGGATTCCGCTCCGCGATAAAATGCGCCTAACCCGCGGTTTTTAATGATTTACTGATATACAACACTGCTGTCTGCCGCCCCTGCATCGCCAATCGCCGCCACCGGTGGCGCACCCGAATGGAGCATTTCCCGCATGGCACTCCCGCTTGAAGGCGTCACCGTCCTCGACCTGACCACCGTGATGGCCGGTCCCTACTGCACCATGGTGCTTGGCGACATGGGCGCCGACATCATCAAGGTCGAGAATTTTCCGGAAGGCGACGGTTCGCGGCGTTTTGAACCCAAGGTCAACGGCGAGTCGTACTGCTTCGCGGTGCTCAACCGCAACAAGAAAAGCATCGGCATCAACATGAAGGATCCGCGCGGCAGGGAAATCTTCATGAAACTCGCCGCGAAGGCGGACATCATCACCGAAAATTTCCGGCCCGGCGTGGTGAAAAAACTGGGCATCGACTACGACACGGTCAGCCAATTCAATCCGGGCGTGATCTACGCCTCGATGTCGGGCTTCGGCCAGACGGGGCCCTACGGCCACAAGGGCGGCTTCGACATCGTCGCCCAGGGCATGTCCGGCATCATGATGATGACCGGCGCACCCGGCGGCCGCCCGGCCAAGGTCGGCATCGCGATGAACGACATTGCCAGCGGCGTCACCGCGCTCTATTCGATCCTCGGCGCCTACATCGGCAAGCTGCGCCACGGCAAGGGCCAGTACGTCGAGACTTCCCTGCTCGAGGCGGGTCTCGCCTGGACCCACTGGGAATCCGGCGCCTTCTTCGGCGGCGGCGAGGAGCCGCTCGCCACCGGCACCCGCCACCGCCGCTCGACGCCGTACCAGGCGTACAAGACGCAGGACGGCTACGTCACCGTCGGCGCCAACAACAACAAGCTGTGGACCAACTTCTGCAACATCACCTGCAACAAGCCGGAGTGGCTCACCGATCCGCGTTTCAAGGACCTGCCCTCGCGGCTGAAGAACATCGACGCGCTGGAAGTCGAGATCGAAAAGGTCTTTGCCACCGCATCAACCGCGCACTGGGTCGAAAAACTGGACGCGGCGCAGGTGCCGGGCGGCCCGGTCTACACCTACAGCCAGATCCTCGGCGACCCGCACATCAAGGCGCGCAACATGGTGGTCGAGTACGATCACCCGAAAATCGGCCGCATGAAATCGCTGGGCATTCCGGTCAAGTCGAGCGGCGAGCTGACGTCGATACGCAGCGCAGCGCCCTGGCTCGGCCAGCACAGCGAGGAAACGGTGCGCAGCCTCGACTACCGCGACGCGGAAATCAGCGCGCTGTTCGCCGAAGGTGTGCTCTACGACAAATACCGCACGGCCGGGAGTGCATCGTCATGACACTGCCCTCCAACGCCTGGCTGCTGCTGCTCGCGGCCGGGTTGTTCGAAGTGATCTGGGCCGTCGGCCTCAAATACACCGAGGGATTTTCGCGGCTGCTGCCGAGTGTCATCACCATCGCGGCGATGATCGCCAGTGTCTGGCTGCTCGCGCTGGCACTGAAATCGATACCCGTGGGCACCGGATACGCGGTCTGGACCGGCATCGGCGCCGTGGGCACGGCCATACTCGGCATCGTGCTGTTCAGCGAGCCGGCCACGGTGGCGCGGCTCGCCTGCATCGGACTGATCGTGGCCGGCATCCTCGGCCTGAAAATGGTTTCCGGGAACGGCTGAGCCATCTCCCGGGCCGCGGTCAGGAGAGCGGCACGCCCTGCAGTTCCGCCGGTGTCGCCGGCGGAGGCGGCGCCGGCGCCTCCTCCACGTAATCCATCACGCCTTCAAGCTCGCATTGATCGCGGCCCCGGGTCACGGTCAGGCTGCCGGTGATCTTGCCAGGCATGCCGCAGAAACGTTCGCGGTCAATCTCGCGGAACAGGAACTTGACGGCACGACGGTCGTGGTCGATGAGGAAGGAGCCCTTCTCCTCGTTCAGGGTGACCACCGTGACATGGCCGGTGTCCTCCCACTTGCTGAAGGCGTCGTCGCGCACGATGTGCACCGAGCAGGTGCGCGGTTTCCACTTGGAATAGTACGCGAGGCTTTCGACGCGGCCGCCGATCAACTCGACGGCGATGCGCGCCTGGCGGTCCTCGTTGCCCAGTTTGCAGGCAAGTTTTTCAAGCCTGCCGCGGCGCGGTCCGGCCTGCCGCTTTTGCTGCGCCCCCCTGGTCTGCGCCTTGTGCATCTGTTTCTTGGGGCTTGCAGCCGGCTTGCCCGGCGCCGCCGGCTGCTGCGCAGCGAGTGGCGCGGCCAGCAGCAGAAATGATACATAACTAATTGTTTTTATTATATTTTTTAACAAAACACCTCCTCGCAACATCCTCTCAGCGGTTCACAGGGCCGCGGCAATCGCATCCCCCATCTGGGTCGTGCCGGCCTTGCCGCCGAGGTCACCGGTCAGATGTTTTGCCTCGGCAATCACTTGGTCCACAGCGGCATCGATGAGTTTCGCCGCCGCCGTCGCTTTCGGGTCATTACGCGTGCGGCCCAGCCATTCGAACAGCATCCTGCCCGACATGATCATCGCATAGGGATTGGCAATGTTTTTGCCGGCGATGTCCGGCGCCGAGCCATGGGTGGCCTGTGCCATCGCCTGCTTCTCGCCGACCACCAGTCCCGGCGCGAGACCGAGGCCGCCAACCAGGCCGGCACCGAGGTCGGTCATGATGTCGCCGAACTGGTTGGTGGTGACCACCACGTCGTACTGCTGCGGCCGCATCACCGCCTTCATCGCGAAGCCGTCGATCAGCACCTCCTCGAACTCGACGTCCGGGTAGTTCTTTGCCATCGCGCGGCACTCGCGCGCGAACATGCCGCAGACCAGGCGGTAGACCGGCTCCTTGTGCAGCGCGGTGACCTTCTTGCGCTTGCGGGTGCGGGCGATCTCGAAGGCTTCTTTCGCAACACGGCTCGCGCCCCTGCGGGTAACCACGCGCATGCCGATCGCGATGTCCTCGTTGGGCTGGAACTCGCCGCTGCCGGCGTAGACCACGCTGCCCGACTGCATGCCCTCGGTGGTCTCGCGCAGGAACACGATGTCGACATCCTTGTGCAGCGACGGCAGGTTCGGGTACGACTTCACCGGCTTCACATTCGCAAACAGTTCAAACTTCTTGCGCAGCGGCGGGTTGATCCAGGTGTTGTCATTGCGCGGATACATGTTGTGTCCGATGGGACCCTGCACCCAGCCGTCGACGCCCTTCAGCGCATCGACGGTCACCTGCGGCATCGTGTGGCCATGCGACTCATGGCCCTTGCGGCCGATCGGCAGCGGCAGCCATTCGATCTGCACACCGGCCTTTGCGGCAGCCGCCTTCATCACCTTGACGCACTCGGGCACCACTTCCAGCCCGATATCGTCACCTTCGAGTATTCCGAGTTTGTACACTGCCGGTCCTTTTGGAATGTTTCGGTAAATGCGGTTATTCCGTGATGCCGCCGATCTGTTTCACCACCTGCGCAAAGCGCTCGTTCTGCGCCTTCATGAACGCCGTGAATTCCTCGGGTGACGCACTGACGATGACTTCCGCACCGCTGTCGTTGACGCGCCTGATGACGTCGGCATCGGCCATCACCTTGCCCGACACCGCAAAGAGGCGGTCGATCACTGCGCGCGGGGTTCCTGCCGGCACGTAGACACCCTGCCAGGAACCGGTGTTCATGTCCCTGTAGCCCAGTTCCGGCATCGTCGGCACGTCGGGCAGCGCCTTGATGCGCCGGGTGGCCGAGACGCCGAGGATTTTCATCTTGTTGTTGCGCACATGCGGCATCACCGAGGCGACGCTGACAAAAGCCACGCCGACTTCGCCGGTCAGCAGCGCGGTCGCCGCGGCGCCGGCACCCCCCTTGTACGGGATGTGCAGCAGGTCGATGCCGACAAGCCGCATGAATTGCTCCATTTCCAGCCGGCCGTTGCTGCCGGCACCGGCGGAACCATAGTTGAGCTTGCCTTTCTGCGCCCTGGCGAAGGCGATGAACTCGCGCATGCCCTTGACCGGTACCGAGGGATGCACCGCCAGCCCCACCGGCACATCGACGACCTGGGTCACCGCGGCAAAATCGCGCACCGGACGCACGGGGAACTTGGGATAGATGCTCGGGTTGATCGCCATCGTGCCGATGTTGCCGAGCAGGAAGGTGTAGCCGTCGGCCGCCGCTTTCGCCGCAACCTCGACGCCGATGTTGCCGGAGGCGCCGGCACGGTTGTCGACCAGCACCTGCTGGCCGAGCTCCTGCTGCAGCTTCGGCTGGATCAGGCGGCCGACGAAGTCCGAGGCACCACCCGGCGCGAAGGGCACCACCATGCGCACCGGTTTCGACGGATAGGCATCCGCCGCAAGCGCCGGCAGCGCCATCACCAGCGCCAGTGCGCCCGATACTGCCGCCGGAATCATTCCTGCTTTTTTGTTCATCCTGTTGATCCTGTCCATCCTGCAAAGGTTAATTGCTGTCATGCCCGCCCGGTGCGCACCGCTTCTTCGAGCAGCGGATAGGCGCTCACCGGGCTTGGCGTGCCCAGCACCGGCACTTCGCGCAGCCACTGCGGCCCGAGCTGCCTGATCGAGGTCACCCCCATCAGGCCCAGCACGTGGCGGATCTCGACTTCCATCAGTTCCAGCATGCGCGCAACGCCCCTTTCGCCTCCGGCTGACAACGCAAGGCCGAGCAGCTTGCCGACGCCCACGGCGCGTGCGCCGAGGCACAGCATCTTGACCACGTCGGTGCCGCGCAGTACGCCGCCGTCGGCGAGCACCTCGGCGCGGCCGGCCACCGCCTTCACCACTTCCTCCAGCACCTCGATGCTGCCCTGGCCGTGGTCGAGCTGGCGACCGCCGTGATTGGACACATAGACCACGTCGGCGCCATGTTCAACCGCCAGTTCGGCGTCCTCGGCCGTGGCGATGCCCTTGGCGATCAGCGGCAGCCCGACGCGTTCCTTCATCCACACCAGGTCCTTCCAGTTGAGGCTCGCCTGGTACGACTGGTCGCCGAAGCCCTCCTTCACCGGCAGTCCGCTGACGATGTCGCGCTCGCGGCGGCCGTAGTAATTGCGGTCCACGGTCACGCACAGCGCGCCGTATTGGGCGGCACGCACACGGTCGAGGATGCCTTCGATCCAGGTCCGGTCGCCGCGCACATAAAGCTGGAACACCAGCCTGCGCTCCACCGCCTCCTGTGCCGCCTCGAGGCTGGGTTTGGCTGCGGTGGCGATGAATGCGGTGGTGCCGCGCGACACCGCGGCACGGGCCACTGCCGGGCCGCCTTCATGGTGCACCTTGCTCAGGAATCCGCCGACCGGCGCCGGAAACACGGGAATGTCCAGCTTCTGCCCGAGCAGCGTGGTGCCCATGTCGATGTTGCGCACGTCGACCAGCACACGCTGGCGCAGCGCCAGCGCATCAAGCCCGGCGCGGTTGCGGCGCAGCGTCATCTCCGAATCCGAACCGCCCATCAGGTGATCCCAGACCGGGGCCGGCATCTTGCGCCAGGCTTCGAGCGCGATTTCCTGCAGCGTATCGAACTGGCCCGGCGGTTTCTTTTCCAGGCCCAGCGGATTGGCGGATTTCCCCGCCGGCTTCGCTGCCGCAGCAGTCCTGCGGGTGACGGCGGTTTTTACGGCGGCACGGGGTTTCGGTTTCGCGGAGGGTTTCCTGCCCGGGTTTTTTTTCTTGCTGCGGGATGCGGCCATTTCTGAAGCTCCAGCGTTGGGCAAAGCCAACTCGAGTGGTTGTTAAAAATATGTTTAAAAACAAATACTTACGTACTCATGCAAATTACTGCCGGTTTTGCATATAACGTTTTTCCCAGTCCTCTACCGCGCCCAGATCAAGGATTTCGTTGTATTCCTTCATCGTCAGCATGCGTTCGCGCACTGCCTTGGTATTGCCGTCGCGCCTGAGCGTGCCCAAGGCTTCCTTGATCGCAAACCCCGCGGCATTGCGCGCGAGCCCGGGGAATATCGCGATGCGGAAACCCAGCGCCTCGATTTCCGGCACCGTCAGCTCGCCGAGTTTGCCGCCGCCGTCGATGTTGACCAGGCAGGGCGCGCCGGATTCCGCGGTGACCCGCTTCAGATCCTCGAGGATGGTCGGGCTGTTTTTCAACTCGACAAAAACGACATCGGCACCCGCCTTGCGGTAGGCCTGGCCGCGGCGGATCGCCTCGTCAAGACCGAGCCCGGTCGCGGCATCGGTGCGCGCGATGATGATGAAATCCGGATCGCGCCGTGCCGCCACCGCCGCCTCGATCTTGCCGGCATGCTCCGTCAGCGACACCACCGGACGCGAGCCCGGCAGGTGCCCGCAGCGTTTCGGCGCAACCTGGTCCTCGATATGGATCGCGGCAACACCGGCGGCCTCGAACTCGCGCACCGTGTGTTTCACGTTCACCGCGTTACCGTAACCGGTATCGGCGTCGCAGATCAGCGGGATGTCGACACAGGCCGCGGCACGGTGGGCATGCGCCGCGAACAGCGTCAGGTCGACCATGCCGACATCGGGCTGGCCGAGCAGACAGGCGGAGACGCCGTTGCCGGTCATGTACACCGCTTCATATCCCGCCTGCTGCACCATGCGCGCACCGTAGGCATCGTAAATGCCGGGCGCCACGATCATGCCGCCCTCGTTCAGCCGTTTGCGCAACTGCTGTCGTACCGTCAACTTCGCCATCATCGTTTCCGTTCAAGTGTTTGCTGCTTCATTCTCTGTTCCGGGCGGCTGGCAGGGATGCGCCTTGCTCGCATCCCCGCTACCGCGGGGCCCCTGCTCGGTGGCGCACCCTGCCGCCCTCGGTCAGCCGTTTGTGCAGCCGCTGTCGTACCGTCAACTTCGCCATCATCGTTTCCGTTCAAGTGTTTGCTGCTTCATTCTCTGTTCCGGGCGGCTGGCAGGGATGCGCCTTGCTCGCATCCCCGCTACCGCGGGGCCCC
>JALHND010000002.1:14101-84398 GCA_022843705.1 Burkholderiales bacterium
GCTGTCGTACCGTCAACTTCGCCATCATCGTTTCCGTTCAAGTGTTTGCTGCTTCATTCTCTGTTCCGGGCGGCTGGCAGGGATGCGCCTTGCTCGCATCCCCGCTACCGCGGGGCCCCTGCTCGGTGGCGCACCCTGCCGCCCTCAGTCAGCCGTTTGCGCAGCCGCTGCCGTACTGATGTTTTTTTGTTCATCGCTCATCACTCATCATTCATCGCTGCCTTTCAGAGTCCCAGCTTCTTCTTGATCGCCTCGGTTTCCTTCATGTCCTGCATCAGCTGCGCGCGGAAGGCTTCCGGTCCCTGGAAGCCGTCAAGCTGGGTGACCCGCTTCAGGTAGGTTTTCCATTCCTCGGTCTGCTGCGCCTTCTGGATCGCGGCCGCCAGCCGGTCCACCACCGGTTTCGGCGTGCCCGCCTTGGCCATCAGGCCGCGCCACTGGTAACGCACCACGTCCCAGCCCTTTTCCTTGTAGGTCGGAACATCCGGGAAGTCGTCCAGGCGTTTTTCGGAGGACACTGCCAGCACACGCACCTTGCCGGCCTCGATCATCGGCTTGACGTTGCCGGGATTGGTCGCCGCTGCATCGACATGGCCGCCGGCCACGGCGGTCAGCGCCGGGCCGCCGCCGGGGTAAGGCACCCAGGTGGCCTTGAATTTCGCCACCTCGGAGAACACCTCCCAGGCGACCCGGTGCGAGCTCATCGCGAAGGGACCGCTGACGTTGATGAACTCGGGCTTCTTGCGGGCAAAGGCCACCAGCTGCTCGATGGTCTTGAAGGGTGTGGAGGTGTGCACGATCAGGCCGTAGGGATCGATCTGCGAGCGCGCGATCATCTGCAGGTCATCGGGTTTGAACTGGGCGTTGGGCTCGCTGAACAGCGTGGCCAGCGTCAGCGTGTTCGCCGCGATCGTGTAACCATCGGCCGCGCCGCGCACCAGCGCATTGGTCATGATGATGCCGGAGCCGCCGGTGCGGTTCTCCACCACCACGTTCTGGCCCAGTTCCGGAATCAGCAGCTTGGCCATCGTGCGCGCATAGATGTCCACCGGGGAACCCGCGGCCGACCAGCAGAGTATGGTCACCGGGCGCGCCGGCCAGGTTTGCGCTGCCGCCTGGGCGGTCAATCCGGCCAATGCGGCCGCCACTGCATATCGCATCAACTTCATCATCATTCTCCTCGTTCAGGGCCGGGGCCCGTGGATTGAAGCGGCTCAGGCCGCTTTTTTGACCTCGAACTTGTACTGCGCAAGCTTGGCGTCATCCAGCGTCACGCCCAGGCCCGGCCCGTCCGGCAGCGGAATGCTGCCACTGCCGAGGTCGAGTTTCTGCGTGACGATGTCGTCCTTCGTTTTCAGCGGCCCGACGCATTCGAGCCCGTCGATGACGTTGTCGGAAGTTGCCGCCAGCATGATTTCCGCCATGGTGTTCACACCGAGGCCGAAGCCGTGGCCGACCACGCAGCGGATGCCCGCGGCTTCCGCGGTGGCAATCATGCGCCGGGTGTTGAGGAAACCGCCCTGCTTCATGACCTTGACCTTGACGATGTCCGCGGCATCGGCGCGGATGATGTCGATCAGGCTGGCATGGTCGGTCACCGATTCGTCGGCCATGATCGGCACACCGACGGAGTTGGCGGCCTTGCGCACCCGCGCCATGCCGGCAATGTCCTGGGCCGGCACCGGCTGCTCGAACAGCTGCAGGCCGTAGGGCGCGACCATTTCCGCGAGCCTGATCGACGTTTCGGCGTCGTAGCCGGCGTTGGCGTCGATGCGGATGTTGAACTCGGGGCCGCAGGCCTCGCGCACCGCCTTGATGCGGTCGCGGTCGGCCACGATGTCGCCGCCGACCTTGATCTTGCAGGAGCGGAAACCCCTTTTCTGCCAGTCCAGCGTCTCCTTCGCCGCGTTTTCCGGCGACTGGATGCTGATCCAGGCATTGAACAGCAGCCTGTCCTTCACCGCACCGCCGAGCCAGGTATGCAGCGGCACCCCGGCCACGCGCGCCGCGAGGTCGCTGCAGGCCATGTCGATGGTGGCCTTGGCGTCGAGGAAATCGGGCACCACGGATTCCAGTTTCGCGGCGATGCGGTGGAGATTGGTCGGATCCATGCCCATCACCGCCGGCGCCAGGCGCGACTGGATCATCGCCAGGCTGTCCTCGATGCTTTCCTTGGAATAACCCGGCGTCGGATCGATGTTGCCGTAGCCGATTGCGCCGCCGGTCGCGGTGATGCGCACGATTGCGCTTTTCACCACCGACTTCGACAGGTAGGCATTCTTGAATTCCATGACCAGCGGCATGGCCACGCCGAAGACTTCGACGCGCTCGATTTTCAGGTTCATGCAGCCGCCCCGCCAAGATTCCAGTCCGGGTGTTTCTGCAGGAAGGGGATCAGCCCGCCCGCCTCCAGCAGCGCCTGCACGGCGGCCGGCAGCGGAGGTACAGCGCGCTCGATGTTTTTCGCCGGCACGCGGATGCGCCCGCCGGCAAGATCCAGCTCGACCGCGTCACCCGCGGCGACGCCGGCAATGTCGCACTCGATGACCGGCATGCCGTTGTTGATCGCGTTGCGGTAGAACTGGCGGCCGAAGCTCGGCGCCACGATCGCCGACACGCCCATGCGGTGCATCACGTGCACCGCCTGCTCGCGCGAGGAATTGATGCCGAAATTCGCGCCGGCAACGATCACGTCGCCCTTGACGAAGTTTTTGGCGAAACCGGGCGACACGTTGTCGAAGGCCACCGTCGCGATATGGGCCGTGTCCTTGCCGGGCAGGTATTTGCTGGAGCAGTGGATGTCGGTGCTGACCTCGTCGCCGAGGATGCGGGCACTGCCTTTGATGATGTTCATGTTTGACGCCTCCGAACTGCAGGACCAAATTCAATAATAGCCACAGGGAACACGAATGACTTCAAAAACAACTTGCAGGATGGACAGGATGATCAGGATAAAAAACAGAAAGGCCGCCGCTCAAGGCAAGGGGTTTATCCTGTAAATCCTGTCCATCCTGTTAATTTGCTTTTCCCTGCATCCCCTGTGGCCAAGTTTCAGGCCGCCGCCCGCCAGTCGCCGCCGGCGACCGTCCGTGCATCGGTGATCACGCCGGTCAGCGCAGACGCCGCCACCGTTGCCGCCGAACCGATCCAGATTTCCGACTTCGGGTTGCCGAGCCGCCCCTTGAAATTGCGGTTGGCGCTGGAAATCACCACCTGGTCGTCGCCGGCAATGTAGTGGCCGGTGATGTTGACGCAGGTGCCGCAACCCGCGGCCTCCACCGAGGCGCCTGCCGCAGTGAGGATTTCAAACAGGCCTTCGCGCATCGCCGCGAGGTAGATTGCCCGCGAGGCCGGGGTGACGATCATGCGCACGCCCTTCGCGAGTTTGCGGCCCTTGAGGATTGCCGCCGCCTGGCGGATGTCGTCGAGCCGGCCGTTGGTGCAGGTGCCGATCAGCGCCACCTGGATCTTCTGGCCGGCGACATCCGGCACCGCCGCGATATCGTCGATATGGTGCTGGCGTGCCACCTGCGGCGCCAGTGCCGCGGTGTCGATGACAATGCGCTGCGCATAGACCGCATCGGCATCGGCCTGCACCGGATTCGGCGTGGCAGCGCCGTGGGCCTTGAGCCAGGCCAGCGTTTTTTCGTCAGCCTCGAGGATCGCCGCCTTCGCGCCGAGTTCGGCCGCGTGGTTGGACAATGTCATGCGGTCGTCGATCGCCATTGCCTCAACACCGCTGCCGGCATATTCGAGGGCCTGGTAGTTGGCACCCTCGGCGCCCAGCCTGCCGAGCATGGCCAGCGTGACGTCCTTGGCCCAGACACCCGGCTGCAGGGCGCCCTTGAGTTCGATGTGGATGGTCTCCGGCACGCGGAACCACAGCTTGCCGGTCATCATCACCGCCGACACGTCGGTGCCTTCGACACCGGTGCCGAAGGCGTTGAAGGCGCCGTAGGTGGTTGAATGGGTGTCGGTGCCGACCACGAGATCGCCGCAGGTCAGGTGCCCGCCTTCGGGCAGCACCTGGTGGCAAATGCCGTCACCGACGTCGTAGATCGGCGAGCCGTGCCTGTCGGCAAACGCGCGCATCTCGACATGGGTATTGGCCGCCTCCATGTTGGGCGGCGGCGAATAGTGGTCCAGCACCAGGGCGGTGCGTTTGACGTAAGGCAGGGATTTCGCACCCAGCTTTTCGATCATCTTCAGTGCGTTGCCGGCACGGGCGTCGTGGATCATTGCGAAATCGACGTCCGCGATGACGATTTCACCGGCCCTGGCCGGCTTGCCGCCCGCGTGTTTGCCGAGAATCTTCTCGGCGATGGTATGCCCCATCGGCTGTCCTCCTGTGGGATTCCGCCGCAGGACGGATCGCAGCGGCGAAGCTGCGGATTTTAACCCAGCCCGGGACAGCTCACGCCCTGATGTTCACCATATGAGCAGCATCCAGCCCGCTCCGGAGACGCCTTCAACCATAAGGCGTCCGTATGCTGCACACGGAAAAACTAATTGCGGAAAATGCCCAGCAGGGTCCGCGCCTCATCCGTCGTCGCCGGCTCCCGGCCGACCGCCCGTCCCAGCTCCGCAAACCGCCGCACCAGTTCGGCGTTGGTCGGACAGCCGATTTCCGGATAGGGATAGTCGCCGATGCCCGGCGCGAGATGCCCCATGCGTTCAAGCGCGGTGGTGGCAACATTGAACAGGTTGCCTTCCTTGCAGGCCACCGTCCATTCGATGCGACGCTGCGGCGGCAGGAAATCGATCAGCGCCTCCAGCCCGCGCGTGTTGCAGGGATGTGCGCCGACGATGCCGCCCTCGGCCAGCACACACTGCACATAGGCCGGCTCCTTCACCGCCCCCATGTCGAGGAAGGCCTCGACCATGCGCACAAAGGGTACCGCCCATACCGACAGGTGCGGCTTGACGCCGGCTTCGGTCATACCCCTGGCCAGGAACAGGCAGGTCTCGGTGCTGTTCTTGTAGATCTTGTTGGTGGTCAGGAATTTTTTCGCCACCGGATCATAGGCGTCGATGTTGCTGCTGCCGGTGTCGACCGCCGCAAAATCCGGCCGGGTTTTGCTCTTCTGCCCCATCAGCTTGATATGGGCCAGCCGGTTCTCGTCTTCGTTGACGGTAATCTGGCCCAGCGTCGAATCGATCAGGATGTCGGTTTTCTCGCGGATCTTGGCCACGATCTCGGCGTAGACCTCCGGTTCGTGGCATTTGCCGCCGTCCGGCGTGCGCGCATGGAAATGGATGATCGAGGCGCCGGCCGCGCGGCATTCCGCCGCGGTTTCGGCGATCTCGTCCGGCGTGAACGGTACGTTGCGATTGATGTCGCGCGACATGTATTCGTTGACGCGCACGGTGATGATGAGTTTTTTGGTCATGGCATGAAAATCAAAGCAATTAACAGGATGGACAGGATGATCAGGATAAAAACGGAAAACCAAGTATCAAAGGGTTTATCCTGAAAATCCTGTCCATCCTGTAAATTCAGGTTTTTACGGCATTCACCCGACGGCACACATCCAGAAACAGGTGCCCGTCGGTGCCCAGCACGATCGCCTGCACGCCGCGGTCACGCACCGACCGGCCGTAGACGGGATCAGGCTTGTTGCCGATGGTGGTCATCACGTGTTTGCCGTGTTTGCGCGCAGCCGTCACCACCTGCTCCAGCGCGGCAGCCATCTTCGGATTTTCAAACGTGGCATGCGGCACGCCCAGCGCAATCGACAGGTCGGTCGGCCCGATGAAAAACAGCTCCAGACCCGGCATCGCCGCCATCGCCTCGAAATCCTGCAGCGTCGGTGTGTCCTCGATCAGCGGAATGACCATCAGTTCATCGTTGGCGCGGCGCACATGCGCGTCCCAGTCGCCCGGCGCATAACCCGCGGAACGCACGATGGTGCAGGCCCCGCGTTGACCCGCGGGCGCGTAACGCGCGTAGTCCAGCGCCAGCGCGCAGTTTTCCCGGGTGGCATGCGAAATCGCGATGCCGGCCGCGCCCATGTTCATCAGTTTCAGGATCAGGGTGCGTTCAACGTCGGCGATGCGCACGAAAGGCGTGATGCCGGCGGCATCGGCGGCGCGGATGACATGGGCGCAGGTGTCAAAATCGAGCGCGCTGTGTTCCATGTCGATGATCACGAAATCGACGCCGGCGGCTGCGGCCAGCTCGGTGATCATCGGGCTGCCGCTGAACAGGATGAGACCGGTGACGGTCTCGCCGCGTGCCAATGCGGCACGAACCGGGTTTTTCATGGATGTCATGGATGAAAACAATCATTGCGCATCGGAGGAGGCGTCGAGGTTACTCCGCCCCCCCCGCACCCGGCAAGGCCGCAACCGCCCGGTGACCAGCATCCGGAACCCGCGACGCTCGGGCACCCTGGCTGTGATAAAAATCCGGCAGCGGAACACCGGATGCCGTTCCGCAGTCCCGAAAGCATAAAAAGGATGACGCGATGGCGGACGCGAAGGAAGCACAGCTGAGCCCGGAAACCGTGCTCGCGCAGATGAAACAGAACGGCGTGACCCATGTCGTCTGGCTGCCCGACAGCGAAACCAACTGGCTCTACACGCTGATGAAGGCGGATCCCGGGCTGACCCTGATCGCCGTCGCGCGCGAAGGTCTCGCCTTTTCGACCGCCGCCGGGCTGCACACCGGCGGCAAGGTGCCGATCATCCTGATCCAGAACACCGGCATGATGGAAGCCGGCGATTCGATGCGCGGCTGGGGGCTCGGGCTCAACATCCCGGTGGTGATGCTGGTGGGTTACCGCGGATGGACAAGGCATGGCGTGACCAAGGACACCGCGGCGGTCTATACCGAGCGTTTCCTCAACGCCTTCGGCATCAACTACTATCTCGTCGAAAACGACAATGACGCCCCGCGCATCTCTGCGGCTTTCGGGGAAGCGCGCAGGAACCGGCGTCCGGTGGCGGTCCTGGTCGGGGACGAATACCACGGATTCAACAGCTGAACACCCCGGGAGAACAAAACATGATCGTCATGCAGGAAATGTTCAGGGTGTTCCAGCAGCATCGCGGCAACGCCATCGTGATTCCCGGCCGCGGCAACCGCCAGTGGCACGAAATCAGCACGCAGCCCCGCCGCGACCTGCCGCTGGGCGATCCGGCGATGGGCGGACACGCCGGCTTCGCGCTCGGACTGGCGCTGGCCCTGCCCCGTGAAAAAATCGTGCTCTTCGACTCCGAAGGCGACCTGCAGATGAGCCTGGGGGTGCTGGCGATGGTGTCCGAGCACAAGCCGAAGAATTTTTACCATTTCCTGCTCGACAACGAGTGTTACGCAACCACCGGCGGCCAGCCGGTGCCCAACGCCGCCAACGTTGCCTACGACCAGATGGCCCGCGCTGCCGGATATCCCGCCGCGCACGCGTACACCAATCTCGAAAGCCTGACGATCGACATCGGCCGCATTCTCGCCGCGCCCGGCCCGGTGTTCGTTGCCATGAAAATCGTGCCCGAAATCGAGAACCGCCCGATGGGCCAGCGCCCGCCCCGCCTGCAACGCAGCCGCGAGCAGGTGATCGCCGATTTCAGCGCCGAACTCGGCCTCGCCGGCTGAAACCGGCCCCGCGGCTCCGGCACATGGTCAAGCCGGTGCCGATGTGTTAAATCAGGCGCCTCTCCGTCTTTCCAGAGGCCCCGCATGCCCCGAGAAATCGCCCTTACCGCCGAAGTCGCCCGCTTCGTCACCCGCACCCGTACGGCGCAGATTCCGCGCGCGGTGATGCACCACGGCAAACGTTCCCTGCTCGACGGTCTCGGCCTCGCGCTGGCCGGCAACGCCGCCGAGTCCGGCCATGTCATCCGCCGCTACCTGAAGACGCTGGGCCTGCCGCTGGACCGCGGTGCCACGGTGATCGGCACCGCGCTCAGGGTACCGCCGCGTTTCGCCGCCTTCGCCAACGGCATCGCGATCCATGCCGACGATTACGACGATACCCAGCTCGCAGTGGCCAAAGACCGCGTCTACGGCCTGCTCACCCACCCCACGGCGCCGGCACTGCCCGCCGTGCTGGCACTGGCCGAACACGGCAACCGTTCCGGCCTCGACCTGCTGACAGCGTACCAGATCGCCGTCGAGGTCGAAACCAAACTCGCCGAAGCGATCAACCCGCGCCATTACGCCGACGGCTTCCATTCCACGGCAACCTTCGGTGCCATCGGTGCCGCCGCCGGCGCGGCACGGCTGCTCGGGCTCGACGCCGCCCAGACCGCGCAGGCGCTGAGCCTGGGCGCCAGCCAGGCCGCCGGCCTGCGCGAGAACTTCGGCACCATGACCAAGCCCTTCCATCCCGGCCGTTCCGCGGAATCGGGCGTGATGGCGGCGGAACTGATCCGCCTCGGCTGGAGCGCCGCACCGGATGCGCTGGAAGCAAAACGCGGCTTCTTCAACGCCGCCGGCGGCGGTTACGACCCGAAGGCCATCCACGGCAAGCTCGGCAAACCCTGGACCTTCGCGATGCCTGGCGTCTCGATCAAACCCCATCCCAGCGGCTCGCTGACCCATCCCGGCATGGGTGTCATGCTCGAACTCGTGCTGCAGAACGACATCCGGCCGGCGCAGGTGCGCAAAATCCGCGTCGGCACCAATCGCCACATGCCCAACACACTGATCCACCGCCGCCCAAGAACGGAACTGCAGGCCAAGTTCAGCATGGAATTCTGCATGGCGATACTGCTGCTCGAACGCAGGGCCGGCCTGGCGCAGTTCACCGATGCCGTGGTGCGCCGCGCCGATGTGCAGCGCATGATCGGCCTGGTCGAATTCGGCGTGCATCCCGAAGCCGAGGCCGCCGGCTACGAAAAAATGACCACCATCATCGACATCGAACTGAAGGACGGCCGCGTGATCAGCGGCCGCGCCGATTTCGGCAAGGGCAGTCCCGCCTATCCGATGAGCGACGGAGAGGTCGCGGACAAATTCCGCGAATGCGCAGCCTGGGGCGGGCTGCCGCCGGCGCGGGCCGAGCAGGTGATCGAGCGGGTCTTCCGTCTCGAAAAACTCGAATCGGTGCGCGAGCTGACCCGGCTGCTGGTGCCGGCTCCGCGGCGCAAAGGGTCGGCCCGGACAAGGAAATAGACTAAACTAGCCCCCTCTTTTCCCGGAGTACCCATGAGCAAGCTTCCCCGCATCGGATTCATGCTGGGCGATGTCACCGGCATCGGCCCGGAAATCGCCGCAAAACTGCTGGCATCAGGCAAACCTTCGCAACTCGCGGAAGTCGTCATCATCGGCGACCGGCGCGTGCTTGAACTCGGCATGCGGGATGCCGGCGTCAAGTTTGCATATACCGCCTGCCGCAGCATCGACGAAGTCAGCTGGCCGCGCCAGGACCTGCCGCTGATCGACCTCGGCAATACCGATCCCGCGAAATTCGCGCAGGGCGCCCCGTCCGACGAAGCGGGCAAACTTGCCGGCGACACGCTGAAATTCATGATCGACCTCGCCATGGCCGGCAAACTCGACGGCATCTGCTTCGCGCCGCTGAACAAGGGCGCGATGAACCGCGGCGGCTGGAAGTTCAACGACGAGCACCAGATGTTCGCCAAGCTGACCGACCACAGCGGCTTTTTCGGCGAAATGAACGTCATCGACCAGTTCAGCACCTTCCGCGTGACTTCCCATGTCGCCCTGCGCGAAGCCGTGAACATGATCACCCCGGAACGCATCACCTCCGCCGTCAATCTCGCCAATGACACGCTGCTCGCCACCGGCAGGACCGCACCGCGCATCGGGGTTGCCGCGCTCAATCCGCACAACGGCGAAAACGGCCTCTTCGGTGACGAGGAAATCCGCATCATCCGCCCGACCGTCGACAGGCTGAAGGCCGGCGGCATCAACTGCGAAGGCCCGATCTCATCGGACGTTATTTTCCTGCAGGCACTCAAGGGGAAATTCGATGGCGTGGTCATGATGTACCACGACCAGGGCCAGATCGCGACCAAGCTGCTCGGCTTCAACAAGGGTGTCACCGTCACCGCCGGACTGAAAACGGTGTTCACGACCCCCGCCCACGGCACGGCCTATGACATCGTCGGCCAGAGCAAGGCCGACCCCGGCGCCATGGAACACGCCTTTACCCTCGCCACCCGGCTCGCTGCCGGACGCAAGGCAGCATCTGCCGCAAATGCGGCGGCCTGAACCGCAGCACCCATAACCAACCATCACTGGAGGAAAACAATGAACCGACACCTGACGACGCGCCTGATGGCCGGCGCCGCGCTGGCCTGCTTCGCCGCACAGGGCCTGGCCGCCGAATGGCAGCCGACCAAGCCGATCCGCATGCTGGTGGGTTTTGCACCCGGCGGCGGCACCGACACCACGGCCCGCGCCATGGGTGCCAAGCTGAGCGAGCGCCTCGGCCAGCAGGTCATCATCGACAACCGGCCCGGTGCTGCGGGCAACATCGCCACCGAGATTCTCTCCAACGCGACCCCTGACGGCTACACCATCCTGATGGGCACCATCGCCGCACTGGCCATCAATCCCTCGCTCTACAAGAAGCTGCCCTTCGATCCGCTGAAGGATGTGCTGCCGATAACCCGCGCGGTGGATTCCACCAACGCGCTGGTCGTGCACCCCTCGGTGCCCGCCAAAAGTGTCAAGGAACTGGTCGCCCTGGCCAAGACCAAGCCGCTCAACGGCGGCTCTTCGGGCGTCGGCGGTGCCGGCCACCTCGCTCTGGAACTGTTCAACCTGCAGGCCGGCACCAAGATCGTCCATGTCCCGTACAAGGGCGGCGGACCGGCCATGGTCGACCTGCTCGGCGGCCAGATCAACCTGATTTTCGCCACTGCCGCGAGCGCTGTCGGCCACATCAAGTCCGGCAAGATCCGCGCGCTGGCCGTGTCCACGGCCAAACGTTCGGGCCTGCTGCCCGAACTGCCGACGGTCGCCGAAGCCGGCCTCAAAGGCTTCGAAGCCAACAACTGGTACGGCCTGCTCGCCCCGGCGAAAACGCCGCGCAACATCATCGACCGCCTGAACAAGGAGTCCATCGCGGCGCTGAACCTGCCCGACGTCAAGGATCTGCTGTTCAGGCAGGGCCTGGATGTTTCGACCAGCACGCCGGAAGCCTTCGGCGCCTATATCAGGGCCGAAAAGGCACAGTGGGAAAAAGTGATCAAGGCCGCCGGCCTGTATCACACCAACTGAAAAACAAACTAAATCGTTTCCTGACAAAAAAGACTGCGGGGCACTGGCCCTGCAGTCTTTTTTTTTGCGAAAATGCTGCATCGCACACAGATTCCATCCTTACGGAGTGACATGCCCATGAAGTCTTTGCATCGCATCACCGCCCTGCTCGCCGCCGGACTGTTTGCCGCACCGGCGCTGGCCGCCGAATGGGGCCCGACCAAACCTGTCCGTTTCATTGTCGGCTTCCCGCCCGGCGGCGCCACCGACCTGGTCGCGCGCATCCTGCAACCCAAACTGGCCGCCAGCTTCGGCAACCAGGTCATTGTCGACAACCGCCCCGGCGCCAACAGCGTGATTGCCATGCAACTGCTGTCGCGCTCCGAACCGGACGGCCATACGGTGGGCATGTCACACATCGGCTCCATGGTGGTCAGTCCCGCAATCCAGAAAGTGCCCTATGACCCGATGAAGGATTTCACCCACATCGGCATGCTGGTCACGCTGCAGAACATCCTGATCACCCATCCCTCGGTGCCGGCCAAAAATCTCGGCGAATTCATCGCCAGTGCCAAAGCCCAGCCCGGCAAGATCAACTACGCCAGTTCGGGCACCGGCAGCCCCGGCCACCTCGCCGTCGAATTGCTCGAAGGCATGACCGGCATTACGCTGAACCATGTCCCGTACAAAGGCGGCGGCCCGGCCATCACCGACCTCATCGGCGGCCATGTGCCGGCCTTCATGGCGGTCATCTCGACCGCGGTGCCGCATGTGCAGTCGGGCAAGGCCCGCGCGCTCGGCGTCACCGGCGCCAAACGCGCCGAGGCACTGCCCAATGTTCCGACCATCGCCGAAGCCGGCGTCAAGGGTTATCTGGCGATCAACTGGTACGGCCTGTCGGCCGCACCGAAGACCCCGCCGGTGATCATCAATCGCCTGAGCAAGGATTTCACCGCCGCGCTGAATGCACCCGACGTGATCAAGCAGCTGAAGGACCGCGGCATCGACTCCGCACCGTCGGGCGGCGCCGAATACCAGAAATTCATCCGGGACGAGCAGGCACGCTGGGTGCCGGTGATCAAGCGGGCAAAAATCGAGGCCAATTGAGTGCCGCCTGAACCGCCCCGGCACTGACCGGCCGCCGGAACACCGCCCGTCCCGCTCACGCCAGACGGGCGGTTCTTTTTCCGGCAGCGCGTCCCGGCGAAGTAAAATCCGCAGCGTCCCGCAGCAACACCGGAGGAATCCCAGGAATGATCATCGACTGCCACGGCCACTACACCACCGCCCCGAAATCACTCGAAGCCTTCCGCCAGAAACAGATTGCCGGCCTCAGGGATCCGGCGCTCAGTCCGGCGAAAAACTCGCTGCGCATCACCGACGACGAACTGCGCGAAACCATCGAGGGCGCCCAGTTGCGCATCCAGCGCGAGCGCGGCACCGACATGACCATCTTCTCGCCGCGCGCCGGCGGCATGGCCCACCACGTCGGCAACGCCGCCACCAGCGCGCTGTGGACCGACATCTGCAACGAGCTGATCCACCGCGTCTGCACGCTGTTTCCGAAAAACTTCACCGGCGTCTGCCAGCTGCCGCAGAGCCCCGGCGTGCGGCCCGACAACTGCATCCCGGAACTCGAACGCTGCGTCAGGGAATACGGCTTCATCGGCTGCAACCTGAACCCGGACCCCTCCGGCGGCTACTGGACCGACCCGCCGCTGACCGACAAGTGGTGGTACCCGCTGTACGAAAAGATGGTCGAGCTCGACGTGCCGGCGATGGTCCATGTCAGCTCCTCCTGCAATCCGGCCTTCCATTTCACCGGCGCGCACTACATCAACGGCGACACCACCGCCTTCATGCAGTTCATCAACTCGGACCTGTTCAGGGACTTCCCGACGCTGAAGTTCATCATCCCGCACGGCGGCGGCGCGGTGCCCTACCACTGGGGCCGCTACCGGGGCCTCGCGCAGGACATGGGCAAGCCGCCGCTGAAGGAGCACGTGATGAACAACGTGTTCTTCGACACCTGCGTCTACCACCAGGCCGGCATCGACCTGCTGACGCGCGTGATCCCGGCGGACAACATCCTGTTCGCCTCGGAAATCGTCGGCGCGGTGAAGGGCATCGACCCGGAAACCGGACACTACTACGACGACACCCGGCGCTACATCGATGCCGCGACCGCGATCAGCGCGGCCGACAAGAAAAAGATTTTCGAGGACAACGTCTACAGGGTTTATCCGCGTTTCCGCGGGCGTCCGGCCTGAGCAACCGCAGGCCGCGTGACACTAGGGTTGATCCCAGCCCTTCAGTTCGGCAATGCGCCGTTCCGTGCGCTCGATCATGCAGCCGTGGAAACGCGCGTTGCGGATCGACCCGCCCTCGAACAGCTTGTACATGCCTTCGCAATCCTGGCGACGGAACTCCACCCAGCTGCGCTGCGCCTCCGCCAGCCGCCGCCTGACCGTGCCGCGGTCAACCTGCTGGGAATCGCTGCCGTCGATGCGCTTGAGCAATTCCTGGTAAACGCGATTCAGTTCGCGGTCGGTCGTCACGAACAGCTGGTTCATGCACTCGCTGATCTCGCCGGTATTGATCGCAGCGGCGCAGGGATCGGCGGCCTGCGCCGCGTGCAGCAGTGGCATCGCAGACATCGCGAGTATACCCGTCAGCGCCCGAACAGTTTTCATAAGTATTTGTTTATATTGGTATTTTTCAATTTTCGCCACGCTCGCCTAGCAGCCGCCCGTTGCGCTCCACCCGGGTCGTGCAGGACGTGGCGCCGCAGCCATACTCGGTCCTGACCACATCCTTCGGCGTCACCAGGATCGTGCCCTGGCCGCGTTTCGCGCTGCCGGCATCGTATTCATAAATCACCAGCCCCGCCGGCTCGCTGATGGTCATCACGTAGCGGATGTATTGGCCGAAATACAGACCCTTCTCCTGCGGCAGCACCATCTCCACGCGCAGCGGAATGCGGTTCTTGGTATTCGGATGCGTGCGGTAATAACGTTTCACCCGCTCGCCATAACGGAAGGAAGGATCGACCGCGGCGATGCGCTGCATCAGCTTCAGTTCGCTCGGCCGCAGCGGCGTATCCTCCACGCCCATGCCGGTCCCCGCCGCAGCCGTTGCCGCAAGCGCCAGCGACAAGCCGCAGGCATGACTCCACCGGATCATGCGGCAACGGATGCCGCTGCAGGCCATTGCAACAACTCGTAGGCACCGTCGTCGCTGTTGCCTGCAGCGATGCGGATCCAGCCGAGACGGCGGTAGAAACGCAGGGCATCAACATTCGACTTCAGGCATTTCAGGCTCCAGGGCCGCGGCATGCTGATCCGCAGGGATTCGAGCAACGCACTGGCCACTCCGCGCCTCCGCGCGCGCTCCCGCACGTACAGGTGATGCACAAAAGCCTGCGGCTCCCACACCGCGATCAGTCCGTCGATGATCCCGTCCGGGGCCACCGCGACGATCACCCGCTCACCCTCCGAGTCATGCGCAAAATTTGCATTCATCCGTGCAGCGGGCGGCAACCACTCCGCGCGGCCGCGGATGTCCGCGTACAGCCGCTGCAGCGCCGGCGCATCAGCCGGACCCGCCTCGCGCAGTTCATGCATCACCACCATCCTCCGCATCCTCGTAGGCCTCCGGCCGGAAACGCGGCGTGCAGATGGCCAGGAACACCAGATCACCCTCGCCGGCATTGGCAATGCGCTGGCGCACCGACGGCGGAATCATCACCACGTCACCGGCCTGCACTTCCTGCGGCGGGTAATCACCGATCTCCATGCGCCCCACGCCGTCGAGAATCACATAACGCTCGACGGTGTCGCGCACCCGGTGCCAGCGCGTGGTGACGCCGGGCCCGACCCGCGCCCGGGCGATCGACATCGCCGGGTCGCTGTCGTCGTTGGACAGTTCGAGGATGTGGCAACGCTCTTCCGTCAGGACTTCGGCAGCGGGATGGGGGCGGAGGATCGGGGGAAGCATGGCGGCATTATCGCAGAGCCTCGCTGTGCATTCCCGCATGACGCACACGGAAACCTTGCAGAAAGCCGCGATTGCGTCCCTGGCGGAACAGGGATCCCTTATTTCGGCGGCGCAGGAAACTGCACGTAAGGCTGCGCCGGCTCCCGCTCCGGCGGCACGTAGACCGGCGCCGGCTTGCCCGCGGGTCCGAGGTGGCGCACGTAACGGTAGATTGCACGCAGGTCGGCATCGTTCATGCCCTGGAGGTTGAACCAGGGCATGGGCGGACGCCATTCGACGCGCGCATGCTTCAGCCACTGCGCCTCGCTCATGTTGTTCATGACCAGCCGCAGATTGCTGGCATACGTCGTACCCCAGGGACCGCGCCAGCCCAGCGGGCTGCCGGTGAGCCATTCCTTTTCCGGCGTCCTGCCGTTCGATTCCGGATAACCGGGGGTATGGCAATCATTGCAGCCGGTGATGCGAACAAGGTAACGCCCGCGCTGGATGTCGGCCTGCGGATGCTGCGGACTCGCCGCGGCGGCAGACAATGTCCAGGCCTGCAGCATGCAGGCGATGCCGGCAGCCACAGCCGGGATGAAAATCGCTCTCATGATCCGGATCTCCCCTGTGTTGTCGCAGCCGCCGGTTTTCGGCCGCCGCTTTTCGATGAACCTTCGTCCAGCGCTGCGCGTACCAGCGCACGCACCGCCCAGCTTTTCGCATCCCGCGCCTGCCGCCCGTCGATGCGCAGCACGTCGCGGGCGACAATCATCGCCTCCGGGCCGAAGAGCAGCGCCAGCGCGGTGCACAGCCGTCCGTAATCGGCATCACCGATGCGTGCGCGCGCCGGCGCGAGCGCGGCCTCGATCAGCGGCAGGCGCCTGTTCTGGCGGCGCGGCAGCGTGTCGTCTGCGGTATCGCGGCCGATGCTGTTTGCAAGCATCAGCCGCAGCTGCGGCTCGTTGCGCCAGGTCACGTCGTGCATGAAGGCCTCCGCACGGTCGATGCGCGCTTCGGCATCGGTGGAGGCATCATGTGCGAACAGCGCGGCAGGATCGGCCACCGCCTCGTCGACCGGCACTTCGACCAGCAGTGCATCGACATTCGAAAAATGACGATAGGCAGTCGCGCGCGACACCAGGGCTTCGGCAGCCACCTCCTCCATCGACGGCCGGCGCCCCGATTTCAGCAGCCGGCCAGCAGCCTGCAGCAGATCCTTGCGGGTGCGCAATTCACGGTTGCTGCCGCGGCGTGGCATCATTGCTGCAGCTGGCGCATGACCGCCGCCACGTCGAGCCAGACCTGCTCCCTCGCAATCTGCCCGGATTCAGTGAACTCGACGACATGCAGCAACCTGAACTCCAGCGGCCGCCCGCGCCCCTCGAACCCGAACGGCCGGCCGGGCGCCTTGCCCTGCCACAGTGATTCATCGACCAGAAAGCCGTTGCCGTGAAGCCTGCGCAGCGGCGTCACCCGGCCGTCGGCGAGGTCGGCAAACAGTGTTTCGTAGAAACGACGCGCGGCTTCGCGTCCGTGGCTCGGCCCCTCCGTCCAGCCGACAACGTCATGCGTCGCGTCGGGCGCCAGCGTGGCAAGCACACCTTCGACGTCGTCACGGCCTTCATAACCGAAATGTTCGTCGATCTTACGGTCCATCTGTGCGGGTGTCAGGGGCATGGCAGCTCTCCAGCCGGAGGCAGGAAACGGCCCGCATCGTAATGAGACTAAAATCTCATGTCAAGACAACAATCCATAAAATCTCCATTCAGAAATGACCAAGGCCGCTGTCGCGGCCTTGGAAAATAACCATAACTATTTGTTTTATATTGTTTTATTCTGACGCAATCCCCGGCACCGGCCGCCGCCGTTCAAGGTGATAACGCACCAGCGCCATCAGCCGGTACATGCCGTGCACGAACTTGCCATAGGGCATGGTCAGGAACAGCGCCAGCACGAAACCGAGATGCACCGCGAGCCAGGTGCCCATAGCACCGGTCTCGCGCCAGATCAGCAGGCCCAGGCCGGTCAGGCTGATCATGAACAGCAGCACCAGCAGCCCGGCGTCCATGCCGTCCTGCGCACGGTAGGCCAGTTCCGGATCGCGCTTCGCCTTGATCCACAGCAGCCCCGCCGGCCCGATCAGCAGGCCGATGCCGCCGACGGTGCCGAGGATCACCGGCAGGCTCAGGTACGGATACGGTGCCGGATAGTCGAATGCGTAGTGATACACCGTCGCCACGCTGGTCGCCGCAAGGCACAGCAGGAAACCGTAGAAGGTGAAGTGGTGGAATATCCGGCGCGCGAAGGACTTCTGCTCCGCGGGATAGGTACAGCCCTCCCCGCCGCCGCCGAGGTTCTTCAGCGTGAAGGCGTCATGCAGGCCCTCCGCCAGCGGCTTTTTGAAGAAGTCCGCCAGATCCTCGCCCATGTACGGCCAGAAGCGGATGAACCCCATCACAAGCGCGATCAGCACGAACACCGACACCGCGCCGAACATGCCGGCCATCAGGTTGTGCGGCATCAGCGCGTAGAACGAGCCCTCGGCGTCGCTGTGCGCGGCGAAGAAACGCTCCGGATGGGTCAGCGCGCCGGCGATCCAGAACAGCAGCGCAATGCTGAATGCCGAGATCAGGCTCACCGCGACGCCGTTGTTGTCATAAAGTTTCCCGAGGAAACCCGGCCAGGCGTAACGGCGGTAGGTTTCGCCGCGCACCCGCGCCATCAGCCGCGGCACATTGACCTGGAATTCATGCGGCGGCGAGAACTGGCAGGCATAGAGGCAGGAGCCGCAGTTGTGGCAGAGGTTGCCCAGGTAATGGATGTCGTTCTCGGTGAACTCGAGACGGCGCGCCATCGCCGGGAACATCGCGCAGAAACCTTCGCAATAGCGGCAGGCATTGCACACGCGCAGCACGCGCTGCGCGTCCTCGATCAGCGCATCAAGGGGCATCGGTTTTTCATCAGCCGCGTACATGTTTTGCCGCCTCCTCGCCTGCGATGCGCCCGAAGGTGGTGCCGATGGACATGCCGATGCCCGCCAGGTACCCCTTGCCCAATACGTTTCCCGCCATGATTTCTCCGGCTGCAAATATGTTTTTGCAGGGTTTGTCGTCCTGCAGGATCATCCGCGACTTGTCGTCGACGGTGACCCCGAGATAGGTGAAGGTGATGCCGGGCCGCAGCGGGTAGCCGAAATACGGCGCGGTGTCGATTTTCTGCGCCCAGTGGGTTTTTGCCGGCGTGATGCCCTCGGTGACGCAGTCGTCCTGGATCGTGTGGTCGAAGGTGCCGGTGCGCACCGCGGCATTGAATTCGCGCACGGTTTTCTCCAGCGCATCCGGGTCCAGTTCAAGCTTGACCGCCAGCTCGCGCAGCGAACTGGCGCGGATCGGCGGATACACCGGCGGCATGAACTTGCCCATGACCTTGGCATCGACGATCGAATAGCCGATCTGGTCGGGCTGCCCCGCCACCAGCCGGCCCCAGATTGCGTAACGCTTGGGCCAGAAATCCTCGCCCTCGTCGTAGAACCGCTCGGCATTCTTGTTGACCACGATGCCCAGCGATACCGCGTCGACGCGGGTGATGATGCCGCCGTCGTATTTCGGCGAGCGTGCATCGATTGCCACGCAATGCCCCTGCAATGGATCGCTGATCTGCTTGGCACCCTTCGCCAGCAGCAGCTTCAGGATGTCGCCGCGGTTGTACGGCGTGCCGCGCACGAGGAAGTTCTTCGCCGCCGGCCCCCAGGCCTCCTCCAGCCATTCGAGGTTGGCCTGGAAACCGCCGCAGGCGATGACCACGGCTTTTGCGCGCACCTGATGCGTTGCACCGCCAAGGGTGAAGGTTGCCGACTTGAACTGGTCGCCGTCGATCTCGAGGTCGGTGACCTGCGCTTCATAATGAACCTCGACCCCGAGCCGGGCGGCCGAATCGTAGTAGGCATTGACCAGCGCCTTGCCGCCGCCGAGAAAAAAGGCGTTGGTGCGTGACAGGTGCAGCGTGCCGCCCAGCGGCGGCTGGAAACGCACGCCGTGTTTCATCATCCACGGCCGGCAGGACGAGGTGTGGTGCAGCACGATGCGCGCCAGTTTCTCGCTGGTCAGGCCGCCGGTGACCTTCAGCAGGTCCTGCCAGTATTCCTCTTCCGGATAAACGCCGGTGAGGATGTCCTGCGGCTCTTCATGCATGCAGCGCAGGTTGCGGGTGTGGCGGCTGTTGCCGCCGCGGAAGGGTTTGGGCGCGCCTTCGAGCAGGATCACGCTGCATCCGGCCTCGCGCGCCATCAGCGCCGCGCACAGCGCCGCGTTGCCGCCGCCGACAACGAGCAGATCCCAGGTCTTGGTGGTGTCCAGCATGGAGTGGGCTTTCGGCTCTCGAAAAAAGGTGCGCGAATTATACCCGCGCGCCCCGTCGCGCCCACCCCTGCAATCGGCTGCGGCTCACATCGTGAACAACTCGTCCACGGCAAGCCGCCGCGGGATCAGACCCTGGTGGAACGCATGATGGATGATCAGGTCAAGACTCGGCCGCAACGCCTCGATGCCGGACTGGATGCTGTCCGCGCCGGGCATGTCCGGCGCGCGCGCCGCACTCTGCTGCAGCAGGCGCAGCACCTCGTCCGCCACCCAGGGCTGCGCGCGCGCAAGGTCGCGGTGCAGCACCACCATATGGTTGAGCGGCCTCGCGTTGCAGCGCTCGCGCCAGCGCGCCAACGCGGCTGCCGGATCGGGAATCACCGGCGCGAGCACGCCATCCTGCTGGTCGGATACCGAAACCACGCCGGCATCGAGTTCACCGGCACGCAGCATGCCGACCAGAGTCCTGCCCGCCGGCGCGCGGCTGACATTCGCAGGCTCCACACACTCGGGCACGTGCGGATCCTCGAAGGCAACCCACTGAATGCTGTCGAGGTCGACGCCGTAGTCCTGGGCGAGGATGCCGCGCACCCAGGCCACCGTGGTCACCGAATGCGCGCGGATGCCGATACGTTTGCCGGCAAGGTCGCCCGGCCCGAGCCTGCCGCGGGTCGTGTTGTACGCCAGGCAGGGATGCGGCGGTATGGCCATCACCACCGTCGGCAGCAGCGTCACCGGCCTGCCGTGGGCAAAAGCCTGCAGGCAGGTCACGATGGCCAGTTCGGCCACGTCGTATTCTCCGCGCACCACTGCCTTGAACGCGTTTTGCGGCAGTTTGACGTCCGCGAAGTCGAAATCCAGCCGCGGCGTCGCCACCACGCCCGATTTCAGGGCAAGTGTATTGGGATAATCGCCCAGCAGGGTTTTCACCCTCAGGGCCGGCGCAAGCGTCATGCTCCGTCCTCCTTCCCCCAGCGCGCCACCGCATCATGCAAGGGATGCCGGGCGCTCGTATAATCCGTGGCAGGCCGCCAATTCGAGCAGCTTCGGAAGATACCACTGGAGGAAGCCGCAATGACTCAGCATCCCGCCATCCGCACACCGTTTGCCGCAGCCTGCGCCGCGCTGCTGGCGCTGACCCTGCCGGCAGCGGCATCCGCAGAGGAATATCCGTCACGGCCGCTGCGCATCATCGTCGGCTTCCCCCCTGGCGGCGCCACCGACCTGGTGGCGAGGATCATCGCGCCTAAGCTGGCGGAATCACTGAAACAGCAGGTCATCGTCGACAACCGTTCCGGCGCCAACGGCACCATCGGCGCGGACATTGCGGCCAAGTCGACGCCCGACGGTTACAACCTGCACCTCGCCACGCTGGGTGCGCTGGTGATCAGCCCGTCCATCACCAAGGTGCCCTACGACCCGCTGAAGGACTTTGCGACCATTTCGATGACGGTGCAGCTGCAGAACATGTTCCTGGCCCATCCGTCGCTGGCTGCCAGGACCATCCCCGAGCTGATCACGCTCAGCAAACAGAAACCCGGCGGACTCAATTACGCGTCCTCGGGTCTGGGCAGCCCCGGCCACCTGGCCGGCGAGCTGTTCAAGACCATGGCCAAAGTGGAAATGACCCATATCCCGTACAAGGGCGGCGGCCCCGCGCTGTCCGACCTGCTCGGCGGCCAGTTGCCGGTGTTCGTCGCGGTGATCTCCACCGGCGTGCCGCCGGTGAAGGCCGGCAGGGCTGTCGCATTGGCGGTGACCGGCGCCAAACGCTCCTCCGCCCTGCCCGGCGTGCCGACGGTGGCGGAAACACCGGGCATGAAAGGTTACGAGGCCAGCAACTGGTACGGCATGGTCGCCCCGGCAGGCACGCCGCCGGCAATCATCACGCGACTGCAACGCGAACTTCATGCCGTGAACAATGCGCCGGACATCCGCGAGGCACTGCTCTCCCGCGGCATCGATCCGGACAGCTCGACGCCCGGGGAATTCACCGCCTACATCCGCGCCGAAACGGCGAAATGGGGCAAGGTCATCAGCGCGGCAAACCTCAAACCTAACTAAGAGCGCCTGACGGCCTGCAGCCACAGCGCAAGCCCGCCGGCCATCGCCAGTATCGTCAGCGCGAAATAGACGCGCAGTCCGAGCACCGGTCCGATCAGGCCCGCCGCAAAGGGCGCAACGCCCATCGCAAAAAACTGGAAGGCGGTCGAGTACGAAATCGCGCGCGCATCGGTGCCGGCCGGTGCGTGCATGCGGATCAGCTGCACAATCGCCGTCGGCATTGCCGCCGCGCCCAGGCCGAAGGCCGCGCGCGCGATGACCAGCTGCAGCGGCGTCTCGATCACCAGCAGCGGCAGGTGGGTGATGATCGTCACCACGGACGCAAACACCATCACCCGGGCCGGCCCGATGCGGTCGATCGCCCGCCCCCACAGCGGAAGCGCGATCACGGTGCCGACAGCCATCGCCATCGCCGCCGCACCCACCCAGTAGGCCTCCTCCGCCGCATCCGCGCCGCGCGCCTCGAGCAACTGCAGCACGAATATCGTGATCACCGTCACACCGCCGTACCACATGATCATGAACAGGAAGTTGAGCAGGTACAGCAGGCCGATGCGCGGCACTGCCAGCATGTCGCGCAGGCCGCCGATCCAGCGCACGCGCCAGGGCCCGGCAGCCAGCTGCTTCACTTCACCGGCGCCAAAGGCGACCAGCCCGCCACCGGCAAACATCAGCGCCGCGCTGATCCAGAACACCCGGTGCTGCGGTTCAAGCAGCGCGATCAGCAACGCACCCAGCGCCGGACCCAACGCCTGCCCGACCAGCCCGCCGGTCTGCGCCAGCGCCACCACGCTGCCGATGCGTTGCGGCGGCGTATTGGCGACCAGCAGCGACACCCCGGCCGGCGTGAACCCGTTGAACACGGCGATCAGCATCAGCAACGCGGCAAAGGACAGCGGGGTTTCCGCAAAAGGCATCAGCACCATCGCAAAACCGATGCCCAGCATCGCGCGCAGCACCATCAGCTTGCGGCCGTAATGGTCGGCGATGCCGCCCCAGACCGGACTCACGGCAAAGCTGACGAGGTAGAACACCAGCAGCATGTGGCCGACCCAGGTCTCGAGGTTCTCGCGCACGCCGAGCCCGCGCACCAGCAGCGGCACGAAAGGCCAGACCAGGTTGAAGCCGAGACCGCAGAGCAGGTTCGACAGCGGCATCACCCACCGGTTGCGGCGCCAGTGGGGATAACGCTGCGAATCGTCGCCGGCGGCGCCGGTGCTCATCCCGGTGAGGACCTGCAGTGGCGGGGGATTTCAGGCACCCGCGGGATCAATCGCGGAAGAATGTGCTGATTTCCTCGTAGACCATGTCCGGCACCTGCTCCGCCGGATAGTGGCCGCAGGGCAGCGGCTTGATGCGCACGATGTTCGCGGCATACTGCGGCCAGGCCTTGCGCGGGTCGAAATGTTTTTCGGTATGGCTTTTCTCGCCCCAGTACACCGCCGTCGGGCACTGGATCTTGCGCCCGGCATTGAAGTCCTCGGTGTCCATCGCCATGTCCACCGATACCGCGGCGCGGTAATCCTCGCACACGCCGTGGATGTTTTCGGCGGTGCAGACCCGCGCGTATTCCTTCAGCGTCTCCTCCGAGAACCCGCCCTTGCCGATGCCGAGTTTGGTCAGCTTCTGCTTGATGTAGTAATCGTACTTGCCCTCGATCAGCTTTTCCGGAATGTCATAGGCCTGCGCCATGAAAAACCAGTGCGAGGAATTGAGCGCCCATTGCCAGGTGGCATTGCTCAGCATGTGGTGCGTGGGCAGGATGTCGAAACTGGCAAACTTCCTGATCTTGTCCGGGTGGTCCAGCGCCATGCGGAAGGCGGTGCGCGCGCCGCGGTCGTGGCCGGCGACGCAGAATTTGTCGAAACCCAGGTGCGCCATCACGTCGATCTGGTCCTGCCCCATGCGGCGGAAGGAGTAGTTGCTGTGATCCGGCAGGCCGCGCGGCTTGCCGCTGTCGCCGTAACCGCGCAGGTCGGTGCAGACCACGGTGAACTCCTTCGCCAGCCGCGGCGCGACCAGGTGCCAGTGCACATGGGTCAGCGGATTGCCGTGGATCAGCAGGATGGGCGGGCCGTTGCCGCCGTAACGCAGGTTGATCTTGACCTCGGGGTCGGTGGTCTGCACCTGGACATGCTTGAAACCTTCGAACACGGCATTGCTCCTTTTCGGTAAGGCGTCGATGCTACCGCACGATGGCAATCCGCGTTGATCACATGCCGCGATATGGACACAGCGGCCCGTGCACGCGGTAACGCGCATCACGCGTGCTAACATCGCAGCGTTTGTTTGCCGCAGCAGTCACCGGCTGCCTGCTTCTGGAGTCCGCGTGATGTGCGCCATGCGCAATCCGCCGATTCTTAAAAATATCAATAAAATCAATTATTTAAATTAAACCCTAGAGAGATCATCGCGTCATGTTCAATCCCTTCAAGCCGCTGGAACACATCCACGCCGACGTCTTCACCTCCATGCCCGGAAAATTCCGCAAGAAAAGCCGCAGCAGCTGGTCGGATCCTAATCGCCAGAATGCGGAAGTGGAATGTTTTCTCGAGGCGCCCGCCTTTGACCGCGACGGCAACCTGTTCGTCTGCGACATTCCCTTCGGCCGCATTTTCCGCATCACGCCCAAAGGCGACTGGGACCTGGTGATCCAGTACGACGGCTGGCCCAACGGCATGAAGTTCCACAAGGACGGCCGCCTGTTCATCTGTGATTACAAGGAAGGCCTGCTGACGCTGGACGTCAAGACCGGCAAGCTGGAAAACGTGCTGCGCACCGCCTACAGCGAAAGTTTCAAGGGATTGAACGACCTGCACTTCGCGTCGAACGGCGACCTCTACTTCACCGACCAGGGCCAGACCGGCATCGCCGACCCGACCGGCCGCGTGTTCCGCCTGAAGGCCAACGGCGAGCTGCGCCGCCTGCTTGAAAACGGCCCCAGTCCCAACGGCATCACGCTGTCCACCACCGAGAAACATGTCTACGTCGGCATGACGCGCTCGAATTCGGTGTGGCGCCTGCCGCTGATGGCCGACGGCTCGGTCTCCAAGACCGGCCTCGCGATCCAGCTCTCCGGCGGTGTTGCCGGACCCGACGGCATCGAGATGGACGGTGAAAACGGCCTGCTGGTCTGCCAGTTGGGCGTCGGCATCTGGCGTTTCGATGCCAACATGCTGCCGACCCACCTGATTTCGTCGAAAAACCACGACAAGCATCACCACCTCGACAACGTCGCCTTCGGCGGCCCCGACCACAAGCAGATTTTCATCACTGAAGCCTTGTCAGGTGATGTGCTGACGGCAAAAGTGCCGTTTGCCGGCAAGAAGCTCTACGGCCACCAGTAACAGCGCAGCCCGCGAAAAAAAACGGCGCACACTGTGCGCCGTTTTTTTCGCACGGGCAGCGCTCAGTGATCCATCGGCAGGCCGTACCGCGCGAGCTTCTCCTCATCAAGCTCGATTCCCAGGCCGGGCCCGGACGGCAAGGCAACACTGCCGCCGCTGATGTCGAGCCGGGTTTTGGCCACGGTATCGACCACCTTCAGCGGGCCCACGCATTCCAGTCCCGGCACGACGTTGCGTGAAGTGGCGCCGAGCATGATCTCCGCCATGGTGCTGAGGTCCAGACCGAAGCCGTGTCCCAGCACCACCGGGAGCCCCGCCGCCTCCGCCGTGGCCAGCATGCGCGCCGCCTGCAGCAGGCCGCCGGCCTGCTTGATGCCGAACTTGACGTAATCGGCGCAGTCCGCCTTGATGACCCGGATCAGGCTCTGGTGGTTGCTGATCGATTCGTCGGCCATCACCGGTATGCCGCCTTCCCGCCGGATCCTCGCCAGGGCTGCGAGGTCGTCCTTGGGGGTCGGCTGTTCGAACAACTGCATGTCGCAGGACTTGACCGCCCGGCACAGGGCCAGCGCCTGCTCCACGGTGCATTGCATGTTGGCATCCATGCGCAACTTGATGTCCTTGCCGACGGCGTCGCGTACCGCCTTCACCCGCGCGCTGTCCTGGTCGACGTTGTTGCCGACCTTGATCTTCATCGATTTGAAGCCGGCATTCTTCCAGCGCATCGCTTCGGTCGCCGCTTCGTCCGGCGGCAGTTCCCCGACCCAGCCGTTGAACTGCACACGGTCGAGGACGGCGCCCCCGACAAAATCATGCAGCGCGATGCCCCGGCGCCGGCAGACCAGCTCGATGCAGGCCAGCTCCACGCCGACGACGGCGCCGGGCTGCGTTGGCGTCAGTTTTGAAGCGATCCCGAGGATGCGGTTGATGTTGCCCGGATCCTGGCCGATCAGCGCCGGCGCAATGCGGTCACGGATGGCGAGCGCCAGTTCCGGACCGGTGTGGGGCGATTTGGCCGTCGATGCCGGATCAATGCTGCTGATGCCGGTCGCGCCATCCGAATCCGTCACCCGCACCACGACGCACTTGGTGACACTCTTGGACACCCCGCCGCTGGTGAACGTGCCCACCAAAGGCATGCCTATGCTGAACACCTCGATTTTGCTGATTGTTGCAGTCATTCCGGACCTCTTCCGTTATTTTCATCTGGACTTGGTGATGCCGGCGCCGCCGACGCGGGCCAGGCGGGTTATCAGTGAATGCCTTACATGTTCACGCGCCACCGCCTCGGCACGCGCGGCATCGCGGCGCTCGATGGCGTCGACAATGGCCCGGTGCTGGTCATGCGCCTCGCGGGCATGCGGGCCGTCCAGCAGGTTCGAATCGCCCAGCAGCGGAATCAGCGCGTAAACCGCCGCGATGGCCTTGCTCAGGAACTGGTTGCGCGCGCACTCGAGGATGATGTCGTGAAACTGCCGGTTCAGCGGGATCAGCGCGGCGGGATTATCCAGCGCCAGGGCCTCCTGTTCAAGGATCGCGCGCAGCGCCGCGATTTCCGCCGGACCCGCGCGCGCGGCGCAGGCCGCTGCAGCCGCAGGCTCCAGCAGCTCGCGCACCGCGAACATCTGCCGCATGTCCTCGACATCCAGACGCATCACCAGCGCGCCGCGGAACGGCTGGTTGAGCAGCAGGCCTTCGCTTTGCAGGCGGCGCATCGCTTCACGCACGGGCGTGCGGCTCATGCCCAGCCAGGCTGCGATATCGACTTCCGTGAGATGCGCGCCGGTGGCGATGCGCCCTTCGCGGATGGCGCGGCGGATTTCGTCGCAGGCCACTTCGGCGAGGGAACGCGCATCCCCGCCGGCAGCACTGCGCCGCGCGCTGATGCGCTGCAAGGCATTTTCGTCGGGTGCGCTGCGGACAGCGCGCCTGCTGCGGCTGCGCGGCGCCATCAGCCGGGAATCACCGCTTCACCGTTGATCACGGTGCGATGCAGGACCCTCGGCTGGCTGGAATCGACCTCGGAGCGGTAATGCATCGCGCAGCGGTTGTCCCACAGCACCAGGTCCCCCACCTGCCAGCTGTGTTTCCAGGCGTACTTGGGCTGGGTGGCATGCGCCCACAACCTGTCGAGCAGGGTTTCGCTGTCTTCGTTCGACAGGCCGATGATGTAATTAGACGGCCAGTCGCGGCGGCGGCCCAGGTACAGCGCGCGTTTGCCGGTGACCGGATGCAAGCGCACCAGCGGATGCGCCGGCCCCGGCACCTCTTCCGGCCGGGTCGGCATTTTCACCGTAGGGCGCAACACACCGGCGCTGTTGCGGCTGGCGTCGTGGATCTGCGACCTGCCCTTGATCGCCGCTTTCAGTTCGTCGGACAGATCGTCGTAGGCCATGTACTGGTTGTTGAACCAGGTATCACCGCCGCCGTTGACCGGAATCACCACCGAATAGAGCATGCTGCCCGCCGGCGGCACTGCGACGTAGGAGTTGTCGCTGTGCCAGACCACTTCGTAACTGCCCAGCGCGCCGTTGTCCCTGACCGGCAGACCGTTCTCGTCGAGGTTGCTGATCAGCGTCAGGTGGGGATGCAGCGGCACGATCTTGCCGCCGATCCTGTAGCCGCCGGCGACCTGGTATTTGCGCGCGGCCGGCTCCTTGGTGACACCGAAGATTCTGGCCGCGTCCAGCAGCGACTCGTCCGGAAGATTCTGGCCGCGCCAGAACAGCACCAGGTGATCGGCCCAGGCCTGGCGCAGCAACCGGCATGTGGCTTCCGGCACCGGCTGCGACAGGTCCATGCCGCGGATTTCCGCGCCCAGCGCGGCACCGCTGGGGACCACCTGAATCTGCCCGGGCAGATTCTGACTGGCGGCTGTCCGGCTTTGTGTGGTCTGCATGGCTTTACTCCTGTACGGGTCTAGCCGATGGATTGTATACAGTGAATACAATTCACACAAACAGATCCGGGCCTGCAGCAGCCTGCTGCGGGGGCCGACGCCCCCCCCCCTTGCTCAGTCAATCAGGCTGACACTGTCGCCGACGCGGATCTCGCCACCCGCACCACGCGTCAGCATGCCGACGCCCAGCGTGGATTCCTTCTGCGCAAACGATCTCATCAGCCCCTGCATCACCGACAGGTCACGCTCGCCGGTCAGCGGATTGGCATGGGTCGCCAGGCAGCGGGTCTTGGGTTTCACCACGTCGAATTCGACGCCGCCGATGCGGATGCTGCGTCCGAGCCAGGACTGCTCGGCCCAGGCCTCCACACCTTCGACCGCGATATTGGAACGGAAACGGTGCTCGCTCAGTCCGGGATCACGCAGCGCAGTTGCCGCAGAAGCAATGGTTTCCCGGCTGTGCAGTGTCACCTGCCCGGCCTCGTTGTCCTGGTAACGCGGTGTCAGGCCATCACCGACCAGCTTCAGCGGCAGGCGGTCGGGGTGGTTGCGCAGCGGATGCTCACCGAGGCTGAGCACGTAGGCGGTCAGCGCCCCGACCAAACGTTTGCGCCCCGCCTCATCGAGCCCCTCGTCGGCAAGCACCTGGTCACCCAGGGCAATTTTCAGGCGCATCCGGTGCTGGTCAAACTGCGTGCCCAGCCGCGCCAGCCCCGGCGTGTTGGCCAGCACCACACCCTCGTACTTGCGGCACCACCGGTCATCGGCGGCCGGTGCATTGGCAAAACGGAACGCCAGGACACGGTCACCCGCAACCCGGCCTTCGGGCAGCACGGTCAGTGCGTTGCAGTGTTCCGGTGTGAAACCCTTGAGCGGATAACGGTAGAGGGCAACGACGCGGGGCATGTTTGCGGATATCTCCTGTGGTTGTCGCGTCCCGGACCATCCGGCGACGCTGCTACAATTTCCGCCCCACCATAACAGGTCCCGCAATGAAAATCCTGGTACTCCCCGGCGACGGCATCGGCCCCGAAATCACCGCGGCGACACTCGCCGTCCTCGACCGCGCCAGCGCAAAATTCAAACTCGGCCTCGACTGGGATATGCGCGAAATCGGTTTCGCCGCCCTGAAAAAACACGGCTCGACCTTCCCGGTTGAAATCCAGGAAGCCGCGCGCAAGGCGCCCGGCATCATCCTCGGCCCGGTGTCGCACCTCGACTATCTGGCCAAGGAACAGGGCGGCATCAATCCTTCGGGCTGGCTGCGCGTGCAGCTCGACCTGTTTGCCAACATCCGCCCGGCGAAATCGCGCATGGGCATGGGCCTGACCGGCAAACCGATCGACCTGGTGATTTTCCGCGAATGCACCGAGGGTTTTTACGGCGACCGCAACATGTTCATGGGCCGCGGCGAATTCATGCCGACCGAGGACGTTGCGATCGCCATCCGCAAGGTCACCGCCAGGCAGTCGCGGCGCATCGCCGAAGTCGCCTTTGAATGGGCACGCAAGCGGCGCAAAAAGGTCACCGCCGTGCACAAGGCCAATGTGCTGCACATGTCCGACGGCCTGTTCCTGCGCGAAGTGCGCGCGGTCGCTGAAAAATATCCCGACGTGCAGCTCGATGAAAAAATCGTCGATGCGATGGCCGCGCTGCTGGTGCGCATCCCCGACCAGTTCGACTGCATCGTCACCGGCAACATGTTCGGCGACATCCTGTCGGACGAGGCCTCGGAACTCTCGGGCGGCCTCGGCATTGCCGGCTCGACGATGACCGGCGACACCGCCTGCTGCGCGCAGGCCCAGCACGGCTCCGCCCCGGACATCGCCGGCCAGGACAAGGCCAACCCGGTATCACTGCTGCTGTCCTCGGTGATGCTGCTGGAATGGCTGGCGACCCGGCACCGGCGCCCGGAATTCGGGGCTGCGGCCAGGGCCATCGAAACCGCCATCGATGCCGCATTGCAATCGCCCGCCACGCGCACCGTGGATCTCGGCGGCAGGCTGGGCACCCGGGCGTTTACCGAAAAACTGGTCGCGGCGCTCTAAGCCGCATCGGTTTCATCGGCCCTGATCGGCCGCCGGACGCGACTCCGGCGGCCCCTTCAATTCCACGGTATTGCCTTCGGGATCGCTGATGTAGACCGAGGGCCCGTGGCCATCGGCGCCGTAGCGGGATTTGATCTCTCCCGGCACCACGCCATGGCGGATCAGTTGCGCGGTCAGCGTGCCGGGATCAAAGGGTTCTATGCGCAGGCACAGGTGGTCGAGATTGCGCCCTTCGGCCGCAGGCGCAGCCCCGCCCCGGCGTCCGATTTCACTGTCCACCGCGACCAGATCAATCAGCGAATTGCCCGCGCGCAGCTGCACCAGCCCGATGTCCGGCCGCTCGCGCTCCAGCGTGCAGCCCAGTACCGTGCAATAAAAATGGACCATGCGCGGCAGGTTCACGGCACGCAATACAACATGGTCAAGTCCGAGAATGCTGAACATGTTCCGGTCTCACAAAAAAAACGCCGCTGCAGATGCGGCGGCGTCAGGACGGCTGCTACAACGACGACTGCTACGGATCGGCAAAATATTGCCAGTATATAAGTATTTGATTTTATTAAATTATTTATTAACGTCACCGATGCAGAGGTATTTCACCTCGACAAACTCCTCGATTCCGTACTTGGAGCCTTCGCGGCCGATGCCCGATTCCTTGATGCCGCCGAAGGGCGCGATCTCGTTGGAAATGATGCCGACATTGATGCCGACGATGCCGGATTCGAGGCCCTCGGCAATGCGCCAGATGCGGCCGATGTCGCGGCTGTAGAAATACGACGCGAGTCCGTATTCGGTGTTGTTCGCCAGCTTCAGCAGTTCTTCTTCGGTCTTGAATCGGTACAGCGGCGCCACCGGGCCGAAGGTCTCTTCATGCGTGACCTTCATTTCGGTGGTGACGCCGGCCAGCACCGTGGGCTGGAAAAACTGTCCGCCCTTTTCGTGGCGCTTGCCGCCGGTCAGCACTTTTGCGCCCTTCTCCAGCGCATCGGCAATATGCTCCTCGACTTTCTCCACCGCCTTCATGTCGATCAGCGGACCCTGCAGGTTGCCGTCCTCCAGTCCGTTGCCGACCTTCATCGCGGCGACCTTTTCGGACAGCATTTTCGCGAATTTGTCGTAGACGCCGTCCTGCACGAAGATGCGGTTGGCGCAGACGCAGGTCTGACCGGTGTTGCGGAACTTGGAGGCCATCGCGCCTTCGACCGCGGACGCGAGGTCGGCGTCATCGAATACGATGAAGGGCGCGTTGCCGCCGAGCTCCAGCGACACCTTCTTCACCGTGCTCGCGCACTGCTGCATCAGCAGCTTGCCGATTTCGGTGGAGCCGGTGAAGGTGAACTTGCGCACGATCGGATTGGTTGTCAGCTCCTTGCCGATCGGGCCGGCGGATCCGGTCACCACCGACAGCACGCCTTTCGGAATGCCGGCGCGTTCCGCCAGTTCGCACAGCGCCAGCGCCGAATACGGCGTCTGCGACGCCGGTTTGATCACCATCGTGCAGCCGGCCGCCAGCGCGGGGCCGGCCTTGCGCGTGATCATCGCATTGGGAAAATTCCACGGCGTCACCGCGGCGCAGACTCCGATCGGCTGCTTGATGACGACGATGCGCTTGTCCGGTGCATGGGTCGGGATGGTGTCGCCATAGATGCGTTTGCCTTCCTCGGCGAACCACTCGATGAACGAGGCGCCGTAGGCGATTTCACCGCGCGACTCGGCGATCGGCTTGCCCTGCTCGACGGTCATCAGCTTCGCCAGGTCCTCCTGGTTGGCCATCATCAGCTCGAACCACT
Source organism: Burkholderiales bacterium (assembly GCA_022843705.1). Lineage (GTDB taxonomy): Bacteria > Pseudomonadota > Gammaproteobacteria > Burkholderiales > SG8-41. The sequence continues at coordinate 45,756 of JALHND010000002.1, forward strand.
TGCGCAGGATGATGGAGCGCTCCTTCGCGGTTTTCGCGCGCCAGGCCGGCCAGGCGGCATTGGCGGCCTCGATTGCGCGCCGGGTTTCGGCGACGCCCATCTTCGGCACCGTGCCGACGGGCACGCCGGTCGCCGGGTTGACCACGGTCAGGGTCGACTTGTCATCGGCATCGACCCAGGCGCCGTCGATGTAACACTGCTGGCGGAACAGGCTGGGATCCTTCAGTTCGACGGGCGGCTTGGTTTTCTGCAGCATGGTTCGGCTCCTGCGGATGGATGTTGTGTCCGGGACAAGGATGTCTTTCATCGCCCCGGATAATGAGTCAAATGAGTATAACAAAGGGAATTTGACCAATCTCCGACCAATAAAACGGCACGATCAGCGTGCATGGACGGATTCAGGCGCACCGTCATCGTGCCGTTAAAGGATTGCGGATGCTGTGTTTTTGCAACAGCGCCGGCGGCGCACGCCGCAACGCCAACGGCTTGTATATAATCGCCAAATCCGCCCGTTGCGGCACAAAAAATCAAGTCAAGGAAACGAAACATGCTCCATCTTGCCCGTCGCTTGCGCTCGGCCCTCGTCTGCGCCGTGCTCGGACTCGGCGTGCTGGGCGGATGCGCCAGCACCGGCGACCCGCGCGATCCGCTGGAGCCCCTCAACCGCGGGATCTACACCTTCAACGACGGCGTGGACACCATGTTCATCAAGCCGGCGGCCGAGGTCTACCAGGGCGTGGTCCCGGGCCTTGTGCGCACCGGCGTCAGCAACGTCTTCGCCAACATCAACGATGTCATCGTCGCGCTGAACAACCTGCTGCAGGGCAAGTTCGGCGCCGCGTTTTCCGACATCGGCCGCGTGCTGCTCAACACCACCGCGGGCCTGCTCGGCATTTTCGACGTGGCGACACCCGCGGGACTGGAAAAACACGACGAGGATTTCGGCCAGACCTTCGGCTACTGGGGCGTCGGCGACGGCCCCTACCTGGTGCTGCCCTTCCTGGGGCCGCGCACCACGCGTGATGCGGTGGGCACCGTGGTCTACATGGCCGTCGATCCGGTCTCGAACATCAATCCGCCGCGTGACCGCAACCAGATTGCCGCGCTGCGCCTGGTTTCCGACCGTGCAAACCTGCTCAGTGCCAGTCGCATTCTCGCGGTCGCCGCGCTGGACGAGTATGAATTCGTGCGTGATGCCTACCTGCAGCGCCGCCGCAACCTGATTTACGACGGCAACCCGCCGCGGGAAAAACTGGACGGCTCATCACTTCCCGGCGGACTGATTCCGCAATCGGCGAATCCTGCCGCCGAAGGCAGTAGGCTGTGGAGCGGCGAACTGCCGACACCGGCGGAAGAGGAAGCCGCCCGCCGCGATGCCGGTCTGGCGCGTCCGGACACGGCCGGCATCACCGCGATGTCAGCGGTGGTCTCCGGCATCACGCCGCGCTGACCGCCGCCCGTCCCGCCTGATCAGGACGACGCGCCGGCTGCCGGCGCGCCCCCCGGCGTCGTCTTCTTGACGTTGTCCATCACCGCCATAGCCGAACTCACCAGTGTCGCCACGTCGGCGACATTGGCCGGCACGATCAGCGTGTTGTTGGTGCGCGCGAGATGGGCGAAAGCGTTCACGTACTGCTTTGCCACCTCGAGGTTTGCCGCCTGGTTGCCGCCGGGGCCGTTCAGGGCCTGGGCCACGGTGCTGATCGCACCCGCGGTGGCTTCCGCGATCAGCTGGATGCGCGCCGCCTCGCCCTGGGCGCGGTTGATCGCCGCAGTCTTGTCACCTTCCGACTTCAGCACCGCCGCCTGCTTCTCGCCGTCGGCGAGGTTGATCTCCTCCTGGCGCTGACCTTCGGACTTGGCAATCAGCGCGCGCTTCTCGCGCTCGGCGGTGATCTGCGCCTGCATCGCGCGCAGGATCGAGTCCGGCGGCGTCAGGTTCTTGATCTCGTAACGCAGCACCTTGACGCCCCAGGTGCGCCCCGCCTCGTCGAGCACCGACACCACCTGGCGGTTGATCTCGTCGCGGCTCTCGAAGGTCTTGTCCAGCTCCATCTTGCCGATCTCCGAACGCAGCGTGGTCTGCGCGAGCTGGGTCACCGCCGAGATGTAATCCGAGGATCCGTAGGATGCGAGCTTGGGGTCGGTCACCTGGTAATAGATGATGCCGTCGACGCCGAGCTGGGTGTTGTCGCGGGTGATGCAGACCTGCTCCGGCACGTCGAGCGGCGTCTCCTTCAGCGAGTGGCGGTAGGCCACCTTGTCGAGGAAAGGCACGATCACGTTGAGGCCGGGCTCGAGGACACCGTGGAACTTGCCCAGCCGCTCGATCACCCAGGCCATCTGCTGCGGCACCTGGCGGATCGATTCGATGGCCACCACGACACCCAGGGCCACCACGAAGAAGGGCACTGCAAACGAACGCTGATCGAAGGCGATCAGCATGCCGGTCAGGAAAACTACGATGATCAGTTTTGGAAACATGCCGGGCTCTCCGTCACGATGGTCGGTTGTCGAAAACTGCGCTCACTGCGGCCGCGCAGACGACACGCGCAGCGTATTGCCGTCGACCGCATGGATGTAGAACACCCTGCCGTCCGGCGTGCGTTCGCCGGTGACCTGCGCCTCCCACTGCGCATTGCGGTAATTGACGCGGGCAAGCCCGTCGGCCTCGCTGATCCACGCATCCAGCGTCACCGCCTGTCCGACATCGAGTCCCGGCCCCTGCATGGCCTGCGCCGCCCGCGCGCTGCCGCGGAAACGCTTCACCAGCAGCACGCCGATCACCGACACCCCGGTGATCACCACGGCCTGCACCCAGAACGATCCGCCGAACCAGGCAACGGCCGCGGCGGACAGCGCGGCAATCCCCAGGACCAGCAGGTAAAACGTGCCGGTCAGCATTTCGATGATGATCAGCGCAATGCCGGTCACCGCCCACAGCAGATACGCATCCATTCTTTTCCCCTCCCGTTCCAGCGCGCTTCGGTGGCCGAAGCATAACCAAGCCCCGGTTGAGCGTCCACGCCGCCCGTCAGAGCCGCAATCCCCCGAGCCAGGCTGCTATGCGCTGCGCAGCCTCCCGCCAGCGGACGTCCAGCATCATCGCATGCGCCGTGTCCGGCAGTATTTCCAGTTCGCCGCGGTGCCATTGCGCAGTCCCCTCCACCGCAGACGGCGGGAACAGGCGGTCATCAGCGGCCGCGAACACTTTCACCGGAATGTCCGCCGCTTCGATCCAGGGCTGCTGCGGCCAGCTCAGGTCAAACAGCGCACGCTGCGACTCGTTGCGCATGCGCCGCAGGTGGCGCCAGGCCTCGGCAGCCGGCATAGACTCCGAAAAAATCGCCTGCTGCAGCCGCGCAGAAGCCGAGTGAGTCCCGGAGAAGTTCTGCAAACCATTGATTTCAATATATATTTCAGGAGAATTCAGGGCCAGCATCAGGCTGCTGCCGAGCACCCCCTGCAGCGGCACCGGCGCCAGCAGCGCCAGCGCAGGCGCCTGCGCGCGCCGCCAGGCACGCTGCACAACAACCGCACCCATGGAATGGCCCAGCAGCACCGGCGGCTCGCCGATGGCATCCACCGCCGCCAGCACATCCCCGACATAGTCCTCGATCGACGCAAAGCCGGCCTCTTCGCCGTCAACGCCGTGCCCGCGCAGATCCACCGCCCAGGTGTCGTAACCGCGCTCCGCAAAATACGGCAGGAAGTACTCATCCCAGCACCAGGCACCGCAAAAAGCGCCATGCACGAACAGCAGCGGCCTGCCGTTCGTGCGTAATGTCGCGCGGCGCACGATGCAGTGCGGCTGCGCCTTGCCGCCGCTCAATTCAGCCTTGCCACCGCGGCCGCGAGATCTGCCATCTGCGCGCGCACCGCCTCGGCATCGGCTGCGCCGGGGCATTGCCTGAGGTAGGTGCCGAAATCACCCAATGCGGCGCGGAAACACTCCAGCCTCAGGTAAATGCCGCCGCGGTCGCGGTACTCCTCGCCGGCATCATCGGGGTGCAGCGCAATCAGACGCTCGCTTGAGGACAAGGCACGCAGCCAGTCCTCCTGCCGCGCATAAACCGTCTTCAGGTTGCGCAGCATCCGCGCCAGCACTTCCTTGTTCGGGGCGGCGCCCAGCAACTGCGTCAGCACCGCTTCGTCGATGTTGCCATCGCCGCCGGCATCGCGCAGGCGCTGCTGCAGCTCTTCCACCCCCAGCGACAGGCCGCGGCTGTACGGATCAAGGATCACCACCCCGTCGCGCAGCGCGCACTTGACCAGGAAATGCCCGGGGAAGGACACCCCGTGCAGGCCGAGCCCGATGCGCCGCCCGACCTCGATGTAGACCAGGCCCAGCGTGAGCGGAATGCCGAGGCGGCGCTCCAGCACCTCGTTGAGGAAACTGTTGCGCGGATCGTAATAGTCATCCGCGTTGCCGGAGAAACCCAGCTCGTTGAACAGGTAATGGTTCAGGGCCAGCAGTTTTTCCGCGGTCGCCACGTCGGCGCGCAGGCGCCCGCGCAGCGTCGCCGCCATGTCGTGCAGCTGCCGGAGGTAATCGTCGACCACCAGGCCCGGATACTCCCCGGCGGCAATCCACAGGGCCCCCTCGGCCAGCGACACATCCTCGTCGCGCATGCGCGCGATGCGGCGCCATTCCGCTGCGGCACGCGCTTCCGGCGAATAACCGCGCGCCGCGCCGCTCATGTCCGCCTCGCCAGCGGCAGGTTCAGCAGCAGGTTCTGCGGTTTCAGCCGCAGGCTGCCGTCCGGAGTCATGGCGATGCCGAGGAACACCGGCGCCCCGCGCATTTCCGGCTGCAGCGCGCCCACATCCGCGAAATCCATGCGGAACAGGCCGACGATCCGGCGCATGCGCTCTTCGTCCACCTCGCCGCCGGCATAGATTTCGTTGAGCATCGCGGTGGCCTCGACATCCAGTCCGACATGCCAGAGCCAGTCCTCGTCGGGTATCTCGCGCACCGGCGTCACCTTGACCGCCGTGCCGTGGAAATGCCCGACCCAGCGCTCCAGCATCCCGCACAGCGCCAGCGAACCGGGCAGCCCGGGATTGATCTGCAGGGCGGTATCGCGGCGTTCGTCACGATTGAAATACTCCATGTGATTGCCGTCATCGAGCACGTCAAGCTCCAGCGAGCGCAGCGGCGCATTGACTTCGCGCAGCATGCGCCCGAGGTTGCCGAGCCCCCCGCTTTCCGCATGCAGGTTAACCGTCTCGGCATCGGCGAGCATCACCGCGCCCTCATTGATGCTGACCCGCTGCTGGCGGAAAAACACCTCGGCGGCACGCACCAGCAGTCCGCTGTCGCAGCCCTCAAGCAGGCCGCGCAGGATGACTTCAACGGTATGGTGGACAAACGGCGGCGGCACCGCGACGTCATCCCGGAACAGGCCGCTGTAAAAAGCCTCCAGCGTCGGCGCAGCCAGCAGCTGGCCGCGGAAACGCAGCATCACACGGTAGTTTTCGCGGGCATCCGGGTCGGCCAGGGCTTCGATTTCGGCTTCGCCGACAGGTCGGCGCGGCGTTTCGAGCAGCGCCTCATGCAGATGCCGTTCGGCCGCGCAGGAGTCCGCCACCGGCGCCAGTTCGGGACGCGCGTAATAGAGACGAAGGTAATCGTCGGTGACGAGCAGGCGCCCGTCGGGCGCCCGATCGAGCAGGTGATAGCCGCAGCGCTGCCAGAAATCCATGATGAATGCCCGATCCAGCGGGCATTATGCCACGGCAGAGGCGGCAACCGGCGCGCCGGCAAACCGGCTCAGCGCCGTTTAAGCAGGGACAGCTCTTCCTCGAAATCCGCGGCCATCTCGAAGGCGTCATCCAGTTCGGATTCGTCCGCATCATCCTCGAAGTCGAGGTCCCAGTCGTTGCGGTCCATGTCCATTTCCGTAATCCCGTCACTTTTGCTGAGACTGCAGTCTGCGGCAGACACAATCCCCGCAAGCCGCGGATTACCGGCGGCTACCGGCCCTTTTTCCGCATTTGGCGGGGCGATGGTGCATCAGGCAGATGAAGAACTCATGACACCGGACTGCAGTACGCAAGTTAGCGGACGGTATAATCCGCGCTGGCCCCGGTAGCTCAGTGGATAGAGCGGCCCCCTCCTAAGGGGCAGGTCGGACGTTCGATTCGTCTCCGGGGCGCCAAAAAACAGGCACACAAGGAACCGGCGCTGACATGGCCCTGATCGCATGCCCTGGCTGCGCAAAAGAATTCAGCGATGAAGCGGCCATCTGTCCTCATTGCGCCCGCCCGATGACAGGCAGCCCGGACGCCATCGCAGCTCAATCCCCAGGCCGGGAATGGAAAATCGTCCGCCTGATCGGCGGCCTGCTGATGGTGACTGGTGTGCTGGCCTGGACCGGCAACTCCACTGATGCCGGAATGGTTTTTCTCCTCGGTTGCGTGATTTACCTGGGTGGCTGGCTTGGAGCCCGGTGGATGCAGCGGTCATGAGCCTGCTGCTCGGCTGCATCGCGGACGATTTCACCGGCGGCACCGACCTCGCCAGCACGCTTTCCGCGGAAGGCATGCGCACGGTGCAGAGCATCGGCGTGCCGGAGGCCCCCATCGCCGATGCCGATGCCGTGGTCATTGCGCTGAAATCGCGCACCGCGCCGGCGGACGCGGCCGTTGCCGAATCGCTGGCGGCGCTGCGCTGGCTGCGGGCTCAGGGCTGCCGCCAGTACTTTTTCAAATACTGCTCGACCTTCGATTCGACACCCGCCGGCAACATCGGCCCGGTCGCCGAAGCCCTGCTGGCGGAACTCGGCGCGGACTTCACCATCGCCTGCCCCGCCTATCCCGAAAACGGACGCACGGTCTATCGCGGCCATCTCTTCGTCGGTGACCAACTGCTGTCGGAGTCCGGGATGAAGGATCATCCGCTGACGCCGATGACCGACGCCAATCTGCTGCGCGTGCTGCAGCCGCAGACCCGACTGCGGGTCGGACTGGTCGCGCATGACACCGTCGCCGGCGGGCCCGCCGCCATCGCGGCTGCCTGCCGGCAGGCGGCCGCCGCCGGCACCGGCATCGCGATTGTCGATGCGATATCCGCTGCGGACCTGCGGGCCATCGGCAGCGCCTGTGCCGGCATGCCGCTGGTGACGGGAGGCTCCGGCGTCGCGCTGGGACTCCCGGACAATTTCCGTCGCAGCGGCGAATTGTCCGCGACCCGCGACACGGCTTCATTTCCGGACACCGGCGGCAAGGCCGCGGTCATCGCCGGCAGTTGCTCGACGGCCACCCGTGCGCAGGTGGCGCACTGGCTGCGCAGCCGCCCCGGGTTCCGCATCGATGTGCAACGGCTGCTTGAGGGTGCGGACATCAGCGGTGAAGCGCTGGCCTGGGCCGCGGCGCAGGACGGACAAGCGGTACTGATCTACGCCACTGCCGCGCCCGGGGAGATCCGCGCCGTGCAGGCCGCGGCCGGCACACAGGCGGTCGGCACCCGGATCGAACAGACCCTCGCCGACATCGCCCTGGGACTGGTGAAGGCCGGCACGCGCAGGCTGGTGGTCGCCGGCGGGGAAACCTCGGGAGCAGTCGTCAAACGGCTGGGCATCCGCGCGCTGCGCATCGGGCCCGCGATCGACCCGGGTGTGCCCTGGACCTGCAGCATCGATGCCCAAGCCCTGGCGCTGGCGCTGAAGTCCGGCAACTTCGGCAGCGGGGACTTTTTCGAGAAAGCACTCTCAAGACTGCCCTGAGGAACACGCATGAACGAAAACCGCCTGCGCGAAGACATCGCGGAACTCGGCCGCTCGATCTACCAACGCGGCCTGACCCACGGCAGCACCGGCAACATCAGTGCGCGCTGCGAAAACGGCTGGCTGCTGACGCCGACCGGTTCCAGCCTCGGCAAACTCGATCCGGCGCGGATCTCGAAACTCGACTGGAACGGGAAATTGCTGTCCGGCGATCCGCCATCCAAGGAAAATTTCCTGCATCTGGCGATGTACTGCGAGCGCCCGCAGAACGGCGCCGTGGTCCACCTGCATTCGACCCATTCGGTGGCGGTATCGGTGCTGGCCGACACCAACCCGGAGGATGCACTGCCGCCGCTGACCGCCTATTACGTGATGCGCATCGGCACGCTGCCGATGGTGCCCTACCACGCGCCCGGCGACATGGCGCTGGCCGACGCGGTGCGCCGGCTGGCCTCGCGCCACCATGCCCTGCTGCTGGCCAACCACGGACCGGTGGTCGGCGGCAGCACACTGGTCGCCGCTGCGGATGCCATCGAGGAACTGGAGGCCACGGCGCGGCTGCACCTGCTGCTGCGCGGGGAAAAAACCCGGCCGCTCGATGCCGCCCAGGTGGCCGAACTCAGACGCCGTTATCCGGCCTGAACGGCACGGCCTGCCGGCTCAGACGCCGGCGAGTTTCGAGTTTGCCGCAGCCAGGCGGCCGACGAGTATGCGCAGGTAGGTACGGTCAAAATTGAGCCGGCACAGCTCGGAAGCCCGCTCCAGCGCCTTGACGCTGATCTTGATCATGCGCACCTCGGTGGCCGCGACCACATCGGCCGAACGCAGGCTGCCCGGCTCGCCCAGATAGGCCATCTCCCCGACGCACTCCCCCGCCTTCAGCAGGCTCAGCAGCAGGCGGCGCTTGCGCAGCACGCGCGCCTCGCCCGAGACGATGATGCCGAAAAAATCGCCGGGCTCGCCTTCGTTGATGATGACGTCGTCCTTCGCGTAATCGACCCATTCCGAAAAGCGCAGCACTTCCCACAGTTCGACGTCGCCGAAGGTCTTGAAGAAAGACAATGTGCGCAGGATGTTGAATTTCTCGGTGTCGAGCACGCCGTGTTTGGGCAAGGGTGCGCCGGAGGCGATGGCGGCGAGGTCGTTGGCGAACTGCTCCCAGGTCATGTAACGCACGGTCTGGTCGCGCGCCATCGCGCGGCGTACCACGAGGTCGAGTTCGGTCGGCACCTCGGTCCGGAACTCCGAAGGCAGCGGCGGATCGGCGTTGAGGACCTGGTGCGCGAGGCCGGCGATGTTGTCGGCGGTGAACGGCAGGCGGCCGGTCAGCATCTGGAACATCACCACGCCCAGCGCATAGATGTCGGTCTGCAGGTTGGCCGGCTTGTTCATGTGCTGCTCGGGCGACATGTAGGCCGGCGTGCCGATGCCGTCGACCACCGTGCGCTCCGTCATCAGCAGCGCCGCCGAACCGAAGTCGGTGACCTTGATGTCGGTGTTGTCCTTGACCATGATGTTGGCCGGCTTGATATCGCGGTGGATCACGCCCAGCTGCGAGGCAAAATCAAGCGCCCTTGCGCACTTGTAGACCACCTCGATCACGTCGCCCAGCGCCAGCAGGTTGTCGGCGCGGGTGAAGCGCTGCAGCGTGCCGCCGGGCACGTACTCCATCACGATATAGGCATTGTCCTCGTCCGCCACCGCGTCGTAGATTTCGACGATGTGGGGATGGATCAGCTTGCCGGCAAGCGAGGCCTCGGTCAGGAACAGGCGGTGCATCAGCTGCCCCCGGTTCTCGTCCTTCAGCGCGATCTGGGACACCAGCTTGACTGCGACTTCCCGGTCATTGAAGGCGTCACGCGCCAGGAATACGGTGCTGGTGGCGCCGTCGCCGAGTTTCCTGACAACCTCGTATTTGCCGATCTTGTTGACGACTGGTTCCGCCATGGACTGCCGCTTTTTCCTGAAATTGATCCGCGCTGCCGGCGCAGTCCGGCGCAGGGTGCAGGCGCACGGAAGGCGTGATTAGAACCCTTCGCCTGTCGAGCGTCAACCGGACGATGCGCTAACATGCGACGCATGGCAAAGACGGACAAGACATGAACGCGCCGGCAGACCAAGCAGGCGCCGGAGGCTGGCAGTTCTGGATCGACCGCGGCGGCACCTTCACCGACATCGTCGCCCGCCGCCCCGACGGCACACTCGTCACCCGCAAGCTGCTGTCCGAGGATCCGGCACGTTACCGCGACGCCGCACTCGCCGGCATCCGCGAACTGCTGGGTGTCGCCCGCGATGCCGCGATTCCGGTTGCAGAGATCGACGTGGTGCGCATGGGCACGACGGTCGCCACCAATGCACTGCTCGAACGCAGGGGCGAACCGGTGGCGCTGTTCATCACCCGCGGCTTTGCCGACGCCCTGCGCATTGCCTGGCAGAACCGGCCGCGCATTTTCGACCGCCACATCGTGCTGCCCGAACTGCTCTACGGCGAGGTGTGGGAGGTCAATGAACGCTGTGGCGCGCAGGGTGAAGTCATCGATGCGCTGGACGCCGTCACCCTGCGCCGCGACCTGGCCGCCGCCCGCGCCAGGGGTTATACGGCGATCGCCATCGTTTTCATGCATGGCTACCGTCATCCCGCCCACGAGCAGGCCGCGGCGGCACTCGCCCGCGAAGCCGGATTCACCCAGGTCTCGGTCTCCCATGAAGTCAGCCCGCTGATGAAACTGGTCGCGCGCGGCGACACCACGGTCGCCGACGCCTACCTGACGCCGGTGCTGCGCCGCTATGTCGAGCAGGTACGCGCCGAACTGCCGGGCGTGCGCCTGCTGTTCATGCAGTCGAACGGCGGATTGACCGACGCGTCGCGTTTCCGCGGTCGCGACAGCATTCTCTCCGGCCCCGCCGGCGGCATCGTCGGCGCCGCGCGCACCGCCCTCGCCGCGGGCTGCGAACGCATCATCGGTTTCGACATGGGCGGCACATCCACTGACGTCGCGCATTTTGCCGGCCGCGACCTGTCGGCGCTGGAACGCAGCTTCGACGCCCAGGTTGCCGGTGTGCGGGTGCGTGCGCCGATGCTGTCGATCCACACCGTCGCCGCCGGCGGCGGATCAATCCTGCATTTCGATGGCTCGCGCATGCGCGTCGGCCCCGATTCCGCCGGCGCAGATCCGGGTCCCGCCTGTTATGGCAAAAGTGGCCCGGCGACCATCACCGACTGCAATGCGCTGCTCGGCCGCATCCATCCGGATTTTTTTCCGCGGGTGTTCGGCAGCGACGGTCGCCAGCCGCTGGACCTGGCCGCGGCGCGCCGGCAGCTTGCTGCGCTGCATCACAAAATTATCAATAAAAACAATGACTTACAATCAATCGAAGCGATGGCCGAAGGTTTCCTGCGGATCGCCGTCGAAAACATGGCCAACGCGATCAAGAAAATCTCGGTGCAGCGCGGCCACGACATCACGACCTACACACTGGCCTGTTTCGGCGGCGCTGCCGGACAACATGCCTGCCTGGTCGCCGACGCGCTGGGCATGCCGCAGGTGCTGATCCATCCGCTCGCCGGCCTGTTGTCCGCCTACGGCATGGGCCTAGCCGACATCACCGCGATGCGTGAACTGGCCCTTGAAGCGGTGCTCGACGATGCAGCGGTGCAACGGGGCAATGCGGCAATCGCCACGCTCGGCACCGCACTGCGCGAAGAAGTACGGGGCCAGGGTGTAAGGGCGGAAATGATCACGCTGCACCCGCGTGCCCATCTCAAGTATGCCGGCACCGACACCACGCTCACCGTCGACTGGGGGAGCGCGGAGACAATGCGCGCCGCCTTCACCGCGCAGTACCTCGAGCGTTACAGCTTCCTGATGCCGGAGCGTGCGCTGGTGATCGAAGCACTGTCGGTGGAAGCGATCGGCCGCCACGAGGCGCCTGCAGCCCGGGTTGCAGACCTGCCTGCCGCAAGCGCAGCACCCGCGGCACGGACCCGGCTCCATGCCGAAGGTCAATGGCACGACGCACCGGTCCATCACCGCGACAGGCTGGCGCCGGGCACGCGCATCACCGGTCCCGCCCTGCTCGCGGATGCCGGCGCGACGACCGTGGTCGAGCCCGGCTGGCAGGCTGAAGTCTCACCACGCGGCGAGCTGCTGCTGACGCGCCGCGCCGCACGCGCGCCGGCACGCGCCGGCACCCGCGCCGATCCGGTGCTGCTGGAAGTCTTCAACAATCTCTACATGTCGATCGCCGAACAGATGGGCGCGACACTCGCCAACACCGCGTATTCCGTGAACATCAAGGAGCGCCTCGATTTTTCCTGCGCGCTGTTTGATCACGACGGACAGCTGATCGCCAACGCGCCGCACATGCCCGTGCACCTCGGCTCCATGGGCGAAAGCGTGAAGGCGGTGATCGCCGCCTCGCGCGGCAAGCTGCGTCCGGGCGACGCCTGGATGCTCAACGACCCCTATGCCGGCGGCACCCACCTGCCCGACATCACGGTGATCACGCCGGTCTTCGACGCCGCCGGCCGCGAGGTGCTGTTCTACACCGGCTCCCGCGGCCACCACGCCGACGTCGGCGGCATCACACCCGGTTCGATGCCGCCGGACAGCCGCCACATCGACGATGAAGGCGTGCTGATTTCCGGCTTCCTGCTCGCCCGCGACGGGCGCCTGCGCGAAGCGGAAACCCGCGCGCTGTTCGCCTCGGCGAAACATCCGGCCCGCAACATCGACCAGAACATCGCCGACCTGCAGGCGATGATCGCCGCCAACCGCAAGGGGGCGCTGGAACTCGGAAAAATGGTCGCGCAATACGGCCTCGACGTCGTTGCAGCCTACATGCAACACGTGCAGGACAACGCCGAGGAGGCGGTGCGCCGGGTCATCAGCCGGCTGCGCGACGGCAGCTTCAGTTATGAAATGGACCACGGCGCGGTGATCCGCGTCGCGATCCGCGTCGATGCGGCAACCCGCAGCGCCGTCATCGATTTCAGCGGCAGCTCCGCCCAGGGCGCCGACAACTTCAACGCGCCCTACGCGGTGACCATGGCCGCGGTGCTCTACGTCTTCCGCACCCTGGTCGACGATGACATCCCGCTCAACGCCGGCTGCCTGAAGCCGCTGACGGTGATCGTGCCCGAAGGTTCGCTGCTCAACCCGCGCCATCCGGCTGCCGTGGTCGCCGGCAACGTCGAGACCTCGCAGTGCGTCACCGACGCACTCTACGGCGCGCTGGGCGTGATGGGCGCCTCGCAGGGCACGATGAACAACTTCACCTTCGGCAACGAACGCCACCAGTACTACGAAACGATAGCCGGCGGCTCCGGCGCCGGCATTCTGGAAGGCGGCAAAGACGAGCCGCGTGGTTTCAACGGCACGTCCTGCGTGCAGACCCACATGACCAACTCGCGCCTGACCGATCCCGAGGTGCTGGAATGGCGTTACCCGGTGCGGCTGGAGGAATTCGCGATCCGCAGGGGCAGCGGCGGCGAAGGACGCTGGCGCGGCGGTGACGGCGCGGTGAGGAAAATCCGCTTCCTCGAGGCGATGACCGCCGCGATCCTCTCCGGCCATCGCCGCGTGCCGCCCTACGGCATGGCCGGCGGCGGCAATGGCGCGACCGGCCGCAATGCCGTCGAACGCGCCGGCGGCCGCATCGAAGAACTCGGCGCCTGCGCCGGCACCACGATGCAGCCCGGCGACCTGTTCATCATCGAGACACCGGGCGGCGGCGGGTACGGAACGGTAAAATAGACCCCACAAAAAACAAGGGAGGAGAAACACCATGCTTCGCCGTCACCATCTGATCACGGCCGTCCTGCTCGGCGGCCTGGCCTTCGCCGGCACTGCGCAGGCACAGAACTGGCCCAACCGCCCGCTGCGGGTAATCGTCCCCTACGCGCCCGGCGGCCCCACCGACATCCTGACCCGCGCGGTCGGCCAGCACCTGACCGAAACCTGGGGCCAGCAGGTGCTGCTGGACCACCGGCCAGGCAACAGCGGACACCTCGGCACGGCCGCAGCGGCCAGGCTGCCGGCCGACGGCTACAACTTCAACATGGTCGGCATCTCCTTCAGTGTCGCGCCGAGCCTGGGCAACCGCACCGGCTACGACGCGCAGCGCGACTTTGCGCCGGTGAGCCTGATCGCCGGCGTCAACAACGTGATGGTCGTGCATCCCTCGCTGCCGGTGAAAAACGTGCGCGGATTCCTCGCGCTGGCCCGCAAACAGCCCGGCGCGCTGATCTACGCCTCCGGCGGCCTCGGCGGCGCACAACATCTTGCCGGCGAGTATTTTTCGCATCTGGCCAACATCAGGATGACCCACGTGCCGTACAAGGGCGCCGCCCCCAGCGTCACCGCGCTGCTCAGTGGCGAAGTGATGATCGGTTTCGCCGACATGCTGGTCAGCGCACCCCATGTCAAATCGGGCCGGCTGCGCGGCCTCGCGGTCACCGGACCGACACGTTCACCCGCGATTCCCGAACTGCCGACCGTCGCCGAGTCCGGACTGCCCGGCTACGCGGTCACGGTATGGTTCGGCATGCTGGCCCCGGCCAAAACGCCGGCCGAAATCATCAGCCGGCTGCAGGCGGAAATCGCGCGCGGCATGCAGACCCCGAAGGTGCGCGAACGCCTGACGGCGATGGGCGCCGATCCCTCCGGCAACACGCCGGAGGAATTCGCCGCCTTCCTGCGCAGCGAAATCGAAAAATGGTCCAGGGTCGTCAAGGCGGCCGGACTCGACAAGACAACCCACTGAAGACGGCGAAAACATGGCCCGGGTTCCCCTGATCGGCGAGGAGCGCAGCGACCTCGCCCCTTTCATCGCACGCGTCAAGGCCGAGCGCGGCCGGCTGATCAATCTCTACCGCGTGCTGATGAACAGCCCCGCGGTTGCCGCCGGCTGGCTTGATTTCAACAGCACGGTGCGTTACGGCACCACGCTCGATGCGGCGCTGCGCGAGATGATCATCCTGCGCGTGTCCCTGCTCAACGGCGCCGAATACCAGGCGCGCATCCACGGCAGCGGCCATGCGCTGAAAGCCGGCGTCACGCCCGCACAGGTTGCCGCGCTCGCCGACCCGGAGCCGGGCCCGCTGTTCACGCCGGCCCAGCTCGCGGCGCTGGCCTGGACCGACGCGATGACCCGCCAGATCGAGGTGCCCGACGCGCTGCACGAGGCACTGAAGCGCCATTTCGATGACCAGGCCATCGTCGACATCACCGTGCTGGCCGGCGCCTACAACATGCACACCCGGGTCGCGCGCGCGCTGCGCATCGACCCCGAAAACGCGGCGGCCGCATGAGCGCGGACCGGCCGACCCTCGTCGTCGAGGACGATCCCTTCCTGCGCCTGATCGGCGTCGTGCTCGATCCCGCGACCGATCCGCAGCGCATCGCGGCCTATGCCGATTTTTTTGCGCACGATCTGCCGGACTTCCCGGGCTGGCTGCAGCAGCTGCGCCGCCGGCTGCCGAAGCTGCTGCCGGCGAAGGTCACGCTGGTCGACGACCTGCCGGCGCTGCATGCCGCGCTTCCCGGCGCCGACTTCGCGGTGGTGGAATCGCTGCCGCTGGGCCGCGACGAACTCGCGATCGCGCCGCGGCTGAAGGCGGTGCAGAAATACGGGGCAATCCCGTCCGGCATCGATGCCGCGGCCTGCGCGGCCCACGGTGTCCCGCTGCTGACGATCCGCCGCCGCGCCAACATTGCCTGCGCCGAACATGCCGTCGCGCTGATGCTCGGCCTGTCGCGCCGCCTGCACGAGGTTGCCAACCGCATCAGCACCGCATCCCTGCAGGCCGCGGGTTTTGCGCCGCGCACCTACGACCGCCGGCATACCGCGAATTCCAACTGGGCACGGGTCCCCGGCATCAGCCTGCTCCACGGCAGCACGCTGGGCATCGTCGGCCTCGGCGAGATCGGCCGCGAACTGGCCCTGCGCGGCGCGGCCTTCGGCATGAACATCCTCTACCACCAGCGCACCCGGCTGCCGCCGGACATCGAAACCCGCCACAGCGCGCATTACGCGGGCCTCGACACGCTGCTCGAAACCGGCGACTGGATCGTGATCTGCCTGCCCGGCAACAACAACACCCGCGGCCTGTTCGACGCCGCCCGCTTCGACCGCATGAAACCCGGCGCGCGGCTGATCAACATCTCGCGCCCGGAAATCGTCGACCGCGACGCGCTGATCGGCGCGCTGCGCTCGGGACGGCTCGGCGGCTTTGCGCTCGACCCGCTGTACGAGGCCCCGGGCCGCGACGATGACGAACTGCTGACGTTCAACAACGTGCTGATCACCCCGCACATCGCCGCGCAACCGCGGTTCAACGCGCTGGATGACATTGCCGACCTGATTACCGGACTGGAGGAGAAATTGTGATGATCAAAGCAAAATCCGTATTGGCCTTCGCGCTGGCTCTTGCCACCGGCGGCGCACTTGCCGCCGACACCTGGCCGTCGCGGCCAATCCGCCTGGTCGCGCCATTCCCGGCCGGCAGTTCCGTCGATGCCGCGGCACGGGTGATCACGCCGCGGGTGGCTGATGCGCTGGGACAATCGATCGTCATCGACAACCGCGCCGGCGCCAGTGGCGCGATCGGCGTTGAAGTCGGTGCCCGCGCGACACCCGACGGCTACACGCTGACCGGCGGCACCACCAGCACCCATGCGCTGGCGCCGGCACTGAATCCGCACCTCAGCTACAACCCGCAGCGCGATTTCATCCCGATCACCACCATCGGCCACCTGCCCTACATCCTTGCCGTGCATCCGGCGGTCGCCGCGAAAAACCTGCAGGAGCTGATCGCGCTGGCACGTTCGAAACCGGGAGAAATCCGCTACACCACCGTCGGCAATGCCAGCATGGCGCGGCTGGGCGGGGAACTGCTGTCGAGCCTCACCGGCGTCAAGCTGACGCCGATCGCCTACAAGAGTTCGGCGCAGTCGGTGGTCGACACCATTGCCGGCCGCATCGAACTGCAGTTCGGCACCATGGCACCGGTGCTGCCGCATGTGCGCTCCGGCAGGCTGCGGCCGCTCGCCGTCACCGGCAGCAAGCGCGCCCCGGCCCTGCCCGATGTGCCCACGGCCCAGGAAGCGGGCATCGCGAATTTCGAAGTGACACTGTGGCTGGCCGTGTTCGCGCCGGCGAAAACCCCGCGCGCCATCGTTGACCGTCTGCACCGCGAATTCACGGCCGCGATCGCGCTGCCCCAGGTCCGCGATGCGCTGCTGGCGCAGGGCCTGCTGCCGGAGACCAGCACACCTGCGGCATTCACCAAAACCCTGGCCGCGGAAATCAGCCGCTGGCGCGAGGTTGCAAAAAAGGCCAATCTGCAGCCTGAATGAAACCGGGCGGCCATTCACCCCGGAATGCGGGGAGGATGAAGACCTTCAGGACTTGTCGCGCTGCGCCGCTGCCGCACCGGGATCGAGCCCCATCAGCCTCAGCGCCCAGGCCGACAGGAAGCCGATCACCAGAGGCCACCAAGCCTCGAACATCAGTGCCAGCGCGGCCGCCATGGCATAGGTGGCCGCCAGCAGCAGGGCACCGGGATGGCGCAGGCGCCACCAGGTGAACAGCAGGGCCAGGGCCAGCAGCAAAAAAATCGCGGAAAACGCGTAAATGACAAAAATCATTGCAGGACTTTCATGTCGACCCGCCGATTTTATTTCATTCATGCCTGCCTGCGCATGAGAAGGCTGTTGCAGACTTGAAAACAGCCCGTTCCAGGCGTTCGCTGACGGCCTGCTGTGCGGCGCACACGCTGCACGACGGCCTCTCCGACCTCACGTACGTGCTGCTGCCGCTGCTGGCGCAGACCTTCGGCCTGTCGCTGGCGCAGGTCGGCATGATCCGCGCCGCGCACCGCACGGCGATGGCCGCGTTCCAGATCCCCGCCGGGCTGGTCGCCGAACGTTTCGGCGAACGCAACCTGCTGGCCGCCGGCACACTGCTGGCGGGCGCCGCGTTTGCCGCGCTCGGTCATGTCTCCGGTTTCTGGATGATCCTCATCGCGCTGTTTTTTGCCGGCGTCGGCTCCGCGGTCCAGCATCCGCTGTGTTCAACGATCATCTCCAATGCCTATCCCGAAGCCGGCCGGCGCACCGCGCTGGGCACCTACAACCTGTTCGGCGATGTCGGAAAATTCGCCTTCGGCGGATTGCTGAGCCTGCTGCTGATGGCGGGTTATTCCTGGCAGGGGCCGGTGACGCTCTACGGCATCGCCGGCATGCTGATTGCCGGCGTGATCTTTTTCCGGATTGCCGCCGCCATGCCGGCGCGCGCGGCAGATTCCGCGCCGGCGGCGCGGCGCGGCGGCTGGGGCATCCGCAACCGCCGCGGCTTCACCGCACTGTGCCTGATCGAGATCATCGACAGCAGCACGCGTGTCGGTTTCCTGACGCTGATCGCCTTCCTGATGATCGACAAGGGCCTGTCGACCGGCTGGGCCGCGCTGTCGGTGCCGCTGATACTCGTCGGCGGCATGGCGGGCAAGTTCGCCTGCGGCCTGCTCGCCGAACGCGTAGGCATCATCCGCACCATCGTCATCACCGAAATCGCCACCGGCGCCGGCATTCTCGCTGCGGTTGCGTTGCCGGGGCTCGCGGCGTTCCTGCTGCTGCCGGTGATCGGCATCGTGCTGCAGGGCACCTCGTCGGTACTGTACGCCACCACCGGCGATCTCGTCGAAGCGGACCGCCTGCCGCGCGCCTTCGGCCTGATCTACACCCTGGGTTCGGTCTGCGGCATTGCCGCGCCACTGGGCTACGGACTTGCCGGTGACCATTTCGGCATCACCAGCGCGATCGCGTTGATGGGCCTTGCGATCTTCATCACGCTGCCCCTCTGCGCAGTGCTGCGCCCGGCCATCAGCGCGGAGCCGGTGCGGCTCTAGGCAGGAGGCACGGTGGCGCCACCCTGCCGAAGTGGTTGACCCGGCTGGATCAGTGATATATATTGAGAATCATTCTCATTTATATTCAGCTGATCAGGTGATATCCATGTCCGCCATGCCATCGACCCAGAGCGCCGATCCCCAGACCCCCAATCCGCCGGTCACCGGCAGCACCGCTCCGGACACCCCTCCGGAAATCAGCAGCCTGCGGCTGCTCGGCGGCCAGGGCCTGTTGCGCATCGAACACCGGGGCGCTGTCTACACGCTGCGCGCGACCAGCAAGGGCGGGCTGATCCTGACCAAATGACCAGCCGGCGCGGCGGCATGTTCCGCCGCACCGCCACCCCGCCAGCCCGCGGATGTTCCTGCGCGATCGCCAGCCCCGACTGAAACCCGGAGATCCGCAATGCCTGCAAGCCCCGCACCCGAACCCCGCATCGAACAAGCGCCCGCGATCAGCGGCGCCGGCCATGCCGCAGTGATCCTGTCGCTGATGTCGCACCAGCTGCGCAGCCCCTGCCCGCTGCTGATCTGCGCCATCGCCCGGCGGCTGGCCTGCCTGTCGCAGGCCTGCGGCGACGGCTCCGCCGAGGCCTTGCACAAACTCGCCGATGCCCTGCTGCCGCAGTGGCGCAACACCCTCCTCCCCCTCCGCCACTGAACGCAAACCGCGATGCCTTCGCCCGTTCACCGGAAAATCATTGCGCGCGGCCTGGTTGCCGAGGTCGAACACTGCGCGGATTGCGACATCATGCAGCTGCACATCGGCGCCTTCACGCTGCGCCTGAAACCCGTGGTGCTGCATGACCTGCGCGACACGCTGAGCCGCGCGCTGGAGAATCTGCCGCCCGGCAAAACCCGGGATGCCCACAACGATGCGGAACTGCGCTCCGGTGGCAGCTGCCACTGATGCACGGGCATGAAGCGGGCAACGCCGCCCGCCGCCTTCGGCGCCGCCATGCTCGCCCTGTCGGCGGCGGGACTGTTCCCGGCGCTGATTGACGGCACGCTGGGCTGGGAATATCTGGTCCGCGAAGTATTGCGACAGCTGATTCCATGACGTGCCAGGGCGGGTTTCCCCGCCGGTCGCGGCGGGCGATAATCCGGACCCGATCATCAACCGGAAAAACCCGCATGCTGGATCTCAATGGAAAAATCGCCTTCATCGGCGGCGCCGGCAGCATCGGCGCAGGCTGGGGCAACGGCAAGGCCACCGCGGTGCTGCTCGCGCGGCAGGGTGCAAAGGTTTTCGGCACCGACCGTGATCCCGCGGCAATGGAGGAAACCCGCAAAATCATCGAGGGCGAAGGCGGCAACTTTGTCGCCCATCCCTGCGACATGACCGACTCCGCCGCAGTCAAGGCCGCGGTTGATGCCTGCATCGCGAAATTCGGCCGCATCGACATCCTGGTCAACAATGTCGGCGGTTCTGCGCCCGGTGACCCGGTGAGCATGGACGTCGAAGTCTGGGAGCGCCAGCTCGATCACAACCTGAAAACCGCCTTCCTCGGCTGCAAACACGTGCTGCCGGTGATGGAGAAACAGGGCGGCGGCGCGATCGTCAACATCTCCTCGGTCGCCGGTTTTGCCCACCAGGTCGACGGCCGCGTGCATGTCGCCTACAGCACCGCGAAATCCGGCCTGCTCGGCTTTACACGCTCGACCGCGATCGCCTACGTCAAGAAAGGCATCCGCTGCAATCTCGTCATCGTCGGCACCATGCACACGCCTCTGGTCGAGGAACGGCTGATGAAACAGCTGGGCCCCGGGGCCGCGAAAGACCTGGTTGCCAAACGCCATGCCGCGGTGCCGATCGGCCGCATGGGTGATGCCTGGGATACCGCGCATGCCGTGCTGTTCCTGGCATCCGACGAAGCGCGCTACATCACGGCAACCCACCTCGTTGTCGACGGCGGACTGACTGCGGCGCGGCCGGGCTGAGCAATTGCGCGGCGCGGAACTTGTCGCGCCGCGGATTGCCCAATCCGCGGTCAGTAAACAAGGAAATCCCCGATGAACGAGCAGGAACGCAAGGCCGTGCTGACGGTATGCCTGATGGCGGCATTCGCCGACGGCAGCAAACACGAGCGCGAGCGCGCCGAAGTCAAAAACATCGCCGAAACCCTCGCCGGTGAAACCTCGATCAACCTCTCCGCGCTTGTCCAGGACGTGCTGCTGAAGCGCGCGTCGCTGCCCCAGGCGGCGGCAATGCTGGTCACGCCCGAGTCGCGCCAGCTTGCTTTCGAAATGGCGGTCTGCGTCTGCGATGCCGACGGCGCGCAATCGCCGGCGGAACGCGAATTCCTCGAATCACTGCGTGTCGCGCTGGGCCTCGATGCCGCGCAGGCCGGCAGTTTCAGCGCGCAGGCGGAGTCCATCGCCGGCGCGCCGCTGGCGCCGGCCGCAACAGTCAGCGCCGCATCAACAATGACCCGCGAGGAAATGGACAAGGCCATCCTCAATGCCGCGATCCTCAACGGCGCGATTGAGCTGCTGCCTGAATCGCTGTCCACCATGGCGATCATTCCGCTGCAGATGAAGCTGGTCTACCGCATCGGCAAGTCCTACGGTTATGAGCTCGACCGCGGCCACATCAAGGATTTCCTGGCGACCGCGGGTGTCGGCCTGACCTCGCAGTACCTGGAACAGGCGGGACGCAAACTCCTCGGCGGACTGCTGCGCAGCGTCGGTGGCGGCCTGCTCGGCGGCCTCGGCAAACAGGCTGTCAGCTCCGGCATGAGTTTCGCCAGCACCTATGCGCTGGGTCATGTCGCGCGCCACTACTACGCCGGCGGCCGCACGCTGAACACGCAGATGCTGCGCGAGGCCTTCAACGACATGTTGGGCGAAGCAAAAAACCTGCAGGGACGTTACCTGCCGGAGATGCAGGCGCAGGCACGCACGCTGGATGCGGGACGCCTGGTCAGCCTCGTGCGGCAGGGCTGAGATGCCCCGCCGTATATATCATAAGTATTTGATTATAAACAACTTTTAAGCGACCTTCCGGGCGCCGGCGGATGCCAGCCCCGGCACCCGCGACGCGCGCAGCAGCACCTGGCCCTCGAACATACGGCGCTGGGTGCGATAAAAGGCGCCCTGCTCGGCGTGCCAGCCGCCGTCCTTGTGTTTCACGGTTGCCGCCACGGTCAGGATGCCCGAGGGCATGCCGATGCGGATCGGCGCCTCGACATCGCCGCCCTTGCGCAGCACCTCGTTGACCACGCTGCCTTCGATGCGCGCGGCCACCGCCATGCACAGCGACACCGTCAGCGGCAGCGCACGGTGCGGCTGGCCGTTGGAAATGACCCGGCCCGTGAGGTCGATATCCTTGCCGGCGATGGTCTCCCCCGACAGCAGCTTCGCATCCTGCGCCGGCGAGACAAAACCGATGAAGGGGATCGACTTCTTTTTTGCGGCCTCGTCCGCATTCGCCGCGATGCCCATCGCCACCGAGCCGGCGATGCGGATCGCCGACAGTTTCTGCATCGCCCCGGCATTCGCCTCCAGCGGTTCCGGCAGTTCGGTGCCGGAGAGACCGATGTCCTCAGCCTTGATCCACACCGTCGCGTTGGCGGCATCGACCAGCGATGCGCGGATTTTGCCGACACCCGGCACATCCAGGACATCGACGGCATTGCCGGTGGGCAGCAGTTTGCCGGTGGTCGCACCGCCGGGATCGCGGAATTCCAGCTTCACCGGCGAACCGGTGCCGGATACGCCAGGAATGGCCAGGTCGCCGTCGACCGCAGCCAGGCCGTCATCAATGCTGAACAGCGCATGGATGATTTTTTTGGTGTTGGTGTTGTGGATGCGCACCAGCGCTTCCCGTCCCGACACCCTGACCAGGCCCTCATCGACTGCAAAGGGCCCCATCGCCGAAGACATGTTGCCGCAGTTCGCGCCGTAGTCGACCTTGGCCTCCTTCACCTGCACCTGGGCAAAGGTGTAGTCGATGTCGGCATCGGGCCGCGTCGACGGTCCGACCACGCAGACCTTGGACAGCGAGGACACGCCGCCGCCCATGCCGTCGAGCTGGCGGCCGTTGGGATCGGGGCTGCCGATCGCAGCGAGGAAAATTTCATCCCACAGCGCGCGGTCGGCCGGCAGGTCCTGCTGCTTGAACACCACGGCATTGCTGGTGCCGCCGCGCATGAATACCGCGGGAAATCTGAGTTGTTTCATCGGAGTCTCCTTGTCCTGCTGTCGTTGTTCCGGATACCTTGCCACATGTTCATGATGTGGATTGATTCACGGCGGATCACGCTGCAGATGCAACATTTGCAGCCGGTTGCGGTATTCTAGCGGCATTCATGCATAGCTGAATGTGCGGCCTCATCCGCCGCCGCAACCATCGCACGGAAATCCACGATATGAAAAAACGCATCACCTCCACCCGCAAAAAAAACGCGGCACCCCGCAAACGCAGCACCCGCGCCAACCGCGGCATCGACGCCGCCGAATGGCAGGCCCGCGTCGAACTGGCCGCCGCCTACCGGCTGACCGCGCTGATGGGCTGGACCGACATGCTCGGCACCCACATCTCCTGCCGCGTCCCCGGCCGCCATGACCAGTTCCTGATCAATCCCTACGGCCTGCTGTTCGAGGAAATGACCGCGTCCGACCTGATCAAGTGCGATGTCGACGGCCGCAAGCTGTCGGATTCGCCGTACGAAGTCAACTCCGCCGGCTTCACCATCCACAGCGCGGTGCACATGAACTGCCCGGGAGCCGACGCGGTGATGCACTGCCATACCCAGTATGGCGTTGCCGTCGCCTCGCAGAAACAGGGCCTGCTGCCGCTGACCCAGATGTCGCTGACCGCGCTGTCCCAGGTGCGTTACCACGATTTCGAGGGTGTCGCCGAGGATCACAACGAACGCGAGCGCCTGGTGCGCGACCTCGGTGACGGCAGCATGCTGATCCTGCGCAACCACGGCACACTGACCGTGGGCCGCAGTGTCGGCGAGATGTTCGCGCGCATGTACCGCCTCGAACGCGCCTGCAAGATGCAGATCACCGCGATGACCGGCGGCGCCGAACTGAACCACCTGCCCGGCGAAATCGTCAAACACACGATCGACCAGGGCAATTTCATCTACGGCGAAAACGGCCGCGGCGCCGGCGGCAGGCTGATGTGGTCGGCGCTGATGCGCAAGCTCGACCGGGAATGCCCCGGTTACGCGTCCTGACTCCCCCTCATCGGCCTGCGGGGCACCCCTGCCTTGATGGGCGGCGGTGCCCCGTTTTTTGAGAGATTCCTTTTGAAAGTCCGCACTTGAAACCGATCACCGTCGTCACCCTGCTGACACTGGCCATGCAGGGTGGCCACATGGGCAGCCGCGTCGTCGCCTCGCTGCTCGCGCTGAGTCTGGGCGCCGGTCCGATGCTGATCGGTGTGCTGATCGCCTCCTACTCGATCTTCCAGCTCGGATTTGCACTGGTCGTCGGCCGCATATCAGACCGTTACGGCTCGCGCTGGCCGATGCTCGGCGGCACCATCGCCTTCGCCGCCGGACTGGTAATACCCGCCCTGTCGCCGACACTGCCGGCGCTGTTCCTGTCGGCACCGCTGATCGGCATCGGCTTCGTGTTTTTCAACGTCGCGGTGCAGAACCTGGCCGGCACCCTCGGCAGCGCCGCCGAGCGCACGCGCAACTTCTCCACGCTGAGCCTCGGTTATTCCAGCGGCCACATGATCGGCCCGATCATCGCCGGGGTGATGATCGACCGTTTCGGCTTCGGCCCCGCCTACATGGCGTTTGCAGTGCTGACCCTGGCGCCGATACTGACCCTCGCCCTGTCAACCACGCTGGGCGCCAGCGGCGCCCGCAAGGAGGCGACGGGCAGCAGCGCCTTTGACCTGCTGCGCGTGCCCCCGCTGCGGCGGATGATCATCGTCAGCGGCCTGGTCACCACCGGCTGGGATCTTTATGTGTTCTATGTGCCGATCTACGGCCATTCCATCGGCCTCTCGGCATCGACCATTGGCGCCATCCTCGGCGCCTTCGCCGCGGCCAGCTTCATCGTCCGCGTCGCGCTGCCGCTGCTGACCCGCCGCTACAGCGTGGAAACGGTGCTCGCCGCAGCCATGTGCATCGCGGCGCTGCTGTTCCTGCCCTTCGCCTTCATCGATTTCGTGCCGGCCCTGTTGGCCCTGTCCTTCGGCATCGGCCTCACGCTGGGTGTCAGCCAGCCGCTGACGCTGAACCTGACCTACAACCGCTCGCCTGCCGGACGCTCCGGCGAAGTCACCGGGCTGCGCCTGACCATCAACAACGTCACCCATATCGCGGTGCCGCTGGCCGCAGGCTCGGTCGGCGCGCTGCTCGGCATCGCACCGGTGTTCTGGGCCAGCGCCGCGATCCTGCTGACCAGCGGCTGGTTGACCCACGGCGACCGCGAGCCTCCCCCGGCACGGCAGTAAACTGCCGGCCGCCAATCGGGGACGGGACAGCAAACGGCCGCCGGACCGACCCGCCCAAAAAAACACGCGGCCTCGGCCGCGTGTCAGTTTTGATGCTCTTCACTCCGTCACCGGTATGCCGGTGTCTTGTTCTCCCCCTCGAAATCAGGCTCCCGGAGGTTCGTGGAAAGCGACTTCGCGCTTCTTGCGCACGTTCGGCAGGATCATCACCACCAGCAGCAGGATCGTCAGGCCGAGGAACACCGCGCTGATCGGCCGCGTGAAGAACACGGTCGGATCACCCCGCGAAATCAGCAGCGCGCGGCGCAGGTTTTCTTCCATCAGCGGTCCGAGCACGAAGGCCAGGATCAGCGGCGCCGGCTCGCACTTCATCTTGATGAAGACATAACCCATCAGGCCGAAGAACACCGTCATGTAGATGTCGAGATCCAGGTTGTTGACGCTGTAGACGCCGATCGCCATGAAGGTCAGGATCGCCGGGAACAGGATGCGGTATGGCACCGTCAGCAGCTTGACCCAGAGACCGATCAGCGGCAGGTTCAGCACCACCAGCATCGCATTGCCGATCCACATGCTCGCGATCAGGCCCCAGAACAGTTCCGGACGCTGGGTCATCACCTGCGGTCCCGGCGCAATGCCCTGGATGGTCAGCGCGCCCAGCATCAGCGCCATCGTGCCGCTGCCCGGAATGCCGAGGGTCAGCGTCGGGATGAACGCGCACTGCGCGGCAGCGTTGTTGGCAGACTCCGGACCGGCGACGCCCTGGATGGCGCCCGTGCCGAATTCCTCCGGATTTTTGGCCATCTTTTTCTCCAGCGCATAGCTCGAGAAGGCACTGATCGTCGGGCCGGCACCGGGCAGCGTGCCGAAGAAGGCGCCGATTGCCGTGCCGCGGACGATCGGACCCACCGACACCTTCAGGTCGCGCAGCGTCGGATACAGGTGCTCGATCTTCTTGGTCAGCAGTTCGCGCCCGGCGGCATCCTGGCCTTTTTCAAGGTTGTTCAGGATTTCCGCAAAACCGAACAGGCCCATGGCGACGACGACAAAGCTCAGCCCGTCAGCCAGTCCCGACATGCCGAAGGTGAAGCGCGACATGCCCGAGTTGACGTCGGTGCCGACGATGCCGAACAGCAGGCCGAGGAAAATCATCGCGATGGCCTTCAGCATCGAGCCGCTGGCCAGCACCGCCGAAGCGATCAGGCCCATGGACATCAGCGAGAAATATTCCGGCGCACCGAATTTCAGCGCGATCTCGGCCAGCGGCGGGCCGGCCAGCGCGATCAGCAGCGTGCACACCGTGCCGGCAAAGAAGGAACCGACGGCGGCGATTGCCAGCGCCGGGCCGGCGCGGCCGTTCTTGGCCATCTGGTAGCCGTCGAGACAGGTCACCACCGAAGCCGATTCACCGGGCAGGTTGACCAGGATCGAGGTCGTCGAACCGCCATACTGGGTGCCGTAATAAATGCCGGCCAGCATGATCAGCGCGCCCACCGGCGGCAGGTTGAAGGTCGCGGGCAGCAGCATCGCGATCGCGGCCAGCGGACCGACGCCCGGAAGCACACCGACCATCGTGCCGACAAACACGCCGATGAAGCAGTACATCAGGTTCTGCAGCGAAACGGCTGTCTGGAAACCCAACGCGAGGTTGGGCAGCAGTGCGGCTAAACTTTCCATATTCTTATCTCCACCAGAACAGCGGGAAGGGCAGTTCCAGGCCCTTGATGAACAGGGCCCAGCAGCCGATGATCAGCGCAATACCCACGATGATCGCCTCTTTCCAGCGGTATTCCCTGCCTGCCGCAGAAGCCAGGGTGACCATGACGAAAACAGCCAGCACGAAGCCGACGTGGTCGATCGCCCATCCGAAGAATATGAAGGCGACGCTCAACAGGACCATCGGCTTCCATGCGAACTTGCCGATACCCTCGCCTTTGTCCTTGAATCCGGTCGCGGCAATCATCAGTCCCAGTACGATCAGAATGATGCCTATCCATGTGGGGAAATAACCGGGTCCCATCCGCGCAGCCGTACCGAACGGATAATCCTGGGCAATGAATATCGCCAAGGCTCCGAAGGCGATGAACATGACACCGCCCCAGAAATCTTCCTGACTCGTGATTTTCAACTGAACACCCTCCTGATTTCAGAAACAGATACCGGGACGCATTTCACTCCCGATCCGGTGTGCCGCCCACCTTGCTCGAACTGCAGACCTTCGCGACAAGTACTGCCCGTGACTTCTTTTTTGACCCCTGTGTTATCAGGTTTATAGATTACGGAACCGGACTTTACACGAAGCATTCTGCCAAACAAAGCTTTTTTACCCCCTGTATTGTGCGATGCACCATGCCTTTTTGCACTTCGCGCAGCACGATTGCGCAACACAGGAACGTGCTTCCAGCCGCCGCGGATTCTAAGGTGCAAGACTTTCGCGAGGCTTTCATGAAAACAGATATTCAGGGCTCTGCTTTTGCGCTCCGCGCGGCCCCGGAATCGCCGCTGAATACGCTGGCACGACAGTGGTTTGGCAGGTCATGCGCCGGAGTGGTGCACGGCCTGCCCGCCATGCACCGCCGTCAATCCATCATGTCCACGCGCTTGGTCTTGATCAGCATGCGCAGCTTGTCGGCTTCACCGTTGATGAATTTGCCGAAATCTTCCGGCGTGCCGCCGGCCTTCACCAGCCCGAGCTGGTCCAGTCGCGCCTGGACATCAGGCATCTGCAGCACGCGGTTCATCTCGGTGTTCAGCCGATTGACGACGGCGCGCGGCGTTTTGGCGGGAACCTGCACGCCGAACCACACGGTGGCCTCGGCATTGCGGATGCCCTCCTCCGCCAGTGTCGGCACGTTCGGCAACACGGCCTGGCGCGCGGGCGCGGCAACGGCCAGCACCTTGATGCGTCCGGCCTTGATGTGCGCATCGCCGCTGACCACCGTGGTGTAGACCACGTCGACCCTGCCGCCGATGACATCGGTCAGCGCCGGCGCGGTGCCCTTGTATGGCACGTGCACCACGTTGACGCCGGTGGCCGCTGCGAACAGCGCTTGGCCGATATGCAGGCTGCTGCCGTTGCCCGATGAAGCCCAGGTCAGCTTGCCGGGATTGGCCTTGGCATGGGCCAGCAGTTCACGGCCGTTGTTCGGGCCGAATTTCGGGCTGGCGACGATGATCAGCGGCGAATAACCGATGAAAAACACCGGCGCGAAATCGTTGATCTGGTACGGGGACTTCCGCCGCATGACAATGTTGTTGACGCTGGGGCCGGGATTGGCATGCAGCAGCGTGTAACCGTCGGGCGCGGCGTCCGCGGCAATCTGCGCGCCGATCGAGCCGCCGGCGCCGGAACGGTTGTCGATGACGAACTGCTGTCCCAGGCCTTCCGACATTTTCTGCGCGAACAGCCGCGCGGTGATGTCGTTCGAGGCACCCGGCGGAAAAGGCACGATCCAGCGCACGGGACGCGCCGGATAGGCTTCGGTGCCCTGCGCCACAGCTTCCGATATGGGGAACTGCATGAGTCCGATGGCGGCAAGCGCCGCGAACAGATTGCGTTTCATGGTTTTTTCCTCCTCGTTGTTGATGCCGCAGTGCCGCGGCTTGGTCCTCAGCCGCGCGTCAGCGCGTCCGGGTTGATCACGTTGACCGGCTTGCCGCCGGCATAGGCGATGATCTGGTCGAAAATGCTGCTGAATATGCGCTCGTAACCCGCGCGTTCGACATAACCGATATGCGGCGTGCACAGCGCATTGTCGAGTTTCAGCAGCGGATGGTTTGCGCCCAGCACCGGCTCGTCCTCGAACACGTCGACGGCGGCCATGCCCGGCCGCCCCAGCTGCAAGGCCTTTTCCAGCGCGCCCGCCTCGATCAGCCCGGCGCGGCTGGTGTTGACGATCAGTGCCGTGGGTTTCATCCGCGCGAGGTCGGCGGCGGACACGATGCCGCGGGTCTCGGCGATCAGCCGCAGATGCAGCGAAATCACGTCGCTCTCCTCGAAAAAAGCCTCCTTGCTGCGCGCGGCGGCATATCCGTCGGCCCGCGCCCGGGCCAGCGAAGCCTCGCGCGCCCACACCAGCACCTTCATGCCGAAAGCCTTGCCGTAACCGGCGATCACCGCGCCGATGCGGCCGTAACCGTAGACGCCCAGCGTCTTGCCGCGCAGTCCATGTCCCACCGTCGACTGCCAGCGCCCCGCCTTCAATGCCGCCACCTCCTGCGGGATGTGGCGCATCGCGGCAATGATCAATCCCCAGGTCAGCTCGGCGGTGGCGTACGAGGGCTGTCCGGGATGCAGGTTGCTGCACAGCACGACGCCCTGCCGGGTGCAGGCCTCGACGTCGATGTGCGGGTAGACGCTGTGGTGGCTGATCAGTTTCAGTTTCGGCAGGCGTTCGATCAGCGGCGCGCGGACCGGCGTGCGTTCACGGATCAATACCAGCGCCTCGGTGTCCTTCAGGCGTTGCGCCAGTACGTCGACATCCTTGCTGTGGTCATTCCAGACCGTGACCTCGTGGCCCTGCAGCTTCGAATAGCAGTCCAGCCTGCGCACCACATCCTGGTAGTCATCGAGAATCGCGATCTTCATTCAGGCTGCTCCACTGTGTTTGTATATAAGTATTTGATTTTATTTATTATTTTAGCCACCCACTGGCGCGCTGTGCCGCCACCACTTCGTCGACGATTTCCGGCGCGCGGCCGACATAGGTGGTCGGATCCAGCGCCGCCTTCAGTTCCGCCGCCGACAAGGCCGCCTTGATCTGGGCATTTTTCATCAGCGCAGCCTCGAAGGAGATGTTGTTTTCAATGCCATCCATCGAAATCTCGTACACCAGGTCATGCGCGGTCTGCTTGCCGACCTTTTCCGACAACACGAACATCACCCGCTCCGACAGCAGGAAGCCGCCGAGGCGATCGAGGTTTTCGCGCATCCGCTTGACATCGACATGCAGGTCGCCCAGCACATATTTCATGATCGACAACATGCCGCCCATGATCAGGCAGCATTCCGGAATCGCCTTCCACTCGCCGCGCCAGGCCGAGCCGTCGCGTTCATGCTCGATCAGCATCGACTCCAGCATGTAGGGCACGTTGTAACGCAGCGCGCGGCTGGCTCCGACCACCGCCTCGCAGCTCGAGGGATTGCGCTTGTGCGGCATCGTCGAGGAACCGACCTTGCCGGCGCTGAAGGGCTCGTAGAGCTCGCCGATCTCGGTGTGTTCGAGGATGATGATCTCGTTGGCGATCTTGGCCAGCGTCGAGCTGATCAGGCCCAGCAGGTTGACGTACTCGGCAAAGCGGTCGCGCGCCGGCTGCCAGTTGATGTCGGCGACGCCGAGGCCGAGCCGCTTCATCAGCCGCTGCTCCAGTTCCTTGGCCTTCGGGCCGAAGGAGGCCTGGGTGCCGACCGCACCGACCATGCCGCCGACAAACACCCGCGGCTCGACTTCACGCATGCGTTCGTAATGGCGGCCCATCTCCGACAGCCAGATCGCCGCCTTGTGGCCGAAGGTGATCGGCAGCGCCTGCACGCCGTGCGAACGCCCGACCATCGGCGTGTCGCGGTGCTTCTCGCACAGCTTCACCAGCGCGTTGCCGATGGCCTTCATGTCGCGCAGGTAGATCGCGTGCGCCTCCTTGATCTGCAGCATCACCGCCGTGTCGAGCACGTCCTGGGTGGTCGGGCCGAAGTGGATGTATTCACCCTGGTCACCCTGGCACAGCTTCTGCACCGCCTTCACCGCCGGCACCAGCGGATGCTTGATGCGGCGGATCTCGGTGGCCACCGCGTCGACGTCGATTTTCGAGACTTTCGCGTTGGCTGCGATGTCGGCCGCGGCCGCTTTCGGAATGATGCCCAGCTCGCCCTGTTCGATTGCCAGCGCCGCCTCGAAATCCAGCCACTTCTGCACGCGGTTGTGGTCGTTGAATATCGCCCGCAGCTCGTCCGTGCTCCAAAGGTGCTTGATCAATGCGTCGTCAAATACTCCGGATACCATCACAACCTCCAGTCGGTTGATTTTTTCGGGTCAGGCGGACAGCGCGCGGTTGTCCGGAACCTTCATGAACGATTCCATCGCATGCCAGAACTTGTGGCGGTTGATGCCCAGCGTCGCGGCATGGGCAAGGCCCGACACGAACACGAACTGCTTGTCCTTGCTCGGCAGCTTGCCGAAGAAGTTCAGCAGATCCGGTTCGGCGGCGATGCCGTCGTATTCGCCGCGGATGATGCACACCGGGCAGGTGATTTTCAGCGGATCGATCACCGGCAGGTTGGCGCACATGTCGAGATAGGTGCCGGTGGGCACCGAATCGCCCAGCGGCAGTTCGGCATCGGCCAGCGCGTCGGCGGCGATCATTTCGGAAGTGCCCGGCTTGTCGCGGGTGAACATGCTGTGGATGAAGGCGCGGTCGACCTTGCGCCGCGGGCTGGCGCGGTACTCCTCGACCTTCTCCCTGCGTTTGGCCAGCGTCGGCGAGCCCTCGCCGGTGTAGACCAGCGCCGACACCATCAGCCGTTTGACGCGGCCCGGATTCTGCTGCGCATACAGGGCCGCGCGCAATGCGCCCGACGAGCCGCCGTACATGTACACCTCGCGCGCGCCGGTTTCGCGCTCGACGACCTGCATTGCCGCAGCGAGATCCTGCGCGCCGGAGGCAATATCGGAATTGCTGTCGGTGCGGTCCGAGCGGCCGTAACCTTCGTGGTCCACGGTCCACACGTCGTAACCGAGTCCGGCAAAATGATCCATCAGCGAATAATCGCCGCGACCCGGCACGCTGAGGTCGAAACTCGAACGGCCCGAGGCCGAGGAGCCGTGCACCAGGAACAGCACCGGCGCTCCCTTTGGCGCGCCGGCCGCGTGTTTGCGGTAGACATAGAGTTTGACACTGCCTTTTTGCGCCTGGTATTCCCCGGCCCTGATCTGCGCCATGCGATGCTCCGTTCAGTGAATTGAGCGCCGATTATCGCACCGCAGGCGAGGCCGCCGCCCGCAGTCCGAATGCTGGTCGCAGTGTACACTCGCGACATCCACCGTCACGGAGCACTGCATGGACGCAGCACCTTCGAAAATCGTCAGCCTGTCCGCGCTGGCCAAACTGATCCCGGACGGCACCGCGCTGGGTCTCGGCGGCGTATTCCTGCATCGCGGCCCCTTCGCGCTGGTGCGCGAACTGGTACGGCAGCAGCGCCGGCGGCTGGAGATCATCAAGCCCTCCCCCGGTTACGACCTCGACCTGCTGTGCCGCGCCGGTGCAGTCGCCAAAGTGCGCGCCGGCATTGTCGCGATGGAAGGCAATTTCGGCCTTGCACGCTGGTACCGCAAGGCCATCGAGCGCAAGGAGGCGCATCTCGAGGAACATGCCTGAATGACCCTGGTCGCGGGGCTGCGTGCAGCCTCCTACGGAATTCCCTTCCAGCCGGTGGCCGGCGTGCACGGCAGCGAACTGGCGCGCATCAACGGCTGGCAGACACTGCGCGATCCCTACGGCTCGGACAACGAGGTCTATGTCATTCCGGCGCTGAGCCCCGACATCGCGGTGATCCATGCCGCGGAAATCGACGATGAAGGCAATGCCCGGGTCTACGGTTCGCCGTTCTGGGACCATCCGCTGACCCGCGCCGCAAAACGCGTGCTGGTCACCGCCGAAAAACTCGTGCCCACCGACCGCCTGCGCGAACAACCCGAACTGACGCTGGTGCCGGGTTTCATGGTCGAGGCCGCGGCCATCGTGCCGCGGGGCGCATGGCCGGGCTCGATGCACCCGTACTACGACATCGACTACCCCGCGGTCGAACGCTACATGGAAGACCGCGACGGCGTGCTTGAACAACATCTCGCCGATGCCCCGGAAGCCGATTCATCGCGCTGAACCCGCGCCGGTGGTGCACGGCTTCGCTCCGCTGGCCGATGCCGGCGCGCGCGTGCTGATACTGGGCAGCATGCCGGGCGCCGAATCCCTGCGCGCGGGGCAGTACTATGCCCATCCGCGCAACGCGTTCTGGCGCATCATGGGTGACCTCGTCGGCGCCGGACCCGGCCTCGCCTACGCAACGCGCACGCGCCGGCTGAAATCCGCGGGCATCGCGCTGTGGGATGTGCTCGCCGCCTGCGCGCGCAAAGGCAGCCTTGATGCCGACATCGATCCCGACTCGGTGATCACCAATGAGCTGCCGGCCTTTTTTATGCGTCATCCGCGGATCACGCATGTGTTTTTCAACGGCGCCACCGCCGAACGCTGCTTCCGCATCCATGTGCAGCCGGCGCTGGAATCGGGTGCGCTGCGCTTGCAACGGCTGCCCTCGACCAGCCCGGCGCATGCCGCGATGGACTACCGGCGCAAGCTGCAGGCTTGGCAGGTCATTCTGAAGTCCATAAAAATATGAATAAAAACAGATACTTATGAACAATGCCTTGCTGCTGTCCATCAGCAGCGCACTGTGTTTCGGCCTGGGCATGGTCACTTCGCGCATCGGCCTGCGGCAGCTTGATGCACGCTCGGGCGCCGCCATCAGCATCCCCTCGGCCACGCTGCTGTTCCTCGCAACCGCGCCCTTCACCATCGAACTGACGGCCTTCAACACCGGCGCCGCATTGATATTCGCCGCGGTCGGCCTGTTTTATCCGGCGCTGGTCACACTGCTCACCTTCCGCTCCAACGAGGAACTCGGCCCGACCGTGACCAGCGCGATCTCCGGCACCGCGCCGCTGTTCGCGATGCTCGCCGCAGTGCTGTTTCTCGGAGAACACGTGCCGCCGCAGGCAACGGCCGCGGCAATCGGCGTCGCCGCCGGTGTCGCCCTGCTGTCATGGCAGCCCGGGGCGCTGCGCGCAGGTTTTTCAGGCCGCGCACTGCTGTGGCCGGTCGCCGGCGCCATCCTGCGCGGAGCGGCCCAGGCCGGCGCGAAGGCGGGCCTGCTGCTGTGGGGCAATCCCTTTGCCGCCGGAGTCATCGGCTACCTCGTGTCCTCGGCGGCGGTGACCGGCGCCGATCGCCTGCGCGCCGGAAAACCCGGCAGGATTCCGCGCAGCGGCCTGCTCTGGTTTGTGCTGACCGGACTGATCAACGGCGGCGCCATGCTGCTGATGTATGCCGCGCTGGCCATCGCGCCGGTGTCGACCGTGGCGCCGGTGATTGCCGCCTATCCGCTGGTCACCGCGCTCGCCACTGCGCTGTTCCTGCGCGGCGAAATCCTCAATGCGCGCATCATTGCCGGAGCCGTCATCACGGTTGCGGCCATTGCCTGGCTGGCCGGCAGCCGCGCAGCCTGAAGTGCCCGATATACTCCCGCCATGGACTGGACACCCTTTTCCTTCATCGTCGTCAACCTCGCGCGCCAGATCCGCGCCGGCGAAATCACCTTCAGCGGCGTCAACTCGACATTGCCGATGCTCGCCTGCCTGCTCGCCAAACGCGCCTTCGATTTTCCGTTCACCTACATCAACGTCGCCGGCGGCGTCGAACCGCAGCCGGTCGAGGTGCCGCTGTCGAGCAGCGATCCGGCCATCGTTCACGGCTCGCCGGCGATTTTCGCCAACCAGGATTTCTACGACCTCTGCGCGCGCGGCGGCCTCGACCTTGTGTATCTCGGCTGCGCGCAGATCGACGCCGAAGGCCGCACCAACGTCTCGGCAATCGGCTCCTGGGAAAATCCGAAAGTGCGCCTGCCGGGCGGCGGCGGTGCCGCGGTGATGCTGCCGACCGCAAAACGCGTCGTCACCTGGCGCACCGACCACACACCGCGCGCGCTGGTCGACAAACTCGATTTCGTCACCGCCTCCGGAAACATGACGGCGCTGGTGACGCCGCTGGCGGTGTTCCTGCGCGATCCGCGGGCCGGCTCACGCTTCCGGCTCGAGGTTTTCAACCCGCAAACCACGGTTGAAGACATCGTCACCCGCACCGGATTCCGTTTCGAATACGGCGCGGCAAAACCTGCGCTGCCGATGACCGATGGCGAACGGCAGGCACTCGAGCTGCTCGACACCGGCGGACGTTTTTCCGCGGCCTTCAAGGGCTGAAGCGCTGCGGGCTGCGTGCTAGCATAGGGACCTGAAATTCACGGGTCTCCGCGGCCCGGCAACCCATCGCAATCCATCATGCTTCCCCTGCAAGGCATACGCGTCATCGAGTTCTGCCAGGTGCTGGCCGGCCCCTTTGCCGGCTGCCTGCTCGCCGACATGGGCGCCGATGTCGTCAAGGTCGAATCACCCGAGGGCGACCTGATGCGCCAGTGGCCGCCGATCCTCGAGGGTTACAGCCAGTACTTCGCCTCGGTCAACCGCAACAAGCGCTCGGTCGTGCTCGATCTGAAAACCGATGCCGGCCGCGCCGACGCCCGCCGCCTGGCGCTCTCGGCCGACATCCTGCTCGAAAATTTCCGCCCCGGCGTGATGGCGAAATTCGGCCTCGACTACGCGACGCTGGCGAAGGAACACCCCGCGCTGGTCTACTGTTCGGTCTCCGCTTTCGGCCAGACCGGCCCGCGCGCCGGCGACGGCGGTTTCGACATGACGGTGCAGGCGATGAGCGGCGTGATGAGCGTCACCGGCGAACGCGACGGCCGCCCCGCGAAATGCGGTATCCCGATCGCCGATTTCTCCGCCGGCCTCTACGCCGCGTTCAGCGCCGCCGCCGCCCTGCACAAGGCGCGCAGCACAGGCCACGGCGATTATGTCGATGTATCGATGCTCGGCAGCATGCTCGGTATCGCCAATCTGCAGACCAGCGAGCTGTTCGGCACCGGACGTGATCCGGTACGACTGGGTTCCGCGCATCCGATGAATGCGCCCTATGCCGCCTTCTGCTGCCGCGACGGCTATTTTGCGCTCGCCGCCGGCACCAACAAGCTGTGGGAGGCTGCCTGCGAAGTGATCGGCAGAACCGATCTGACTCAGGATGCGCGCTTCACGTCGCCGTCGCTGCGCGCGCAGCACCAGGACGCGCTGCGCGAGCTGCTGGAGGCGGAATTCGTCAAATACGATGCCGCCGGCCTGCTGGAGCGGATGAACGCCCGCGGCGTGCCCTGCGCGCCGCTGTACAATTATTCGCAGGTGCTGGCCGACCCCCAGGTCGAACACATGGAATGGGTGCAGGAGCTGCAGTTGCCCAACGGCGTGGCCAGCAAAACCGTGATTTCGCCGCAGCAGGTCTCCGGCCGGCGCCTGGTCGTGCGCCGCGGACCGCCGGCACTGGGCGCGCATACCGCCGAAGTACTCGCAGAATGGAAAAACCAGCCGAAGGACCCGCCATGAAAAACACCAGCCGCTTCCGCCATTTCATCGCCGCAATGACCCGGCTCGTCGAACGCAGCGGGCATGACGAAAAAATCATGCACGAGGAAGGCGGTCGCCTGCTCGGCGAGCTGATCCGGCACGACGACTGGCTGCCCGATGAATGCGCGCAGCCGCACCCGCAGTTCTACCAGCAATACCTGCTGCACTGCGACCCGCTGGAACGCTTTTCGGTGGTCAGCTTCGTCTGGGGGCCCGGCCAGAAAACCCCCGTGCACAACCACACGGTCTGGGGCCTGGTCGGCATGATGCGCGGCGCCGAGGAGGCGCGGCGCTACTCGCAGACCGGACCCGGCAAACCGATGGCGGCCGGCGACACCGAAAGGCTGCTGCCGGGCCAGGTCGACCGCGTATCACCGACCGTGGGCGACATCCACGAGGTCTCCAATGCACTGGCCGACCGGCCGTCGATCAGCATCCACGTCTACGGCGCCAACATCGGCGCCGTCAGCCGCCATGTATTCGATCCGGCCACCGGCGCCGAAAAACCCTTTGTCTCCGGCTACTCGAGCCCGCAACTGCCGAACTTCTGGGACCGCTCGGCGGAAGTACGCGCGGGGATTCAAGGCTGAAAAAATCAAAAACAGCCACAGAGAGCACAGAGTCCTCAGAGAAAAACCGAACCCGGAAAATGCATCCATCTGCCGTGAATTTCTCTGTGTCCTCCGCTTTTTCTCTGTGCCCTCTGTGGCAAGGTTTTAACACCCCATGAGCGACGAACTGCTGCGCAGCCACGACGGCCACATCACGCGGCTGACGCTGAACCGGCCGCAGAAGGCCAACGCGCTGTCAGCGTCACTGGTCGAGGCGCTGCTCGATGCCGTCGAATACGCCGCCACTGACGGCACTCGGCTGCTGATCCTCGACGGCGCAGGCCCGCATTTCTGCGCCGGTTTCGATTTCACCGATGTCCAGGCGCAGAGCGAGGGCGATCTCGCGCTGCGTTTCATCCGCATCGAGACCCTGCTGCAGGCGCTGCACCACGCGCCGCATGAAACGCTGGCCCTGGCCCATGGCCGCGTCTTCGGCGCCGGCGCCGACCTCGTCGCCTGTTGCGGGCTGCGCATCGCCGAACCCGACACCACATTCCGCATGCCCGGACTGCGCTTCGGCGTGGTTCTCGGCACGCACCGCCTGGTGCAGCGCATCGGCGCCGATCGCGCCCGCGACATCCTGTCCAACTCGCTCAGCTTCGATGCCGACACCGCGCTCGCCGACGGATTCCTGACCCGCGTTGCCACGCGCGAGGACTGGCCGGCGGTGATCGCGGACGCAAAAACCGCCGCGGACATGCTGACGCCGGCCGCCGCCGCCGCACTGCACCGGCGCACCATCAAAGACAGCCGAGCCGAAGACATGGCCGAACTGGCACGCTCCGTCAGCACGCCGGGGCTCAAGGAACGCATACGCAGATACCGGGAATCCGGAAAATAAAGGAACCAAAAACATCATGAGCAATACCCTGCCCGCAACCATGCAAGCCGTCGAAATCTCCGCGCCCGGCGGCCCCGAAGTCCTGAAACCCGTCACCCGCCCGCTGCCGGTGCCTAAGCCCCACGAGGTGCTGATCCAGGTGGCCGCGGCCGGCATCAACGGCCCCGACATCATGCAGCGCAAGGGCCTCTACCCGGCCCCCGCCGGTGCCTCCGACCTGCCGGGCCTCGAAGTGTCCGGCACCGTCGTCGCGCTCGGCGCCAAGGTCAAACGCTGGAAAACCGGCGACCGCGTGGTCGCCCTCACCAACGGCGGCGGTTATGCCGAATACGTCGCCGTCGATGCCGAACACTGCCTCGGCGTGCCGCAGGGTCTCGACATCATTGATGCCGCGGGCCTGCCCGAAACCTATTTCACGGTCTGGAGCAATGTCTTCATCGGCGCCGGGCTCAAGGCCGGCGAAACCTTCCTCGTCCATGGCGGCGCCGGCGGCATCGGCACCACCTGCATACAGCTCGGCAAGGCCTTCGGCGCCAAGGTCATTGCCACCGACAGCCCGGAAGCGCGCTGCAACATCTGCCGCGACCTCGGCGCCGATCGCGTCGTCGACTATCGCGCGGAGGATTTTGTCGAGGTCGTGCGCGCCGAAGGCGGCGCCAACGTGATCCTCGACATCGTCGGCGGCCCCAACATCGAAAAGAATTTCAAGGCGGCGAGCCACGACGCGCGCATCATCCAGCTCGCCTTCGGCGCCGGCTCCAAGGTCGACATCAACCTGATGCCGGTGATGCTGAAACGGCTGGTCTACACCGGCTCGACGCTGCGCACGCGCCCGGATGCCTTCAAGGCGCG
>JALHND010000003.1 GCA_022843705.1 Burkholderiales bacterium
GGGTGGCGCCCCGAAGGAAGTCACCTTGGGTGGTAACGCAGTGGAATCCGGGTCAGTCGTCGCAATTGGCCACTGTGTCCCCGGATTCCGGCCTGCGGCCTGCTTCCGGGCTACGGGTATGGCGCACAAGGAGTCATTGGTCTGGCGTTCCAAGTCATGATTGATCCGCGCCGCCTGCTGCGTCTGCGCCTGCTCCACGCGGCGCTGGTTGCGCTGCTGCTGTTCGTCCAGCACGGCGCGCTGACTCATGCGCTGCTGCATGTTGCCCATCATGGCGAAGCGAAAGTACATGCTCCCCATGCGCATGAACACGCGCATGACGATGAGCAGCCCTCCGGCGAGTTGTCCGCCAACTGCGGATTCGACCTTCTTTACAGCGAAGTTCTTGGCGGTGTCCACGGTGGCTGCCAAGGCGTCGTAACCGGCGCGACCCGCGCAGTGCTGATTGCCGTCGGCAGTTGGACGGCGGCAGCAACCTCTGCAGTTCCCTACGATTCCCGCGCGCCTCCAGCGTAATCCTGGACGTACCGCCGGCCAAGCCGGCCCTTTCCCGTTTTTTCCGGATCACGCGCCACCGAGCGGCGGCGCGCGGCCCCTCACGTCCCATGGAGAGCATCATCATGAAATCCAATTCCTTCGCGCTCGCCGCGATGGCGGCAGCAGTGCACGCCGCAAGCGCCTACGCGCAGGTCGTCCCACCGGCGGCGACGCTGCCTGAAGTGGTGGTCACCGGCAACCCGCTGGGCAGCGACCTGTTCGAACTCGCATCACCCGCATCCCTGCTGCAGGGCGCCGAACTGTTCCAGCGCCGCGGCAGCACGCTGGGCGAGACCCTCGACGGCCTGCCCGGCGTTGCCGCCACCGGCTTCGGTCCCAACGCCAGCCGCCCGGTGATCCGCGGCCTCGATGGCGATCGCATCCGCATCCTGCAGAATGGCGCCGGCATGCTCGATGCTTCGTCGCTGAGCTTCGACCACGCCGTGGCAGCCGATCCGCTGGTGATGGAACGCGCGGAGGTGGTGCGCGGCCCGGCCGCGCTGTTCTACGGCGGCAATGCCGTCGGCGGCGTGGTCAACATCATCGACAACCGCATTCCCCAGACTGCGGTCAATGGCATCAGCGGCCGCGCAGAAACCCGTTTCGGTGGCGCCGCGCGCGAGAAGGCCACGGGCATCGTGCTCGAGGCCGGCAACGGCAGCTTGGCGCTGCATGCCGATGTTTACACGCGGGATACCGACGATCTGCGCATCAAGGGTTTTGCGCGTTCGGCGCGGCTGCGCGCAGCCGATCCGCAAGCGGGCGAGGCGCAGGGCGTGCTGCCCAACAGCGCGTCGCGCTCGGATGGCGGTGCAGTCGGCCTGTCGCATACCTGGGCCCGGGGTTATGTCGGCATTTCGCGTTCCGCCTACAACAGCTTCTACGGCACGGTGGCCGAGCCGGAGGTGACCATCGACCTGCAGAGCAATCGCTGGGATCTTGCCGGCGAAGTGCGCGAACTGGGCAAGGCCATCCGCGCGCTGAAGTTCAAGGCTGGCAGCACCGACTACGAACATGTCGAACTCGATGCCGGCGCTCCGGCAACACGTTTCCGCAACAAGGGCAAAGACCTGCAGCTTGAGGCGGTGCACGGAGACATCGGTCCGCTGCGCGGCGCGGTCGGCCTGCAGCTGACGGATTCCGATTTTTCGGCGCTGGGCGCGGAGGCTTTTGTGCCCGGCACCAGCACCAACGCGAAGTCGGTGTTTTTCTTCGAAGAACTGCCGCTGGGCAGACTGAAGATCACTTTCGGCGGCCGTCATGAACGTACCGAGGTCGGCAGCGAAGGCGGCGGTGCAGTGCCTTTCGGCGCCGTTGATCCACGTTTCGGCGCGGCGCAGACCCGGAC
This sequence comes from Burkholderiales bacterium, assembly GCA_022843705.1. Lineage (GTDB taxonomy): Bacteria > Pseudomonadota > Gammaproteobacteria > Burkholderiales > SG8-41. Next base: position 1,886 of record JALHND010000003.1, read on the forward strand.
TTTCAGCGGCAACAGCGGCGCGCTGGGCGCCGTGTGGAGTTTCATGCCGGGGCTGGCGCTGGCGGTGAACGGAAGTTACACCGAGCGCGCGCCGACTTATTACGAGCTTTATGCCAACGGCCCGCATGCCGCCACCGGCGTCTACGAAGTCGGCAACACGGCCTTCGGCAAGGAAAAGTCGAAAGCGCTGGACATCGCATTGCGCATGAAATCGGGCAAACACTCGGGCAGCATCACCGTGTTCAACAACCGTTTCAGCAACTACCTCGGGCTGTTCGACAGCGGCAACACCCGCGGCGCCGACGGCGAGCTGAATCCGGCCGATGCCGGCGACGGCACCTCGCTGAACACCGGCGAGGAAATCCTGCCGGAATTCGCCTATCGCGCGGTGCCGGCGCGTTTCCGCGGCATCGAGGGCGAGGGACGTTTCCGCTTGTTCGAGCGCGGCGGCACCATTGATCTGCTGGTCCATGCGAGCCATGTGCGTGCCGACGACCGCAGCAGCGGGCAGCCGCTGCCGCGCATCGCCCCCTGGCGTTACGGCGCCGGCGTGGAATACCGCCGTGACCGGCTCAGCGCCCGCCTCGATGCCACCGTGTATGACGACCAGGACCGCGTCGCCGCCGGCGAACGGCCCACCGACGGTTACACGATGCTCAACGCGGCGCTGACTTACCGTCTGCCGGCGAACGGCCTGCGGCTCGAGGCCTTCCTGCGCGGCGTCAACCTGCTCAACGAGGAGGCGCGCAACCACGTCTCCTTCCTCAAGGACATCGCGCCGCTGGGCCGGCGCAGCGCGCAGGTCGGCTTGCGCGGGCAGTTCCATTGAGACCTCTGTCAATCGGTGACAACCCATTGACCTCTGATGTTTCCCCTCTCCCGTCGGGAGAGGGGACGGGGGTGAGGGTCAAAAACATCGGCTGGTTTTAAGGGGTCCCGACCAGGCGCAGCAGCGGTTTGTTGCACTACAGGGATATGCCGGATAATGCCGGCTTCCTGAGCCTGAGCCGCGTCATTGCCATGGCCGATTCTTCAAATCCATTCCGGCACCCACTTTCCATCTGCCTGCTGGCCAGCGTCGCATTGCATGCGATGCTGCTGCTGTGGTTGCCGGGCTGGCGGTTGTCCCCGCCTGCGGCTGAAGTGGCGCCGGTGCTTGACGTGGTGATGGCGGTACCCGAACGCGCCAGTGTTGCCGCATCTGCGCCATTGCCGCCGAAGACCCGCAATGTGCCGGTGCTTCCTGCCGCGAAACCGCAGGTCAAACCCTTGCCGCCGGCCTTGCCTGCGCCGCTTGTTGCATCATCGCCACCGGTCGAGGAATCGCTCGCACAGAATGTTCCTGCGGCGGCGCCCGCAGCCGTCGCAAAGGCTGCAGCACCTGCCGTGACGCCGCCGGTGACGGTCACGCCGCCGGCATTTACCGCATCGTACCTGCGCAATCCGCCGCCGGCGTACCCCGCAGTCGCGCGGCGCAGCGGCGAGGAGGGCACGGTGCTGCTGCGCGTGCTGGTCGGGCGCGATGGTGCGCCGCTGAAGGTCGAGGTCGACCAGACCAGCCGCTCGCGCGTGCTGGATCATGCGGCACTGGATGCAGTCAAAGGCTGGCGTTTCGTTCCGGCGCGGCGCGGCGCGGAAAACATTGAAGCCTGGGTGCGTGTGCCGGTATCGTTCAGGCTGGAATCCTGATCCGCGGCAGGGTTGAAACCACCACCGCTGCCCTCATATCCAGAGGGCAGGCCATCTCCGCGCTCGCCGCATTCCTCAATTAATCAAGAGCTTGTTCCCCATGGCAGAGACTGTTTTTCACGGCACGACCATACTTTCCGTCCGCCGCGGCAATCGCGTGGCGCTGGGCGGCGACGGTCAGGTGACGCTGGGCAACATCGTGATCAAGGCCACCGCGCGCAAGATCCGCCGCCTCTACCAGGACCGCATCCTCGCCGGATTCGCCGGCGGCACCGCCGATGCCTTCACGCTGTTCGAGCGTTTCGAATCCAAGCTGGAAAAACACCAGGGCAACCTGATGCGCTCAGCGGTGGAACTGGCGAAGGATTGGCGCACCGACCGCATGCTGCGGCGGCTGGAAGCCATGCTGTCGGTGGCCGACCGCGAACATTCGCTGGTGATCACCGGCAACGGCGATGTGCTGGAGCCGGAATACGGCCTTGTCGCCATCGGCAGCGGCGGCGCCTATGCGCAGTCCGCCGCCCGCGCGCTGCTTGAGAACACCGACCTCGCTCCCGCAGATATCGTCAAGAAATCGCTGGCGATCGCCGGTGATCTCTGCATCTATACCAATCAGCAGCATCTCATCGAAACCCTGGATTAAGGGGTAATTGGTAACTGGTGATTGGTAATTGGTAAACCCGGACCGCGATGCGGTAGGGGGAGCCAATAGCCTTTCAGTCACCAATTACCACTTACCAATCACCAATTACCAGTCACCATCCCCCATGACTCCCATGACCCCGCAGGAAATCGTCCACGAGCTCGACAAGCACATTGTCGGGCAGAACGCCGCCAAACGCGCGGTGGCCATCGCGCTGCGCAACCGCTGGCGGCGGCAGCAGGTGCCGGATCCTCTGCGCCAGGAAATCACGCCGAAAAACATCCTGATGATCGGGCCGACGGGCGTCGGCAAGACCGAGATCGCGCGGCGGTTGGCACGGCTGGCCAATGCGCCCTTCATCAAGGTCGAGGCGACCAAGTTCACGGAGGTGGGTTATGTCGGGCGTGATGTCGATACCATCATCCGCGACCTCGTCGATGCGGCGATCAAGGATGCGCGGGTCGAGGCGATGCGCCGCGTCAAACACCAGGCGCAGGACGGCGCCGAGGAGCGCGTGCTCGATGCGCTGCTGACGCCGGCGCGCGACACCGCCGCCGACAACGAATCGGCGACTCGGCAGAAATTCCGCAAGATGCTGCGCGAGGGCGCGCTCGACGAACGCGAGATCGAGATCGAGGTTGCCGCGGCGCCGGCGCAGATGGAGATCCTGACGCCGCCGGGCATGGAAGACCTGACCTCGCAGCTTCAGGGCATGTTCCAGAACCTCGGCGCGGGACGGCGCCGGACGCGCAAGATGAAAATCGCCGAGGCGATGAAACAGCTGGTCGACGAGGAGGCGGCGAAACGCGTCAATGACGAGGAGCTGAAAATTGCCGCAGTCGCCAACGTCGAGCAGAACGGCATCGTGTTCATTGATGAAATCGACAAGGTCGCGACGCGCTCCGAGGTGTCGGGCGCCGATGTTTCGCGCCAGGGCGTGCAGCGCGACCTGCTGCCGCTGGTCGAAGGCACGACGGTGACCACCAAGTACGGAATGATCAGGACCGACCACATCCTGTTCATCGCCAGCGGCGCCTTCCATTTGTCGAAACCCTCGGACCTGATACCCGAACTGCAGGGCCGGCTGCCGATCCGCGTCGAGTTGCAGAGCCTCACCGTCGATGACTTCGAGCGCATCCTGACCAGCACCGACGCCTGCCTGATCCGGCAGTACGAGGCATTGATCAAGACCGAGGATGTCGAACTCGTGTTCCAGCCCGATGCCGTGAAGCGGCTGGCGGAGATCGCCTGGCAGGTCAATGAACGCACCGAGAACATCGGCGCGCGGCGCCTGCATACGGTGATGGAGCGGCTGCTGGAGGATGTGTCCTTCAATGCCGGGCGGCGCAAGGAGACGGTGAACATCGACGCCGCCTATGTCGACGCGCGGCTGAAGGATCTGGCGCAGAGCGAGGATCTCGCGCGTTACGTGCTCTGAGCCCGGCGGTTTGACGCCGCATGCGCGCAGCCCTTAACATCGCGCCCATGCGACTCTTCGCGCAGCGCCGGATCATCTCGGGTTTCGCCCTGCTGGCGTTCCTGTTCGGCATTGCCGTGCCGGCGCTGGCCGTTGCGCGCCAGGCTGTCGATCCGCTTGCCTTCGCGACGATCTGCCGTGTCGACCTCGGCAACGGCGGCGAAAACACGCTGCCCGGCTCGCTGCAGGCGAAGCTCAAGTCCGCGCACTGCCTGATGTGCCTGGGGACCGCGTCCCCGGCCACCGCCACCGATATCACCCCGCTGGTTGTCGGCACCCTTGCCGTTCTGACCGTGGTGTTTCCGCGCAGCCCCTGGGCTGCCGACGATCCGGCGGCCTTGCAGCCGCTGAATCCGCGCGCTCCGCCGCGCGCCTGATTTTTCCTTCGCATTGCCGCGCATCCGATGCGCGTCTGCCTGCTCCGCGCCTGCGGAGAATATTATATAAGTATTTGATTTTAAAGGAATTTTATGATTTCGGCCAATCTGTTGAAATCCTGCGGCGGCGTGTTGCTGGGTCTGCTGTGCGCGATGGGCGCACAGGCGCAGACGGTGACAGTCAGTGACGCATGGATTCGCGCCACCGTTCAGGGCCAGACCGCGGGTGGTGCATTCATGGAGCTGACGGCAAAAGCCGGGGCCCGCCTTGTTGCCGTATCCAGTCCGGTGGCGAAGGTGGCCGAGGTGCACAACATGCGCATGGAAAACGGCGTGATGAAAATGTTTCCCGTCGCCGGCATCGACATCCCTGCCGGCAAAAGCGTGAAGCTCGCTTCCGGCGGTTATCACGTGATGCTGATGCAATTGCAAAAACCCCTGAACGCCGGCGACAAGGTTCCGCTGCAGCTGACCTTCGAACTGGCCGACAGGAAACGCGAGACCGTCGAACTGATGGTTGAGGTGCGCGATATCAGGGGCCAGCCGCAAAAAGGCCATCACCACCACTGAAGTGCTCAGCGGTTGATGACCACCGGTTTCGTGCCCAGCGCCTGACTGGCACGTTCAGCGGCTTCGCGCGCCGCTGCATCGCTGGCATAGGGACCGGCCTGCACGCGATAGATGCCTTCGCTGTGGTGGATGCGCAGGGTGCCGGCCAGCCAGTCAGCCTGCGATTGCAGGCGGGCGAGGTAGGTTTCGGCATTGGCCTGCACGCCGAAGGCGCCGAATTGCAGCCAGGTGCCGGCGGCAACTGCGGGTGCTGTCACGGTGGATGCAGCGACCGTGGCTGGCGCTGCGGCGGCTGGAGGCGGGGGCGGCAGTGCGATGGTTTCCACCACCGGGGCAGGCACCGCCGTGACCGTCACCGCGGGTTCCGCAGCGGGCGTGACGCCGGGAATGATGCTTTCCACTTCAACCATGCCGCTGCCGGTGCCGATGATGCCCAGCTTGTGGGCGGCGGTGTACGAAAGGTCGATCAGGCGGTCGCCGATGAAGGGGCCGCGGTCGTTGACACGCACCACCACCGAGCGGCCATTGGCGAGGCTGGTGACCCGCACGTAACTGGGGATCGGCAGCACGGTGTGCGCCGCGGTCATCGCGTACATGTCGTAAGGTTCACCCGACGAGGTCGGCTTGCCGTGATAACGCCGCCCGTACCAGGTCGCGATGCCGCGCGCCTTGTAGGGCTCGAGCCGGGTCATCGGCGTGTAGCTGCGGCCCATCACGGTGTAGGGCCGCTGGGTGCCGCGGTGCAGGGGTTCGATTCTCGGCACCGCATCGGGTATGGCTGCAATGTCGGCGGGCGCATTGGCGCCGGGACCGTCGTCGAGGTAATAGCCGCCGCCGGTGGACGGGGCGCTGCCACCCGGCGCGCGTTCGATGCTGCCGCGTTTCGGCGCGCTGCCGCAGGCCGTGAGCAGGGCTGCGAGCAGCAAAACGGCGACCCAGCGCTGACAAGGGCACACTTGAAGCGAAGCAGCGATGATCGCCGGGTGATGATCGCCACCCATGGTTTTCCGCCCCTCACTCCTCACTCCCCGCCCCTCACCGAATTCAGTCATGTCTGCACCAGCTTCTTGTGGGTGTTGATGCTCATCAGGATGCCAAAACCGAGACAGATCGAAACCAGCGAAGTTCCGCCGTAACTGATCAGCGGCAGCGGCACGCCCACCACGGGCAGGATGCCCGACACCATGCCCAGGTTGACGAAGGCGTAGGTGAAGAATGTCAGCGTGATCGAACCGGCGAGCAGCCGCGCGAACAGCGTCGGTGCATTGGCGGTGATCACCATCGCGCGGCCGATCAGGAACAGGTACAGCGCCAGCAGCACCGCATTGCCGAGCAGGCCGAACTCCTCGGCGTAGACGGCGAAGATGAAGTCGGTGGTGCGTTCCGGAATGAAGTCGAGGTGGGTCTGGGTGCCGTTCATCCAGCCCTTGCCGAGGATGCCGCCCGAACCGACGGCGATCGTGGACTGGATGGTGTGGTAGCCGCTGCCCAGCGGATCCTGGGTGGGATCGAGCAGCGTCAGCACCCGCTGGCGCTGGTAATCGTGCATTGCCGACCAGAGGAAGGGCAGGCTGGCCGCGGCGAGGCCGCCCAGGGCAATGATGACCCTCCAGGACAGGCCGGCGAGAAAGATCAGGTAACCCCCGCTGGCGGTGATCAGCAGGGCGGTGCCGAGATCGGGCTGGCGCAGGATCAGCGCGGCGGGAAAGGCCAGCATCAGTGCGGCAATCGCATAGTTGCGCAGTTTCAGCGAGGCTTCGTTGCGGTTGAAATACCAGGCCAGCATCAGCGGCATCGCGATTTTCATCAACTCCGAAGGCTGGATGCGGGTGATGCCGATGTCCAGCCAGCGCCTTGCGCCGTTGACCACTTCGCCGGCCACCGCGACACCGACCAGCAGCGTGCAGCCGGTGATGAACAGCGGTACCGCCAGCCGCATCAGGTAATGCGGCGGGATGTTGGCGAACACCCACATCACGGCCAGCGCGACCATCATGTTCATCAGCTGGCTGGAAACCCGGACGTAGTTGCCGTTGGAGGCGCTGAGCAGCGCCACCAGGCCGGTGAACATCAGCAGCAGGATCGCCGACAGCAGCACACCGTCGATGTGCCGGGTCATGAAAGCCAGCAGGCGCCGCAGGATGATCGGCATCAGTCGGCCTCCGCCGGCTGTTTCGGCAGTTTTCCGAGCATGTGGTAGTCGAGCACCTGGCGGGCGATCGGCGCGGCGGCGCGCGCGCCGAAGCCGGAGTTTTCCGCGATCACCGCCAGCGCGATGGTCGGGTTTTCGGCTGGCGCGTAGACGATGAACCAGGCGTGGTCGCGATGCCGTTCGGCGACGCGGCTTTCGACATATTTTTCGCCCTGCTTGATGGCGATGACCTGCGCGGTGCCGGTTTTGCCGGCGGCGACGTACGGCGCGTCGGCGAAAACCCGCGCCGAGGTGCCTTCCTTGTTGACGCCGACCATCGCGTCCTTGACGATTTTCAGGTGCTCCGGTTTCAGCTCCAGGTCGCGCAGCGGTTTCGGCGCCACCGGCGTCTTTTCGCGGGTGCGGATGTCCTCGACGTAGTCGACGATGTGCGGCCGGAACATCAGGCCGTCATTGGCCAGCGTCGCGGTGGCCGAGGCCAGCTGCAGCGGCGTATAGCTGTTGTAGCCCTGGCCGATGCCGACACTGATGGTTTCGCCGGCATACCACTTCTGCTTGAAGCGGCGGTATTTCCATTCGGTCGAGGGCAGCACCCCGGCGGACTCCCCGGCAATGTCGATGCCGGTGCGGCTGCCGAAGCCGAACAGCGCCATGAAACGGGCAATCGGATCGATGCCGAGTTCGTTGGCGAGGGAGTAGTAGTAGACGTCGGAAGAGACCACGATCGAGCGGTGCATGTCGACCGCGCCCAGCGGCACCGGCCGGCCGTCACGGAAACGGTGGCCGCCGAACATGAAGTAGCCGGGATCACTGATGACCTGCTGCGGCGGGCGTTTGCCGTAGAACAGCGCGGCCAGCGCCATGAAGGGCTTGAAGGTCGAGCCCGGCGGGTAGGTGCCGGAGGCCGCACGGTTCAGCAGCGGTTTGTCGGGGGAGCCGTTGAGTTCGGCCCAGCTCTGCGGATCAATGCCGTCGACGAACAGGTTGGGATCGAAGCCCGGTTTGCTGACCAGCGCCAGCACGCCGCCGGTGCGCGGGTCGATCGCGACCAGCGCGCCGCGGCGGTCGCCGAAGGCGTTGTAGGCGATTTCCTGCAGCCGGGCATCGAGGTGGAGCACCAGGTTGTTGCCGGACACCGGCGGCGTCCGCGACAGCACGCGCACCGCGCGGCCGCCGGAATCGACCTCGACCTCCTCGACGCCGGTGGTGCCGTGCAGGGCCGCTTCGTAACTCTGCTCCAGGCCGATCTTGCCGATGTAGTCGCTGCCGCGATAGTTGGCGAGGCGGCCGGATTTTTCAAGCTGCTCTATTTCACGCTGGTTGATGCGGCCGATGTGACCGACGACATGGGAAAAAATTTCGCCCTGCGGGTATTGCCGGAACAGGCGCGCCTTGGCTTCGACGCCCGGAAAGCGGTAGCGGTTCACCGCGAAGCGGGCAATTTCCTCGTCGGAGAGCCGTGTGCGTATCGGCAGGCTTTCGAAACGTTTGCTTTCCTCGAGCAGCTTGCGGAAACGCCGGCGGTCGCGCGGCGTGATTTCGACGATGGTGGCCAGTTCGTCGATGGTGGTCTCGAGGTTGTCCGTTTTGCTGGGGATGATTTCCAGCGTGTAGGCCGAGTAATTGTGCGCGAGCAGCACGCCGTTGCGGTCGAAGATGACGCCGCGGTGCGGCGCGATCGGCAGCACCGAGATGCGGTTGGCTTCGGCGAGCGTGCTGTAGTGGCTGTGCCGGACGACCTGCAGATAGGCAAAACGCGTGAACAGCAGGCCGAAGAGCACGAGGACGAACACGCCGAGCAGCGCGAGCCGTCCGCGGAAACGCTGCAGCTCGCGTTCCGAGTCCCGGATTTCGATGCCGGGATTGATCGACAGGTCAGACACGGTCGGGATCGGAGCGCGGGCGCTGCGGCAGCTTCAGCAGGTAATACAGGGCGGGCCACAACGCGGCGCCGGTGAGACTGCCGAGGAAGTAGGCATACCCCGGAAAGTCGGCGCCGGCCAGCACGCGCACCAGCAGCACCACGAGGTCGGTGAACAGCAGCAGCGGGATCACGTGCAGGATCTGCGGCGCCAGCGAGAAGCGCTGCACGCGGCGGTGCAGGGCGATGCCGGCGTAGGCGAGGATGCTGTAGGCCAGCGCATGCTGTCCGAACAGGCTGCCCTCGGCGATGTCCATCAGCAGCCCCAGGCTCCACGCGGCGAGGAAGCCGATCTTGCGCGGTTCCTCGATGCACCAGTAGAGCACGACCAGCGCGACGAAGTCCGGCACCAGCCACAGGGCCCAGCCCGACCACGGCAGCAGGTTCGCCAGCAGTGCCGCAACGAGGGTCAGGATGATGAAGCCGGGCCTGACCGGCAGCAGCAGTTCCTGGGGTGTCATCGGGCGCGCGGCCATCAGGTTTTCCCCTTTTTCTTTTTCGGCGCCGGCTCGGCGGGTTTGTCCTGCGGCCGTTCCGGCAGGCCGGGTTGGGGCCCCAGCACCAGCACCTGGGTGCCGGTGCTGGGTCCGGCGAGGGGTTTGCAGGTGATGCCGGCGAACAGGTAGGCGGTGTTGCGCTCGACCTGCGTCACTTCAGCCACCGGCAGCCCCGGCGGATAGCTGCCGTCGATGCCGGAGGTCACCAGCCGGTCACCGACCTGGAAATCCGCGGTCAGCGGAATGAATCGCAGTTCCAGCCGGCCGTCATCGCCGGTGCCGGCGAGGACCGCACGCAGCCCCGTGCGCACATTGAGCACCGGCACCAGCTGGCCCTTGTCGGTGATCAGCGTGACCTCCGACAGCCAGGGATAGACCCGGGTGACCTGGCCGATGATGCCGACATGGTCGGCCACCGGGCGTCCGGCCTCGATGCCGCCCTGCTGCCCGCGGTCGATCATCACCTTGCGCGAAAAAGGGTCGCGCGCGGCATAGAGGATTTCCGCGGCGACCGAAGGGACGCCGACATGTACGCGCACGCCGAGCAGGCCGCGCAGGCGGGTGTTTTCCTCCTGCAGCGCGGCTGTGCGCTGCGCCGCCATCGCCAGCTCAAGATTTTTCGACGACAGCTGCAGGTTGTCGCGGCGCAGGGCGGCGTGGGTGACGAAAAAATCGGCGATGCGCGCACCCATGGCCGCGGGTGCCGCCGCAATGCGCTGCAGGGGATAAATGATGACGCCGGCCACCTGCCGCAGCGGCGTCAGGTAGTTGAAACGCGCATCGGCGATCAGCAGCACCGTGGAGATCAGCGCGAAAATCATCAGTCGCGCCAGCGGCGTCAGCCCGGTGCGGAACAGCGGTGGTGTCGTGTGTTCCATGAGGCGTTACGCGGCAGCCCTAAACGCCGCCGGCCCGCCTTCGCCGCCGTTGAGGGCAGGGGAGCGAAGGCGGGCCGGCGGGAAATGCATCAGTCGTTGGCGAAGATGCTGCCGAGGTGTTCCAGTTTTTCCAGGGCCTTGCCCGATCCGCGCACGACGCAGGTCAGCGGATCTTCGGCGATGATCACCGGCAGGCCGGTTTCCTCCATCAGCAGGCGGTCGATGTCGCGCAGCAGCGCGCCGCCGCCGGTGAGCACCATGCCTTTTTCGGCGATGTCGGCGGCGAGTTCCGGCGGCGTCTGTTCCAGCGCCGATTTCACCGCTGAGACGATGCTGTTCAGCGGATCGGTCAGTGCTTCGAGGATCTCGTTGCTGGAAATGGTGAAGCTGCGCGGGATGCCTTCGGCCAGGTTGCGGCCCTTCACTTCCTTCTCGCGCACTTCGGAGCCGGGGAAGGCGGAGCCGATTTCCTTCTTGATCATCTCCGCCGTCGTTTCGCCGATCAGCATGCCGTAGTTGCGGCGGATGTAGTTGATGATCGCCTCGTCGAACTTGTCGCCGCCGACGCGCACCGAACCCTTGTAGACCAGGCCGCCCAGCGCGATGACGCCCACTTCCGTGGTGCCGCCGCCGATGTCGACCACCATCGAGCCGGTGGCTTCGCCCACCGGCAGGTCGGCGCCGATGGCCGCGGCCATCGGTTCCTCGATCAGGTAGACGCGCGAGGCACCGGCGCCGATCGCCGCATCGCGGATCGCGCGGCGTTCAACCTGCGTCGAACCGCAGGGCACGCAGATGATGATGCGCGGCGACGGTGAAAAAAACTTGCTCTGGTGAACGCGCTTGATGAACTGCTTGATCATCTGCTCGGTGATGATGAAGTCGGCGATCACGCCGTCCTTCATCGGGCGGATCGCGGTGATGTTGCCGGGGGTGCGGCCGAGCATCTGTTTTGCGGCGAGACCGACTTCCTGGATGACTTTCTTGCCGTTGGGTCCGCCTTCCTGGCGGATCGCGACGACCGAGGGTTCGTCGAGCACGATGCCCTTGCCGCGGACGTAGATCAGCGTGTTCGCGGTGCCGAGGTCGATGGCGAGATCGTCGTTAAAGTAACTGCTCAGGAAACCGAACATAAGGTCTTTCGTATTAAAGGAATTTTGGCGCATCCCGGTGCCGTCCGGGGCGTCAGTATGATAACCTACACCGCCTCCATTTTTAACGGTTTTTTCACTCTGGCGATGGCCATCCAGCTCGATGATGTACGACGTGCCGCGCACCTGGCGCGCATCGCGGTCGATGACGCGGAGGCCGGTGCTGCGCTGGCCCAGCTGACCCGGGTGTTCGGCCTGATCGAACAGATGCGGGCGGTTGATGTGTCGGGCATCGAGCCGATGGCGCATGCCCAGGACCTGATGCTGCGCCTGCGCGCGGACGAGGTCACCGAGACCAACCGCCGCGAACGATTCCAGGCGGTTGCCCCGGAGGTCGAATCCGGCCTCTACCTGGTGCCGAAAGTGATCGAATAACGGAAGCCCTGGCCCGGCCCCGCGCCGGACCGACCTGCTGCAATGTCCAACGCCACCCTCAAAGAACTGTCCGACCGGCTTGCTGCCGGGGCCTGCAGCAGCGTCGAGCTGGCGCAGGATTATATTAATAAAATCAATGGCTTGGGTAAGTCTCTCGGCTGCTTCATCACGGTTGATGCTGAACGCAGCCTGGCCCAGGCGAAGGCGGCGGACGCACGCCGGGCCGCCGGCAATGCCGGACCGCTGACCGGGGTGCCGCTGGCGCACAAGGACATCTTCTGCGCCGAAGGCTGGCTGACTACCTGTGCTTCGCGGATGTTGTCGAATTTTGTGTCGCCGTACGATGCGCATGTCGTCGAACTCTGCAATGCAGCCGGCATGGTCACGCTGGGCAAGACCAACATGGACGAGTTCGCGATGGGCTCGTCGAACGAGACTTCCTTCTTCGGACCGGTGCGCAATCCCTGGAACCCTGACACCGTGCCCGGCGGCAGTTCCGGCGGTTCAGCGGCGGCAGTGGCGGCGCGTCTGGCACCGGCGGCGACCGGCACCGACACCGGCGGCTCGATCCGCCAGCCGGCGGCGCTGACCGGCATCTGCGGGCTGAAGCCGACCTACGGCCTGGTGTCGCGTTACGGCATGATTGCCTTCGCTTCCAGCCTTGACCAGGCGGGTCCGATGGCGCGCACGGCCGAAGACCTCGGCCTGCTGCTCAACGTGATGGCCGGCCATGATCCGCGTGACTCGACCAGCCTTGAGCGTCCCGCCGAGGATTACAACCGCAGCCTTGCACAGCCGCTGAAAGGTCTGCGCATCGGTCTGCCGCGCGAGTTTTTTGCGGACGGCCTTTCCCCCGACGTGCGGTGCGCGGTCGATGAAGCCGTCGCGGAGTACCGGAAACTCGGCGCGACGGTGGTGGACATCAGCCTGCCCAACATGGAGCTGTCGGTGCCGGTGTATTACGTGTTGGCGCCGGCGGAAGCTTCAAGCAACCTGTCGCGTTTCGACGGGGTCCGTTACGGCCACCGTGCGGCGGAATACACCGACCTGATGGACATGTACAAACGTTCGCGCGCCGAGGGTTTCGGCGCCGAGGTCAAGCGTCGCATCCTGATCGGCACCTATGTGCTGTCGCACGGCTACTACGACGCCTATTACATCCGCGCGCAGAAACTGCGGCGGCTGATCGCCCGGGATTTTGTCGAGGCCTTCAGGCAATGTGATGTGATCATGGGTCCGACCAGCCCGACCACGGCGTTCAGGCTTGGTGAAAAAAGCGCGGATCCGGTGCAGATGTACCTGTCCGACATCTACACCATCGCGGTGAATCTTGCGGGCCTGCCCGGGATGTCGATTCCCTGCGGCTTCGACGGCGGCGGACTGCCCGTCGGATTGCAGATCATCGGCAACTATTTCGACGAGGCGCGGATGCTCAATGCCGCCCACCAGTACCAGCTCGCGACCGACTGGCACACGAAAGCGCCGGCTGTGGGTCAGGGGTGAGGAGTCAGGTGTGAAGATCAACAACATCAGTCATGTTGTGCGGACGCCGAGCAGGCAGGGGACTTGCTTTTGCGCCTCACGCCTCACGCCTCACACCTTGCGGAGCGCCCGCTGATGAAATGGGAAGTGGTCATCGGTCTTGAGACCCACGCACAGCTGTCGACGGTGTCGAAGATTTTCTCGGGTGCATCGACGGCTTTCGGTGCCGAGCCCAACACCCAGGCCTGCGGCGTCGACATCGCGCTGCCGGGGGTGCTGCCGGTGCTCAACACCGGCGCCGTCGAGCGCGCAATCCGTTTCGGGCTCGCGGTCGGTGCAAAAATCAACTCGCCGTCGATTTTCGCGCGCAAGAATTATTTCTACCCCGACCTGCCCAAGGGTTACCAGATCAGCCAGTACGAGCTGCCGATCGTCGAGGGCGGCACGATCACGATCCAGGTGGGCGACACCGAAAAGACGGTGCGCCTGACCCGTGCCCACCTCGAGGAGGATGCCGGCAAATCGTTGCACGAGGATTTCCACGGCCGCACCGGCATCGACCTCAACCGGGCCGGCACGCCGCTGCTGGAAATCGTTTCCGAGCCGGACATGCGTTCGGCGGAAGAGGCGGTGGCCTATGCCCGGGCGCTGCACACGCTGGTGCGCTGGATCGACGTCTGCGACGGCAACATGCAGGAAGGGTCATTCCGCTGCGACGCCAATGTGTCGGTGCGGCCCGCAGGCAGCGAAAAACTGGGCACCCGCCGCGAAATCAAGAACCTGAACAGTTTCCGTTTCCTGCAGCAGGCCATCGAATACGAAGTGCGCTGGCAGATCGGCGAACTCGAGGACGGTCGCGCGATCCAGCAGGCCACGGTGCTGTTCGATCCGGATACCGGCGAGACGCGGATGATGCGCACCAAGGAAGACGCGCATGACTATCGCTATTTTCCGGATCCCGACCTGCTGCCGCTGGAGGTGACCGCGGAGCGCATTGCCGTAGTACGCTCCGTGATGCCCGAGCTTCCGCAGGCAATGAAGTCTCGTTTTGTCGATGAGTACAAATTGCCTGATTATGATGCTGCACTGCTGACAGCAAGTAAGGAAACGGCCAGTTATTTCGAGGAAACTACCCGAATCACTTTTGATGCCGCCAAGGTCTTGCTTGGAATAGCAGGCAAGGAGCCTGTTTTATCCGGCGTTGCGAAGCTGGCTGCCAATTGGCTGATTGGAGAAATTGCATCGCGGTTGAATTCCGGTGGTATTGAGTTGGCGGATTCCCCGATAAAGCCGGGACAGCTCGCCAAACTGCTGGCGAGAATTTTGGATCAGACTCTAAGCAGCAAGATGGCCAGGGAGGTATTCGATGCGATGTGGGCCGGCGAGGGCGATGCCGATGCGATCATCGCGGCAAAGGGCCTGAAGCAGATTTCCGACAGCGGCGAGATCGAAAAAATCGTCGATCAGGTGCTGGCGGCGAATACCCAGCAGGTGGCTGATTTCAGGGCGGGCAAGGAAAAGGCCTTCAATTCGCTGGTCGGACAGGTGATGAAGGCCAGCCGCGGCAAGGCCAATCCGCAGCAGGTCAACGACATCCTGCGGCGCAGGCTGGCCGGCTGAACTGGCCAGCGCCTATTTTTTGGCGCCGGCCTTGTTGTCCGCCGGTGCGGCGGCCGGGCCGCCCTTCAGTTCGATGTAGCGCGCCTTCTGCTGCGCGTAACTCGCGGTGATCCGTTCCTTGTCTTTTTCCCTGTCAGCGATGCGCGCCTGGATGCGTTCCTCTTCCGCCGCGGCATTCTTCAGATCGTCCCTGACATTGTCCGGAACTTTGCCGCGTTTTTCGAAGCTGGCGTAGCGGGTTTTCTGGGAGCTGTGGGCGTCGCTGGCACTTTTCAGCGAGGCCCTGAGCTGCTGGATCTGCAGATCGACCACCTGCAGCTCGCGGTCGCGCCGCACATCGATTTCCCTGGCCGCGGTGTAGGTGTTGACGAGGGCGGTGTCCTGCCGGCGCTGTTCGGCGATGCGGCGGTCCTCTTCGGCCTTGAGCGCCGCTTTTTTCTTTTCTTCCTCTTTCAGCCGGGCGGCTTCCTCGGCGGACACCGTGGTCTGGCGGGTGATGCCGCGGCTGTCCAGTGTCTTCGACTCGTTCTTCTGGAATTCCGGCGGCACACGGTCGCCGCAGCCGACGACCTTGCCCGACTTGTCTTTCCAGCAGACGATTTTCTGGGCATGGGCGGGCATCGCCAGCAGCATTGCCGCCAGTGCCGCGGCGAGGGTGGGCAGAGGGGTCAGGCGTTCAGGCATCACGTACTCCGTACTGTTTGCGGTAGGCAGCGACTGCGGCCAGCTGCGGCCCCATGCCCTGCTCGTTTTCCAGGTATCCGATCAGGTCGTCCAGCGTCGCGATGCTGATGACCGGAATGTCATACAGTTTTCCGACCTCCTGGGTGGCCGACAGTTCCGTGGCACCGCGCTCCATGCGGTCCAGCGCGATCAGCACGCCGGCGGGCATCGCGCCGGCAGCGCGGATCAGGCCGACCGATTCGCGCACCGAAGTGCCCGCGGAGATCACGTCGTCGACGATCAGTGCACGCCCTGCGAGTGCCGCACCGACGACGCTGCCGCCTTCGCCGTGGTCCTTGGCTTCCTTGCGGTTGTAGCTGAAGGGGACATTGCGTCCGGCATCCGCCAGCGCGATCGCCACTGCGGCAACCAGCGGGATGCCCTTGTAGGCGGGGCCGAACAGCATGTCGAAGGGCAGATCCGCCGCCGAAATCGCTTTCGCGTAAAATCGTGCGAGTTCGCGCAGCGAGTTGCCGTCGCAGAACAGCCCCGCATTGAAAAAATAGGGGGACAGGCGCCCGGCCTTGGTCTTGAATTCGCCGAACAGCAGTACCCTGGTGTCGATGGCGAAACGGATGAATTCCTGTCGGAAGCTGTCGGCCATGGTTGAAGTGTCTGCCGGCGTGCCCGCGGCGGGGAAATTTCGGAAAAGCAGGCGGCAGCACGATTCCGCCGGATCGAGAACGATGAAAATTATAACCCTGAATCTCAACGGCATAAGGTCGGCGGCGCGCAAGGGTTTCCTCGAATGGCTGCCGCGCCAGCGCGCGGACGTGGTCTGTGTGCAGGAAATCAAGGCCCAGGCCGCCGACATGACCGCGGAACTGCTGGCCCCCGCCGGCTACCACGGACATTTCCATTACGCCGAAAAGAAGGGTTACAGCGGGGTCGGCATTTATTCGAAGCAGGCGCCGGATCGTGTTGCCGCCGGCTTCGGTGTCGCTGAATTCGATGCCGAGGGACGTTATCTGCGCACCGATTTCGGTTCACTGTCGGTGATTTCGCTGTACCTGCCCTCGGGATCCAGCGGCGAGCACCGCCAGGCTTCCAAGTTCCGTTTCCTCGACACCTTTTATCCGCACATGAAGCGCCTGCGCAAAGCCGGACGTGAAGTCGTGCTCTGCGGCGACTGGAACATCGCGCACCGGGAAATCGATCTGAAAAACTGGAAGGGCAACCGCAAGAACTCCGGCTTCCTGCCGGAAGAACGCGACTGGATGACGCGGATTTTCGACGAGCTGGGCTGGGTCGATGTCTACCGCCGGCTGCATCCGGAGGCCACCGACGCGTCGTACACCTGGTGGTCGAACCGCGGCCAGGCCTGGGCGAAGAACGTCGGCTGGCGCATCGACTACCAGATCGCGACGCCGGGCATCGCGGCGCGGGCGAAGCGGGCGGCGATCTACAAGGAAGAGCGTTTTTCCGACCACGCACCACTGACCATCCACTACGACGGGAACACGGCTTGAGCGGTCTTCGCCCCTCCTGGAGCGAGACACTGCTGGCGGTGTGCAGCGGTCGCATGCTGATCGCGCTGCTGATGGGTTTTGCCTCCGGCCTGCCGCTGCTGCTGACCGGCTCGGTGCTTCAGGCCTGGCTCAAGGACGGCGGCGTCGATCTCACGCGCATCGGCCTGTTCGCGCTGGTCGGGCTGCCGTACACGCTCAAGTTCCTGTGGTCGCCGCTGTTTGACCGTTATGCACCGCCCCCGGGCAGGCGCCGCGGCTGGCTGGCGCTGACCCAGTTTGCCGTGGCCGGCGCGCTGCTGCTGCTGGCCGCGACGCAGCCCTCGGCCGACCAACTGGGCCGGGTGATGCTGGCGAGCCTGCTGGTGGCGCTGTTTTCGGCGTCACAGGACATCGTCGTCGACGCCTATCGCCGCGAAAGCCTGCAGGAGGCGGAACTGGGCCTGGGGTCGGCGATGTACGTCAACGGCTACCGGCTGGGCATGCTGCTTGCCGGCGGTGGCGGGCTGATACTCGCCGACTGGCTGTCCTTCGGTACGATGTACCGGATCATGGCGATGTGCATGATCGCCTGCATCGCGGTGACGCTGCTGGCGCCGGAACCGCCGCTGCCCGAGGGCCGCCCGCGCACGCTGCGCGAGGCGGTGGTGCTGCCCTTCCGCGATTATTTTTCACGCCAGGGCGCCTGGCTGATCCTCGCCTTCATCCTGCTCTACAAGCTGGGCGACACCATGGCCTCGGCGATGACCACGCCCTTCTACCTGGACATCGGCTACAGCAAGACCGAGATCGGCACCGTGGTCAAGCTGTTCGGATTCTGGGCGACGATTGCCGGCGGCACCCTGGGCGGGCTGTGGATACTGCGTGTCGGCACCCATCGCGCGTTGTGGCTGTTCGGTTTCGGCCAGATGCTGTCGACGCTGGGTTTTGTCGTGCTCGCGCTGATGCCGCACCACGTCGGCGCGCTGGCCACCGTGGTGGCCGTCGAGAATCTCACGGCGGGCATGGGCACGGCGGCATTTGTCGGGTTCATGGCGGCGCTGACCGACCGTCGTTTCACCGCGACCCAGTACGCGCTGCTGTCCAGCCTGATGGGGGTGCCGCGGGTGCTGCTGTCGGCACCCACCGGCTGGTTTGCGGAGATTCTCGGCTGGCCCGGATTTTTCCTGCTCTGCGCACTGATCGCGATTCCCGGGCTGCTGCTGCTGCGCCGGGTCATCGCGCTCGCGGCTGCTCAACCGGAGAAGTGATAGACGGCGAGTTCGCCGAGCAGATTGGGCAGCAGGTGCACCGGCCTGCCGCTGCTCAGCACCGCGCGGCTGACGATGCGGATGCCACGTTCCCCGCAGAAACGCTCGAAATCGGCCACCGTGCAGAGGTGGATGTTCGGCGTGTCGAACCACTCGAAAGGCAGCCGGTCCGAAACCGGCATCCGTCCGCGCAGTATCTGCAGGCGGTTTTTCCAGTGGCCGAAATTGGGGAAGGTGACGATGCCGGCGCGGCCGACGCGGAGCATTTCGCGGACGATGCGCTCGGTGTTGCGCATTGCCTGCAGCGTCTGCGACAGCACGACGAAATCGAAGGAGTTGTCGGCGAATTCGGCCAGTCCGCGCTCAAGATCGCCCTGGATGACGTTGACGCCGTTGTTGACGCAGGCGAGCACGTTGCTGTCGTCGATCTCGACGCCGTAGCCGGTGACACCGCGCGACTGCTGCAGGTATTTCAGCAGCGTGCCGTCGCCGCAGCCGAGGTCGAGTACATGCGCATCGCGGCTGATGCATTGCGCGATCGCGGCAAAGTCGGGGCGCTGGTTGCCGTTGGCGCCGGTCATGGCCGGATCTCCGCGGCAACGCGGTTGAAATAGGCGGCCACCAGCCGGTGATAACGCGGATCCTCGAGCAGGAAGGCGTCGTGGCCGTGCGGCGCGTCGATTTCCGCATAGGTCACGCGGGCGCGGTTGTCGAGCAGCGCGCGAACGATCTCGCGTGAGCGCTCGGGCGAGAACCGCCAGTCGGTGGTGAAGGACACCACCAGCATTCCCGCGGAAACGTCCTTCAGCGCCGCCGACAGGTCGCCGCCGCAGGCGAAGGCGGGATCGAAGTAGTCGAGCGCCTTGGTGATGCGCAGGTAGGTGTTGGCATCGAAATAATCGGCGAACTTGTTGCCCTGGTGGCGCAGGTAGGACTCGATCTGGAACTCGGTGTCGAAGCTGTAGCCGAGCTTGCCGTGTTTCAGCTGGCGGCCGAACTTGCTCGCCATCTCGTCGTCGGACAGGTAGGTGATGTGGCCGACCATGCGCGCGACGCGCAGCCCGCGCTTCGGCGCGGTGTCCTGCAGCTGGTAGGCGCCGCCGTGGAAGTCCGGATCGGTGATGATTGCCTGGCGGGCGACTTCGTTGAAGGCGATGTTCTGCGCCGAGAGGTTGGGCGCGCAGGCAATCACGATGCCGTGGCGCAGCCGGTCCGGATAACGGATGGTCCAGGCCAGCGCCTGCATCGCGCCGAGGCTGCCGCCCATCACCGCGGCGAAGCAGCCGATGCCGAGATGGTCGGCGAGCCGCGCCTGGGCATCGACCCAGTCTTCGACGGTGACCACCGGGAAATCGCCGCCCCAGGGCCTTCCGGTATCGGGGTTGATGCTCGACGGGCCGGTGGAGCCGTGGCAGCCGCCGAGGTTGTTGACGCCGATGACGAAGAAGCGGTTGGTGTCCAGCGGTTTGCCGGGACCGATCATGTTGTCCCACCAGCCGGTGTTTTCGGGGTCATCCTCGTAATGGCCGGCGACGTGGTGGGAAGCATTCAGGGCGTGGCAGACCAGCACGGCATTGGAGCGGTCCGCGTTCAGCCGGCCGTAAGTCTCGTACACCAGTTCGTACCCGCGCAGCACCATTCCGCCGCGCAAGGTCAGCGGTTCGGTGAAACGCGCGGTCTGCGGACGGACGATGCCGACAGAGGCGGTATGTGTGTCGTTATTGGCCATAAAAAAACCCCGAAGCCTGCGCGCCGGGGTTCCGAGAACTGCTGATCTCTTTAGCCGGATTTATTACGCGCCCGCAAGCTGATTTCAAATCGGCGCGAAAACTGTGCGGTGAAAGTTACCTCCGGTGCGCGGCCTTGTCAAATCGGCGGTTTCAGGCGTTCAGCCGGTCGAGCATGGCATGAAGCCGTACCGGATCAGTCGCCCGCAGCATGCGCCGGGCGACTGGCTCGGCGTCGGCGAGGCTGGTTTTCAGCACGCGCTGCTTGACGTCCGGCAGGTGGGCCGAGTGCATCGAGAACTGCCGCAGACCCAGTCCCAGCAGCAGGCGGGTCAGCGCAACGTCGCCGGCCATCTCGCCGCAGACGGACACCGGGAGGCCGGCCTTGCCGGCGGTCTTGAAGATGTGCGCCAGCACCGTCAGCACCGCCGGGTGCAGCGGGTCGTAGAGGTGGGCCACGGTGTCGTCGGTGCGGTCGATGGCCAGCATGTACTGGATCAGGTCGTTGGTGCCCACCGACAGGAAGTCCAGCCGTTTCGTCAGCAGTCCGAGCGCGAGGGCGGCTGCCGGAATCTCGACCATGCCGCCCACCGGCACATTGCGGTCGTAGGCGATGCCCTCATCGTCAAGGCTGCGCTTGGCCTGTTCCAGCAGCTGCAGCGCCTGGTCGACTTCCGAAGCGTTCATCAGCATCGGGATCAGGATTTTCATCCTGCCGTGACGCGAAGCCCGCAGCATCGCACGCAGCTGGGTGATGAAGCGCTTGGGCTCGGTTAGGCACAGCCGGATTGCGCGCAGGCCGAGGGCGGGGTTGGTCGCAAGCCGCGCACTGTCGTCGATCTGCTTGTCGGCGCCGAGGTCGTAGGTGCGGATGGTGACCGGCCGCCCGTCCATCTCCTCGAGAACCTGGCGGTAGGCTTCGAACTGCTCGTCTTCGTCCGGCAGGTCCGGACGGTTCAGGAACAGGAACTCGGTGCGGAAGAGGCCGATGCCGGTGGCGCCGCCGTCCAGCGCCAGCGCAACGTCGCCCGGCAATTCGATGTTGGCATGCAGCTCGACATCGAGGCCGTCGAGTGTGCGCGCAGGCGTGTCTCGCAGCCGCCGCAGTTTCTGCCGCTCCAGGCCGAACTCGCGCTGCCGCAGCTGGTACTCGGCGAGCACCTGCGGATCGGGATCGACGATGACCACGCCCTGGGTGCCGTCGACGATGATGATCTCGTTCTCGCGCACCAGCTGGCGCGCATGATGCAGCGCGACGATGCACGGGATGTTGAGGCTGCGGGCGACGATCGCGGTGTGCGAAGTGACGCCGCCCAGGTCGGTGACGAAGCTGGCAAAGTGGTGTTGCTTGAACAACACGACATCGGCGGGCGACAGGTCATGGGCGACCAGCACCAGGTTGCGTTCGGAGTCGCCGGCGGGCGGGGGCGCGTATCCCGGTTGCCCGGACAGCGCCTTCATCACCCGTTGCGCGACCTGGATGACATCGCTGCGGCGCTCGCGCAGGTAGCTGTCCTCGATTGCATCGAATTGCTGCAGCAGCTCGTCAGTCTGCACCTTCAGCGCCCATTCGGCATTGCAGAGTTCGTTTCCGATGATCGTGCGCGGCACCTCCGACAGCGTCGAATCGGCGAGGATCATCAGGTGGAGGTCGATGAAGGCGCCGAACTCGGCCGGCGCGCCGGCCGGGACCGAGCCGCGCAGCAGTCCGAGTTCGTCACGGACCGTTTTGACGGCGGCATCGAAGCGGGCCGATTCATCGGCAACCTGTTCCGCCGGAATGTCGTAATGCGCGACTTCGAGTTTGGTGTGTGAAACCAGGTGCGCATGGCCGATGGCGATGCCGCCGGAGACGCCGATGCCGTGGATCGTGAAACTCATGGGGGGGTAAGCCGGTGGACTCTTGTCGGATACGGTGAATGCCAGTCTGCATTCTGCCCGTTGCCGGCCGGCCTCTCAATGCCGCGGTGTCATTCTCCTTCGCCGAAACGGTCGGCGATCAACTGCTGCAGGGCCTGCAATGCCGCGGCCTCGTCCTTGCCGTCGGTTTCAATCAGGATTTTCGAGCCCTTGGCCGCGGCCAGCATCATCACGCCCATGATGCTTTTTGCATTGACGCGGCGGCCGTTGCGGCTCAGCCAGATTTCGCTGGAGAAGCCGCCGGCGGTCTGGGTCAGTTTGGCCGAGGCCCGGGCATGCAGCCCGAGCTTGTTGATGATCTCAGCTTCCTGTTGCAGCATTTTGAACCGTGGTGAATGTCGGGGGAACCCGCAGCACGCCTTCGCAACCGCCGCTGATGGCCTTGGTCATCATCACCGACAGTGTCCGGTCACGGTAGGTCAGTGCGCGGATCAGCATCGGCAGATTGACCCCCGCGACAGCCTCGATCCGGCCGGGAATCACCAGTTTTGCTGCAATGTTGGACGGCGATCCGCCGTACATGTCGGTCAGCAGCAGCACGCCCTTGCCTTCGTCCAGTTCCTTGATCATCTTGCGGGCCTGGGGCACCAGCAGAACCGGATCATCCTGGGCGGTTACGCCCAGCTGGCGCAAGCGCGCGGGTCGTTTGTTGAGCATGTGGCTGGCGCAGTGGATCAGGCTTTCGCCCAGGGTGCCGTGGCTGATAATCAATATGCCGATCATGAGGTTGCTGGCCTGCTGTCACGAAAGCGCAATACTCTACGCCCCATTTTCTTGCACCGCAACATTACTGTCACCGGATCACGACAACAGCCCTGGTTAAAGTATTTTTTCCAGTTTATTCAAGAACATGGCGGCTACGTTGAAGCCGGTCTGGGCACTGATTTCCTGGAAACAGGTCGGGCTGGTGACATTGACCTCGGTCAGGTTGTCGCCGATGACGTCCAACCCGACCAGCAGCAGTCCGGCGGCCTGCAGCTGCGGTCCGAGGGTTTCAGCAATGAGGCGGTCGCGGGGGGTCAGTTCGCGGGCCACGCCGGTGCCGCCCGCCGCCAGGTTGCCGCGGGTTTCGCCCGCCTTGGGGATGCGTGCGAGGCAGAACGGCACCGGCTCGCCGCCGATGACCAGCACACGCTTGTCGCCGTTGACGATGTCCGGAAGGTAGCGCTGCGCCATGATCGTGCGCGTGCCGTCGCCGGTCAGGGTTTCGATGATGACATTGATGTTCGGATCCCCGGCACGGACGCGGAATATCGAACTGCCACCCATGCCGTCCAGCGGCTTGAGGATGATGTCGGCGTGTTCACCGAGGAAACCGTGCAGCAATTCGGTGCGGCGGGTGACCAGCGTCGGCGCCGTGAATTCGCTGAACCGGGCAATCGCCATTTTTTCATTATGGTCGCGGATGGCCTGCGGCCGGTTGAACACCCGCGCCCCGCGGCCTTCGGCGATTTCCAGCAGGTAGGTGCTGTAGACATACTCCATGTCGAAGGGCGGATCCTTGCGCATCAGCACCGCGTCGAACTGTTCCAGCGGTGTTTCCCCTGCGGGATCCAGCCGGTACCAGGCCGGCTGCTCGCCGGTCAGGTGCAGGCGGGCGGCGTTGCCGGTCACGACATGTTTGTGCCAGGCCAGGTCACCCTGCTGCATCGTGTAGAGGACATGTCCCTGCGCCGCCGCTTCACGCATGATGGCGTAGGTCGTGTCCTTTTCCAGCTTGAATTCGTCGAGGGGATCGACGATGAAGGCCAGTTTCATGGCGCCGCGCGCAGCAGCACCGGCACCGGGGTTTCCGCGGCTTCCGCCATGCGTTCGAGCTCGATTGCGGCGGCGAGCAGCGCAAGCCGCGCGATCACGCCGTACGAATAAAACCGGTTGGGCGGGCAGCCGGGGTCGTTCGGATTGGGTGAGGAGCAGGGCTCCGCAAAGGCGAGGGGCGCGAACTGCATGCCCGGCGCATTCAGGTTCTGGTCCTTGCCGCGCTCGGTGTGCACCCGGTAGAAGCCGCCGACGACGAAGTGGTCGATCATGTAGACCACCGGCTCCGCCACGGCGTCGCCGACATTCTCGAAGGTATAGACCCCTTCCTGCACGATCACATCGTGCACTTCGAGGCCTTCCTTGACCACCGCCATCTTGTTGCGCTGCTTGCGGTTGAGTCCTTTCACCTCCGACGGATCCTTGACCGTCATGATGCCCATGCCGTAGGTGCCGGCATCGGCCTTGACGATGACAAAAGGTTCTTCGGTGATGCCGTACTCCGCGTATTTTTTCCGGATGTCGCCGAGGATTTCGGACACGTAACCCTCAAGGCACTCCTCACCCAGGCGTTCGCGGAAATTGATCTTGCCGCATTTCTCGAAATAGGGATTGATGACCCAGGGGTCGATGCCGATCAGTTTGGCAAAGTCCCGGGTCACGTCGTCATAGGCCGCGAAATGCGCGGACTTGCGGCGCGTGGCCCAGCCGGCCTGCACCGGCGGCAGCACGGTCTGCTCGAGCCCCTGCAGTATTGCCGGCACGCCGCCGGAGAGGTCGTTGTTCAGCAGCACGACGCAGGGATCGAAATCGGCGACCTTGAGCCGGTTGCCTTCGCGCTTCAGGGGTTCAAGGCGCAGCGTGGCGCCATCAGGCAGGGCCAGGTCGGTCGGCGCGGTGATTTCCGGCAGCAGGCTGCCGATGCGCACCTCGACGCCGGCGTGGCGCAGTATGGCCGCGAGTTTTTCGACGTTCTGCAGGTAGAACTGGTTGCGCGTGTGGTTTTCGGGCACCAGCACGACGCCATGCGCGTCCGGACAGGCTTTCTCGATGGCGGTCATTGCCGCCTGCACACACAGCGTGTGGAAATCCGGGTTGAGGTTGTTGAAGCCCCCCGGGAACAGGTTGGTGTCCACCGGTGCCAGCTTGAATCCCGAGTTGCGCAGATCGACCGACGCGTAGAACGGCGCGGCATGTTCCTGCCACTGGCTGCGCAGCCAGTGCTCGATGTCGGGGGTGGCCTTGAGGATGTGGCTTTCCAGATCCTGCAGCGGCCCGGTCAGTGCGGTGGTGAGGCGGGGGACGGTCATGACGGTGGATTGTAGCCCATCCCGGAGCAGCGCCGGACCGGCAGGGACCCGCGGGGAAATAGGCAAAAAATGGGCAAAAAAAAGCGGGCGCCGAAGCGCCCGCAAACTCAGGGAGATTACCCCGAAGGGTAGCTTACATGTGGTAGGCCTTCTCGCCGTGTTCGTTGATGTCGAGGCCTTCGCGTTCGACTTCCTCGGTCACCCGCAGCCCGATGATCACGTCGACAACCTTGTAGGCGATCAGCGCGACTATGCCGGACCAGAGGACGGCCACGCCGACACCCCAGAACTGGGCGGTCAGCTGGGCGACCATGTCGAAGTCGGCAACCTTGTTGGCCACGTAGTCATAGACACCCGTGCCGCCCAGTGCCGGCGAGACGAACACGCCGGTCAGGATCGAGCCGATGATGCCGCCGACGGCGTGGACGCCAAACACGTCGAGTGCATCATCCGCACCCAGCATGCGCTTGAGGCCGTTGACACCCCACAGGCAGACCACGCCGGCGATCAGGCCGATGATGATGCCGCCCATCGGGCCGACGAAACCGGCGGCCGGGGTGATGGCAACAAGACCCGCGATCGAACCCGAGGCCGCGCCGAGCATCGAGGGTTTGCCCTTGAGCATCCACTCGAAGATCATCCACGACATCGTGGCTGCGGCGGTGGCGAGCAGCGTGTTGACCACGGCGAGGGAGGCGAGGCCGGTTGCTTCCAGGTTGGAGCCGGCGTTGAAGCCGAACCAGCCCACCCACAGCATCGCGGCACCGACCATCGTCAGCGTCAGGTTGTGCGGGGACATGGCTTCCTTGCCGAAGCCCACGCGCTTGCCGATCAGGTAGGCACCCACCAGGCCGGCGATACCGGCGTTGATGTGCACCACCGTGCCGCCGGCGAAGTCCAGCGCGCCCTTGGCCCACAGGAAGCCCGCGCCTGCGACAACCTTTTCCAGCGAGGCTGCGTCGGTGATCGCATCCGGGCCATCCCAGTACCAGACCATGTGCGCCATCGGCAGGTAGGCGAAGGTGAACCAGATCACGACGAAGAGCAGCACTGCGGAGAACTTCATCCGCTCGGCGAATGCGCCGACGATCAGCGCCGGGGTGATGCCGGCGAAGGTGGCCTGGAAGGCGATGAACGCGAATTCCGGAATGACCACGCCCTTGCTGAAGGTGGCGCCCACCGAATCCGGAGTCACGCCCGACAGGAACAGCTTGTCGAAACTGCCCCAGAAGGTGCCTGCGCCGCCGAAGGCCACCGTGTAGCCGTAGATTGCCCACAGCACCACGCACATCGAGAACACGATGTAGACCTGCATCAGCACCGACAGGGTGTTCTTCGCGCGGACCATGCCGCCGTAGAACAGCGCAAGGCCCGGCACCGTCATCAGGATTACCAGGATGGTTGCGATCATCATCCAGGCGGTGTCACCCTTGTTGGGCGTCGGTGCCGGTGCGGCCGCTGCGGCGGCGGCAGGAGCCTCGGCCGCCGGTGCTGCGGCGGGTGCCGCAGCAGGTGCGGCTGCCGGTGCTGTTGCCGCGGGGGCTTCGGCCGGTTTGTCCTGTGCCATGACGGGTGCTCCGGCAAAGCCGAGCACGCCGAACAGGGCCAGAGCTGCTATCAGTTTTTTCATCTTGTTCTCCAATCAAAGGGCGTCCGCGCCGGTCTCGCCGGTGCGGATGCGGATCACCTGTTCAAGCTCGGAGACGAAAATCTTGCCGTCGCCGATCTTGCCGGTGTTCGCGGATTTTTCGATGGCTTCGATCACCTGCTCGAGCAGTTCGCTCTTGATCGCCGCCTCCACTTTGATTTTCGGCAGGAAGTCGACCACGTATTCCGCGCCGCGATAGAGTTCGGTGTGCCCCTTTTGCCGCCCGAAGCCCTTGACCTCGGTCACGGTGATGCCGGTCACGCCGATGGCGGACAGGGCCTCCCGTACTTCGTCGAGCTTGAACGGCTTGATGATTGCCGTAACGAGTTTCATGTTGTGTCCCCGGTTGATGGGGGCCGGCGCTGAGTCCGGCCCCCGGGTTGCCAATGTGTAGCGATCAGAACGTTTTCGACAGGTAGACGGTGACCGTGTCCTTGCCGAGGAAACGCGAACCTGCCGCCGCCGGGTTGGTGTAGAACGCTTTCTGGGCGGCACTCATGTCGGTGCCGGTGAAGAATGCGCCCACGGTGAAGCTTTGGGGCAGGGCGTAGGACGCGCCGATCTTCCAGTCGTCATAAGACGCGCAGAGGTCGTTGGAGGTGTTCGCGCCGCAGGCGTTGCTGGTGCCCTTGAACTTCTGGATGCCGTAATGGGCGCTGAGCGTCAGCTTGTCGGTGACCGGGAAGTTCGCGCTCAGGTCGAAGTAGTAGGTGCCGTCACTGTTGGCTACGCCGAAAGTCTTGTTGCCGATGCTGTGGGAATATTTGGCGGACAGCCATTTCCAGGTCAGGGCGCCGTACAATTCCAGCGTGTCAGCCTTGATGTTGCCGGCGGGGATCGTGCCCGGGTAGTAATACTGCAGCAGGCCGACGTCATAGCCGAAATCGCTCTTGCCGATGGTGCCTTTGAAACCGCCGTAGAAGTCCATTTCAAGGCTGTTGCTGCTGTAGGCTGTTGCGTCGGTCAACCAGCTGACATTCGACATCCAGGTGCCGGCGTAAAAGCCGCTGGAGTGGCTGTAGTCAAAACCGCCCTGCAGGGCCGGATCCTTGTTGGTCTGCATCAGCCCGCGGAAAATGTACTGGCTGTAGAGGCCGACGTTGCCGGACAGCGTGTGCGGCGAATCGGCTGCGGAGGCAAAGGCCGGCACGAAGGCGCTGGCAACGAGTCCGGCGATGATGGTCTTCTTAAGCATGTTCTTCCCTTTCAAGAGTGTTGGCACATGTGCAATAAAACTGCGATGTTCTCTCAGCAGGTACCGTGCCAGATAAAAAATCTTTATAAAACAAATAGTTATATGCATCTTTAAGGAGGCCTCAGTGGCGCAATGCACCAATTAAGTGCGGTACACCATGTTGGTGCACCAATCTGGCGGTACGCTTGCCCCAGCGTGATGCGTACAGTGTGGATTCCGGATGATGCGGGGCAATCTTGTTACACTCCGCCGGACCCCCAAGGCAGAAGACCATGGATCAGAAACTGCTCGACGAAATCAACGAAAAAGTGAAGGCCGCGCTCGCTCAGGGACCGGCGGCCGACATCGAAAAAAACCTGCGCGCGCTGCTGGGCGGCCTGTTCAGCCGGCTGGATCTGGTGACCCGCGAGGAATTTGATGTGCAGCGGGAGGTCCTGCTGCGGACCCGCGCCAAACTCGCGGAACTCGAGAAAAAAGTGGCCGAACTGGAGCGGGAAACCTCCGGATCGGCCGGCAGCTCCCGGCCGTAATCGCCGGTGCGTCGCCTGCGCGGCGTCAGCCGCAGGCCTGTGGCAGGCGTTTAAACGGTTTCACTCCGACGAATGCGCTGATTCCAAGTGTCCCTGGCCGTACTGTACAGCCGTGCCCTGTCGGGCATGGATGCCCCCCTGGTGACGGTCGAAGCGCACCTGGCCAACGGCCTGCCGTCCTTCACCATCGTCGGCCTTCCCGAAACCGAGGTGAAGGAAGCCAAGGACCGCGTGCGTGCCGCGCTGCTGAACGCGCGTTTCGAGTTTCCCGCACGACGCATCACGATCAACCTCGCGCCGGCCGACCTGCCGAAGGAATCCGGTCGTTTTGACCTGCCGATCGCACTGGGCATACTGGCGGCATCCGGACAGATTCCCGGCGAACGCATTGCCGGCAGCGAATTTGCCGGCGAACTGGCGCTGACCGGTGAATTGCGTCCGGTCAGGGGCGCGCTGGCGATGGCGCTGGCCGTGGCGCGGGACGGAAGGTCATTCGTGCTGCCTGCGGCCAATGCCGCCGAGGCTGCGCTGGCCGGAGGGGCGGTGGTTCATGCCGCAAAAACTCTGGGCGAGGTTTGTGCGCATCTCGCAGGCCGCGGCGAACTCGTCCGTGCGCAGCCCTTGGCAGGCGCCGGACATTCCGGGTATCCCGATCTGCTCGATATCAAGGCGCAGGCGCAGGCCCGGCGCGCGCTGGAGATTGCCGCCGCCGGCGGGCACAGCCTGCTGATGGTGGGGCCGCCGGGCACCGGCAAAACCATGCTGGCCCAGCGCTTGCCCGGCATCCTGCCGTCGATGACCGAGGCCGAAGCCGTCGAATCGGCTGCGGTCCAGTCGCTCGGCAGCAGCGGTTTCGATGTTGCGGCGTGGCGGCGCCGGCCGTACCGGGCACCGCACCACACCGCATCCGCAGTCGCCCTGGTCGGTGGCGGCGGGAACCCCCGGCCCGGGGAAATTTCGATGGCCATGCACGGCGTGCTGTTCCTCGACGAGTTGCCTGAGTTCGAGCGCCGTGTGCTGGAAGTGCTGCGCGAGCCCCTGGAGTCCGGCCGCATTACGGTGTCGCGTGCGGCGCGCCAGGCCGATTTTCCGGCGCAGTTCCAGCTGGTCGCGGCGATGAATCCCTGCCCCTGCGGCTATCTGGGCCATTACAGCAACCGCTGCCGCTGCACGCCGGACCAGGTCGCGCGTTACCGCTCGCGCATTTCAGGGCCGCTGCTCGACCGCATCGACCTCCAGATCGAGGTGCCGGCGATGCGGCAGGAGGAACTGATGCGCGGCGGGGACGCGGAGTCCTCGGCAACCGTGCGCGGGCGCACGGAAGCGGCGCGTACGCGGGCGCTGGCCCGCCAGGGCAAACCCAATGCCCGTCTCGAGGTGCGCGAGATCGACCGGTATTGCGTGCCGGACGCGCAGGGCGAAACACTGCTCAAGCAGGCCATCGCAAGGCTGGGGCTGTCGGCGCGTGCCTACCACCGGATACTGCGGGTCGCGCGCAGCATTGCCGATCTCGCGGGCGCGACCGCGGTCGCAGGCAGCCATGTGGCCGAGGCGATCCAGTACCGCAGGCTCGACCGGACATGAGCACAATGCCGCGCCACGCCGCGCCGATCACGCTGCCGCTGCTGGCGGTGATCCTTGCCGCGCTGGCGATGGTCGGCCCGTTCACGATCGACACCTATCTGCCATCGTTCCCGTACATCGGCAACGATCTGCGGGCGACGCCGGCACAGCTGCAGCAGACGCTGAGCCTGTACCTGTTCACGGTAGCGTTCATGACGCTGTTCCACGGCACGCTGTCCGATTCCTTCGGGCGCCGGCCGGTCATTCTGGCCAGCCTGCTGCTTTATGTGATCACCTCCGCGGGCTGCGCGCTGGCCACCAGCCTGCCGCAACTGCTGTTCTGGCGTGCGGTGCAGGGGCTGGCGGCAGGCGCCGGCATCATCGTCGGGCGCGCCATCATTCGCGACAGCTTTGCCGGTCCCGAGGCGCAGCGCCTGATGTCGCTGGTGACGATGATTTTCGGCATTGCGCCGGCGATTGCGCCGGTGATCGGCGGCTGGCTGCAGGGCGCGTTCGGCTGGCGCTCGGTGTTCTGGTTCCTCACCGCATACGGAGCCCTGCTGTTGGTCGTTTGCGTGCGGCGTTTGCCGGAAACCCATCCGCTGACCGCGCGGCAACCTTTCCGTGCCGCGCCGCTGTTCCGCAATTACCTGAAACTCGGTGGTGATGTCAGGCTGTTGCTGCTGTGCCTGACGGTGGCCTTCAATTTTTCCGGATTTTTCCTCTATGTCGTATCCGCACCGGCGGTGATCTACGGTCTGCTGGGACTGACCGAACGGCATTTTGCCTGGTTGTTTGTCCCCGGGATCGCCGGAGTCATGATCGGCGCATTCCTGTCCGGGCGCCTAGCGGAACGCATGACCCCGCGCCGCACGGTGTTTGCCGGGTACCTGACGATGACTGCTGCGGCGGTCACGAATCTCGGTTACTGCGCCCTGTTTCCACCGGCCCTTCCGTGGACCGTGCTGCCGGTCATGCTGTACACGATCGGCATGGCGCTCGCGATGCCGAGCGTGACGCTGATTACGCTGGATCGTTTTCCCCGGTTGCGCGGCATGACTTCGTCGTTCCAGGGATTTGCGCACAGCTTTTTCGCCGGCATCACCGCCGGTGTGGTGTCGCCTCTGGTCTCCGGCAGTGCCTTGACACTGGCCTGCGGCATGACCGGCATGCTGCTGCTGGGCGGATTGTCGTGGGCATGGTATCTGCGCCTGAAACAGGAGCAGCCCTGAGCAGGACCAGTTCGGATTCTGGATGCGCCGCAGCAAAACGGAGTCCGTGGGTGCCTCAATGACGGGAATGGGGGCCGTCGGACTGTCTTTTCGGCGATTCCGGACACCTGCGGGTAATGGTAGCCTGCCGTTCCGGCGTGCTGTCCGTTTTCCGGTTCGTGCATGATCAATGCGGCGTTTCCCTGCGAGGCGGCGACCCGGACAATGTCAACCGAGGACTGCCAGAGGCATGACCCGAGCCGGATCTCCCCGCTACGCCGCTGAACTGCTGAGCCTGCTGGCCTGCGCGGTGCTGATTGCAATGGTCGCGGCCGCGGCCTGGTTGTCCTACCGGGGCCACAGCGAGTCGGAGCAGGAACTTGCCTTGCGCCGTGCGGAAAACATGGCGCTGGTGCTGCGTGCGCTTGCCGGTGACACCCTGCGCAGCGTCGATGACGCCGTGCGCGGGGTCAAGGGCGCGGTGGAACGCGGCGGCATCAACATCGACCTCGCCAAAATCACCGACGATTACCGCGCGATCGCGGACTACATCGCCGTCATTTCGGTTGCCGACGCCGAGGGGCGGCTGGTCCGCAGCACGCTGCCGATCCCCGAAGGCGCCATGATCACGGACCTTGCCCATTTCCGCGCCCACGTCGCCGAGGACAGCGGAGAACCGTTCATCAACCGGCCGGTGCTTGGCCGGGTTTCCGGCAAGTGGTCCTTCCATGTGACCCGGCGCATCAACCGGCCCGGGGGCACCTTCGGCGGCGTTGCCATCGTTGCCGTGGATCTTTCCTACTGGGAGCGCCTGCTGCGCGAAGGGCATCTCGGCGAATCCGGTGCCGTGGCGCTGGTCGGGCTGGACGGGTTTGCGCGCGCGGTGTTTGCTCCCGGAGCGGGCGGGCCGGGCGAAATGATGAAGGCGGATTTCGGATTCCTGGCCCGCAAGGCCACCGCCGGCGGAGACGCCGGGGGGCGCGTGGCCGTTGCCGGCAGCGGTGGGGGGCTGGACGGCATCTGGGCCTATCGGCGGGTCGAGGGTTTCCCGCTGCTGGTTGCTGTTGCCGCCGATGACCACGCAACCTCGGCCAGGCTGCAAGCGATGCGCGACCGTTATGTCGGCGGCGCGCTGACCATCATCGTGCTGATCGTGCTGTTCACGCTGGCCCTGTTGATATTTTTCTCGCGCCAGCGGCTGCATGCGGAGGAGCGGGCGCGGATGGCCGAGTCCTGGCGCCAGAGCGAGGAACGGTTCCGCTCGGTATTCGACCAGGCGGCTGTCGGCATGGGCCTGCGAGATCTCGGCAGGCGCGACGAGCCGTGGCTGAGGGTGAATCAAAAGCTGTGTGAATTTCTCGGCTACCCGGAACAGGAGTTGCTGCAGATACCGTCATTGGCCACCAATGTCCCGGAAGACGAGGCCCTGGCGGCGGACATGGACCGCCGGCTCGCTGCCGGGGAAATCGCGACCTACAGCCGGGAGAAACAGTACCTGCGCAGGGACGGCAGCCGGATCTGGGGCCACATCACGGTCAACGTTCTGCGTTATCCCGACGGGCGTCCGGCACAGGCGCTGAGCGTCGTGCAGAACATCAACGACCGCAAGCTGGCCGAGGCGGCCCTGCGCGAAAGCGAAAGCAGGTTCCGCACGATATTCGAACATGCCGGCATCGGCATCACGCTGCGCCACGCGAATGACCGTTACCGGCCGTGGCTGGCGGTCAACGACAAGTTCTGCGAGATGACCGGCTACAGCCGCGAGGAACTGCTCCGCATGAGCACTGCGCAGATCACGCTTGCGGAGGAAAACGCGGATGTGGATGCCAACAACGCCCGCATCGCGCGCGGCGAAATCACGGGCCATGCCCGCGAGAAGCGGATCGTGCGCAAGGACGGCAGCCTGTTCTGGGTGGCGCTGGTCATCACCGCCCTGCCGGATGCCGAGGGCCGCCCGTACCGCGTGATCGCGACCTATCAGGACATCAATGCCCGCAAGATCGCCGAGGGGCTCGTGCGCGAAAGCGACGAGCGTTTCCGCGCCGTGTTCGAGCATGCCGGAGTCGGCATGTCCCTGCGCCCGGCACGCGACCGCCTGTTGCCCTGGACCGCCGTCAACGACAAGTTCTGCGAGATGACCGGCTACACCCGCGAGGAATTGCTGCGCCTGAGCACCGCCGACCTGACGCCGCCGGAAGGTCATGGCGAGGCGATCCACGACAACCAGCGCCTGATGCGCGGGGAAGTCGCCAGTTATGCGCGCGAAAAGCGCCTGCTGTGCAAGGATGACCGGCTGCTGTGGGTCAACCTGTCGGTGGCCTCGTTGCCCGGTTCCGACGGCCGGCCGCTGCAGATCGTCAGCACCTACCAGGACATCACCGCGCGCAAGCAGGTCGAGGAACTGCTGCGCAAGAGCGAGCAGCAGTTCAAGGCGATATTCGACCACGCAGGGATCGGCATCACGCTGCGTCCTGCGAATGACCGCAGCCATCCCTGGCTGGCGGTCAACGACAAGTTCTGCGAGATGACGGGGTACAGCCGCGAGGAGGCGCTGCGCCTGGGCACCATCGACATCACCGCGCCGGAGCGCACTGAAGGTGCGATCCGCGACAAGGAGCGGTTGCTGTCCGGGGAGACGCGCAGCTATTCCGTGGAAAAACGCATCCGTCGCAAGGATGGCAGCTGGATATGGATCGCGCTGTCGGTGGCTGCCCTGCCAGATGCGCAGGGCAGGGCCGACATGGTCATCGCCACCTACCAGGACATCAACGCGCGGCGGCTTACCGAAGAACGCCTGCGCGCGATCATCGCCGCCGAACCCGAATGCGTGGCCATCGTCTCGCCGGAAGGCATGCTGGTCGACATGAATCCGGCGGGGCTGCGCATGCTGGAGGCCGGCAACCTCGAAGAGATGCGCAATCGTCCGTTCCTGAAGCAGGTGGTGCCGCGATTCCGCCGCGCCTTCGTGCGGCTGCAGCGGCGGATACTGGCAGGCGGGTCGGGCATGCTCGAGTTCGAGGCCGAGGGCCTCGCCGGCAAGCGGCGCTGGCTGGAAATCCACGGGGCGCCGCTGCATGATGCCTCCGGCGCGATCACCGCGCTGCTCGGCATAGCGCGGGACGTCACCGAACGTCGCACGGCGAGGGAGGCGCTGGCCGCCGAACGCAAGCTGCTGCGGACCGTCATCGACAGCATGCCCGACCGCATCCGGGTCAAGGACCAGGGGTTGCGTTACATGCTTGCAAACAAGGCCTGGATGGCACTTCGCGCACCCGGTGCGGACGACGTCAAGGGGCTGGGCAACCATGACATCCTGCCGGCGGCGGAGGCTGAAAAGGTCGAGGCCGAGGATCGCGCAGTGCTGGAGACCGGCCATCCCAGCCGGCCGCGCGAGGTCTCACATGCCACGCCCGACGGCCTGCGCTGGTACATCACCACCAAAACCCCCTTGCGGGGGGAGGACGGCGCGGTCACCGGCGTCATATCCATCAGCCGCGATGTCACCGACCTCAAGCTGCGCTCGCTGGAAGTGGAGAAACTGAATGCGGTGCTCGAGGCGCGGGTCGCGGAGCGGACCCAGCAGCTGACGACCGCCAACGAGGAGTTGGAGGCATTTGCATCCTCGGTATCGCACGACCTGCGCGCGCCCCTGCGGCAGATCGATGGTTTTGCGGCTGCGCTGCACGAGGACTACGCTGACCGCCTCGACGCGACCGGCGGCGGTTACCTGTCGCGCATCCGCGCCGCAGTGTCGCGGATGGGAACGCTGATTGAAGACCTGCTGCGCCTGTCGCGGGTGACCCGCGCGGAACTACGTCTGGCCAGGATTGATCTGAGCGGCCTTGCCACGGCCATCGCCGCCGAAATGCAGCGGGAGAATCCGCCGCGCAAGGTGGAGTTCCGCATCCATGCCGGCCTGCAGGCCGAGGCTGATCCGGGGCTGCTGCATGCGGCCCTGGCCAACCTGATCGGCAATGCCTGGAAGTTCACCGGCAAGCAGGCCACCGCGGTCATCGAGTTCGGTGCCGGCATGCACCGGGGTGTCTACGCCTATTTCGTGCGCGACAACGGCGCCGGTTTCGACATGGCGCACGCGGACCGCCTGTTCGGCACTTTCCAGCGGCTGCATACCGACAGCGAGTTTCCGGGCACCGGCATCGGCCTCGCGATTGTCCGTCGCGTGGTGCGCCGGCACGGCGGAGAAATCTGGGCCGAGTCGGTGGACGGGCAGGGAGCGACCTTCCATTTCACCCTGGGCCAGCCGGCGGCGACGGCACCGGCGGAGGTGGCGGCATCGCCGGGTGCCATGGCGCCGGAATCCGTGCCGATGATCACGGCGAATCCTGCGGCACCCGCCGTGCTGCTGGTCGATGATGATCCCGATGTGCTGTTGCTCACCCGGCGTGCGTTGCGCGACGACGGTTACGAACTGCTGACGGCGGAAAGCGCGGAAGCGGCGCTCGAACTGCTGCAGCAGCGCGCATTCAGCGCGGTGGTGTCCGATTTTTCAATGCCGGGTCGCAACGGCGCCGAACTGCTGGCGGCGGTGGCGCGGCTGCATCCCGGTTCGCTGCGCATCATCGTCAGCGGGCAGGCCCTCAACGATGCGATGAAGGCCGGCATGGACAGGGGTGAAATCCATCAGTGTTTCCGCAAGCAGGCCGATCATGGCTCCTTGCGCGCCTGCCTCCGTGAGGGTCTTGCCCGGCGCGCCGCAGCCGGCCGGGCTGCACCATAAAGTTCCGGGCGGATTGAGCCGTTACGACGGTTTCACCGCCATGACCCCATCCGCATCCTCCGCAGTCCGCGAAGACCCGCCGCAAGGGACCAATCCCGAGCCCGTGGATCCGCATTACCTGCGCGACATCACCGCACTGGGGGATACCCTGGAGATCCGCGCGCGCAAGGCGATCTGGTCGAAATCCCGCATCAAGCTGGTCGACAGGGGGGTACGCATCGACAGCCGGCTGTACGAGCGCCTGATGCAGTTCAAACTGCAGCCGGCGATCGAGGAATGCCTGGAAATCGCCGATGCGGTTTCCGTCGAAGACTTGCGCCGGGAAACAATCCGGCTTCTCGAGTCCGATTCCGGATATGCCTGTTTGCGTGAACCGGCGGCGAATCCGAAGGCGGTGCTGTCGGTGATGGGGCAGGTGCCGATCGACAGCGGGCTCGCGGTGCGCATGACCGTCATGCGCGAGCGCCGTCCCGCCATGTACGCGCACGCCGTCGGCGTGGCCGCGCTGGCGGTCTGCCTGGCCGGCAAGGCCGGAATTGCCGGTGACCGCCTGCGCCGGGCTGCCGCGGCCGGCATCTATCATGACATCGGCGAGATGCACGTCGATCCGCAACTGCTCGAACCCGTCCGCGCCCTGGATGAAAACGAGCGCCGTCATATTTATACCCATCCGTTGACCGCGTACTTCGTGCTGCAGGAACACGATTGCTGCAGCGGGGGTGTTGCCGATGCGGTGCTAGAACACCACGAACGCATCGACGGCAGCGGATATCCGCGCGGCATCCGCGGGGACGAACTGGGGAAACCCGGACGCCTGCTCGCGCTGGCCGAGATGTCGGCGGCTTTCTTTGCCCCGAAACTGGCGAGCGGCGCACTGCAGCGCATGCGTGTCGTGCTGCGCCTGAACCACCGCCGGCTGGACGCCGCACTGACTGACATGCTGATCGATGTCGTGCAGAAGGTCGCGCCGAACCAGGCGGCGCCGGAGCCGGCAGACAGTGCCGCGGTGATCGCGAAATCGGGCGCAATCCGTGCCGTTGTCGAGGACTGGCGGCAACTGCATGCCGCCGGCGGCGAAGACAGCGCCGCTTTCCACTGGGCGGCGGAGCGGATGCGTGATCTCGAGCGGGCACTGCATGAGGCGGGCCTCGGCATCCTCGACGCGGACGCGCTGGCCGGCGTCATCGGGCAGGATGCAGTAGCCTGCCGTGAACTGGCGGCGGCTGTACGGGAATTCGGCTGGCTGCTGCAGGAGGTGGTCAACGGCGTCTACCGCGATCCGGCCGTTGTCCCGGGAGAGCGTCTTGCCCGCTGGGCGTCAATGACGCGGCAAAAAATCGCGGCCTGAACGACGCGTTCCGCGGGCTGCTGGCCGGCTCAGCACTGCTCCCAGGGCAAACCCTCGAAACGCCAGCCGGTTTTCGAGCCGCGGTGATGGTTCTCGTCGAGCTCGCCCTCGAAGCCGTGCAGTACGTTGTAGACCTGGGTGAAGCCGGCTTCCTCCAGTGCATGGCCGGCATCGAGCGAGCGGTTGCCGCTGCGGCAGATCACCACGATCGGCCGATCGACGCTGGCGGCCTTTTTGACGTGGGCGACGAAATGCGGGTTGATGTCCCAGTTCGGGCCGTCGTTCCAGGCCACGTGGATGGCGCCCACCGGATGGCCGACAAAAAGGTATTCCATTTCGCTGCGGCAGTCGATGAACACCGTGTTGGGGTTCTGCTTCAGGAATTCAAAAGCCTGTTTGGGTTCCAGATGTTTCATGGCCGGGACGTCTGCAATGATGGAGCGGGCATTATAGGCGGCCCCGGATGATGACGTAAGCCCATGATAAAATTCGCAATTCGATGAAGCCATTCCGCCGTCCCGGCGCCCGCCCTCAGTCATGACCTCCCGCATCCAGCAACTGCCCGAACTGCTCAAACGCCGCATCCTGATCCTCGACGGCGCCATGGGTACGATGATCCAGACCTACAAGCTGGACGAGGCCGCCTACCGCGGCAAGCGCTTCAAGGATTTTGCCCACGAGGTCAAGGGCAACAACGACCTGCTGGTGCTGACCCAGCCACAGATCATCCGCGAGATCCACGAGCAGTACCTGGATGCCGGCGCCGACATCATCGAGACCAACACCTTCAACTCGACCTCGGTCGCCATGGCGGATTACCACATGGAAGACCTGGTCTACGAGCTGAACGTGGAAGCCGCGAAACTGGCGCGCGCCGCGGCGGATACCTATGAAAGGAAAGACCCGTCGCGGCCGCGCTTCGTCGCCGGGGCACTGGGGCCGACCAATCGCACGGCGTCGATTTCGCCCGATGTCAATGATCCCGGCGCGCGCAACGTGACCTTCGACCGGCTGGTCGAGACCTACACCGAAGCGATCCGCGGTCTGGTCGACGGCGGCGCCGACCTGTTCCTGGTCGAAACCATATTCGACACCCTGAACGCC
The DNA here is from genome assembly GCA_022843705.1 of Burkholderiales bacterium. Classification (GTDB taxonomy): domain Bacteria; phylum Pseudomonadota; class Gammaproteobacteria; order Burkholderiales; family SG8-41. The sequence continues at coordinate 40,209 of JALHND010000003.1, forward strand.
AAGGCCGCGCTGTTCGCGATCGACCAGTACTGCACGGAAAAGAAGCTCGATATGCCGGTCATGATCTCGGGCACCATCACCGATGCCTCGGGCCGCACGCTGTCGGGCCAGACGCCGGAGGCGTTCTGGAATTCGGTGCGTCACGCGAAGCCGCTGACCATCGGTCTCAACTGCGCGCTGGGTGCCAAGCTGATGCGCCCGTATATCGAGGAACTGTCGAACATTGCCGACACCTTCGTTTGCGCCTATCCCAATGCCGGCCTGCCGAATCCGCTGGCGCCGACCGGTTATGACGAACTGCCGGACGACACCGCCGCCTACCTGCTCGATTTCGCCAAAAGCGGCTTCGTCAACGTCGTCGGCGGCTGCTGCGGCACCACGCCGCCGCATATCCGCGCCATCGCGGATATCGTCAAAAACATCGCGCCCCGGAAGGTGCCGGTCATCGAAAAGAAGACCCGGCTGTCGGGCCTCGAGCCGCTGAACATCGGTGACGACTCGCTGTTCGTCAACGTCGGCGAACGCACCAATGTCACCGGCTCGCGCGCCTTCGCCAAGCTGATCCTCGCCGGCAACTATGCCGAAGCCGTGTCGGTCGCGCGCCAGCAGGTGGAGAGCGGCGCCCAGGTCATCGACGTCAACATGGACGAGGCGATGCTGGATTCGAAGGCGGCGATGACCACCTTCCTCAACCTGATCGCCTCCGAGCCCGACATATCGCGGGTGCCGGTGATGATCGACTCCTCGAAGTGGGAGGTGATCGAGGCGGGGCTGAAATGCGTGCAGGGCAAGGCCATCGTCAACTCTATCAGCATGAAGGAGGGCGTCGAGCCCTTCAAGCACCAGGCGCGGCTGGCCAAACGTTACGGCGCGGCGGTGGTGGTGATGGCCTTCGACGAAAAGGGGCAGGCCGACACCTACCAGCGGCGCATCGACATTGCGAAACAGGCCTACGACATCCTGGTCGGCGAGATCGGTTTCCCGGCCGAAGACATCATCATCGACCCGAACATCTTCGCCATTGCCACCGGCATCGAGGAGCACAACCGCTACGCCATCGACTTCATCGAGGCCACGCGCTGGATCCGCCAGAACCTGCGTTACGCGCGGGTCAGCGGCGGACTGTCCAACGTGTCCTTCTCCTTCCGCGGCAACGATCCGGTGCGCGAGGCGATCCACACCGCCTTCCTCTACCACGCGATCAAGGCCGGGCTGACCATGGCCATCGTCAATGCCGGGCAGATCGGCGTCTACGACGAGATCCCGAAGGACCTGCTGGAGCACGTCGAGGACATCCTCTTCGACCGGCGTCCGGATGCCGCGGAGCGCATGGTGGTTTTTGCCGAGACGGTGAAGGGCAAGGGCAAGGTCGTGACCGAGGACCTCGCCTGGCGCGATGCGCCGGTGCGCGAGCGGCTGACCCACGCGCTGGTCAAGGGCATCACCAACTGGATCGTCGAGGATACCGAGGAGATGAGGGCGGAAATCGAGGCCCGCGGCGGGCGTCCGATCGAAGTCATCGAAGGTCCGCTGATGGACGGCATGAACGTCGTCGGCGACCTGTTCGGCGCAGGCAAGATGTTCCTGCCGCAGGTGGTCAAGTCGGCGCGGGTGATGAAGCAGGCGGTGGCGCACCTGATCCCGTACATCGAGGCGGAGAAGGCGCGGCTGGGTGATGTCCGCGCCAAGGGCAAGATCGTGCTGGCCACGGTCAAGGGCGACGTGCACGACATCGGCAAGAACATCGTTGCCGTGGTGCTCCAGTGCAACAACTACGAAGTCGTCAACATGGGCGTGATGGTCCCCTGGCAGCAGATCGCGGAGGTCGCCGAGCGGGAGAAGGCCGACATCATCGGCCTCTCCGGCCTGATCACGCCTTCCCTCGAGGAAATGGCGCACAATGCGCGCGAGATGCAGCGCGCCGGCATGACCATTCCGCTGCTGATCGGCGGCGCGACAACCTCGCGCGTGCATACCGCGGTGAAGATCGCGCCGCACTACGCCGGTCCGGTGGTGTGGGTGCCCGATGCCTCGCGCAGCGTCAGTGTCTGCTCGAGCCTGCTCTCGGACGAGCAGCGCCAGGGTTACCTCAATGACCTCGCCGCGGACTACGAACGGGTACGTGAACAGCATGCCGGCAAGAAGGGTCCGGAACTGATCCCGCTGGCGGAGGCGCGCGCCAACGCGCAGACCATCGACTGGAAGGCCTACACGCCGCCGAAGCCGCAGATGCTGGGGCTCAAGCCGCTGAAGAACTACGACCTGGCCGAGATTGCCCGCCACATCGACTGGGGCCCGTTTTTCCAGACCTGGGACCTCGCCGGACCGTATCCCGCGATCCTCGACGATGCCGTGGTCGGCGTTGAAGCGCGCAAGGTGTTCGATGACGCGCAGCTGATGCTGAAAAAAATCATCGAAGGCCGCTGGCTCACCGCCAACGGTGTCTACGGCCTGTTCCCGGCGGCGCGCGTCGATCACGAAGATGTCGCGATTTACGCCGACGAATCGCGCGGCAGCCCGCTGATGACCTGGCACAACCTGCGCCAGCAGAACCGCAAGCCGACCGGCCGCGCCAACCAGTGCCTGGCGGACTACATTGCGCCGTCGGAGTCCGGCGTGCGCGACTGGATCGGCGCCTTCGCGGTCACCGCGGGCATCGGCATCGAGAAGCACCTGGAACGTTTCGAGAAGGCGAATGACGACTATTCGTCGATCCTGCTGAAGGCGCTGGCTGACCGGCTGGCCGAAGCTTTTGCCGAACTGCTGCACCTGCGCGTGCGCCGCGAGTTCTGGGGCTATGCGCCGGACGAGGCGCTCGACACCGCTGCGCTGGTCGCGGAGAAGTACCGCGGCATCCGCCCGGCTCCCGGTTATCCGGCCTGCCCGGACCACACCGAGAAGGGGCCGCTGTTCGACCTGCTGCAGGCGCCGCGCGTCGACATCCGCCTGACCGAATCCTTTGCGATGTGGCCGGCGTCCTCGGTCAGCGGTTTCTACCTGTCGCATCCCGAAGCGCAGTATTTCGCGGTCGGCAAGATCGATCGTGACCAGGTTGCGGATTATGCGCGGCGCAAGGGCATGACCGTGGCCGATGCCGAACGCTGGCTGGCGCCGGCGCTCGGCTACAACCCGGCTTGAACACGGCCGCAGCGCGTTTTGACGCGCCTGCCGCGCGTTATCTCGCGCTGGCCGGCGCGGGGCGCAGCGCATGGTGGCGTTACCTGACCGGCATTGCGTTGCTGGTTCCGGTCTGGATCGTCGGCGGCGCTTATGCCTACGGTTTGGCGATGCGGCTGCCGCTGGGGGAGGTCACGGAATTTGTCGCGATCAACGCCAGCATCTTGGTGCTGCTGGCCGGCGTGGTTGTGGTGACCGTGCTGCTGCATCGCCGGTCCTGGCGCACGCTGGTGACGCCCCTGCCCCGGGTGGATCCGCGCCGGATCCTGCAGGGCGCCGCGGTCTGGGTGGTGCTTGCCGCATTTTTCTGTGCAGCCGAGAGCCTGCTCCATCCCGGCCGTTATGCCTGGAGTTTTGATCTCCAGCGCTGGCTGCCTTTTGTTGCCGCGGCGCTGCTGCTGACGCCGCTGCAGTGCGCGGCGGAGGAAATGGTCTTCCGCGGCTACCTGATGCAGGCCTTCGGCCGCCTGTGCCGCCGTCCCGTCGTGCCGGCGATCGCATCCAGTGTCCTGTTCACGCTGCCCCATCTCTACAACCCGGAGGTGGCGGCCTACGGCCTCGCGATCATGGCCGCCAACTATTTCGCGATGGGGCTGTTCCTTGCCGTGGTCACGCTGCGCGACGGGAGGCTCGAACTGGCGATCGGGGCGCATGCCGGCAACAACCTGCTGCTGGTGCTGTTCATCCATTACGAGGATTCGGTGTTCCGGACGCCGTCGGTGTTCACCGCCGGCACCCTTGATCCCGTATATTCACTGGTGACGCTGCTGCTCGGCGCAATCCTTTTTTACGGCTGGTTTTTCGGCAGAACGCGGGCGGGGGAATGACAGGGCTTTTTTCGCAGGATGATGTCGCGCAGTTTGCGCGCGATGGTTACCGGATTGTGCGCGGCCTGCTGCCGGCCGCCGCAAGGATGCGGATGCGTGCGGTGGCCGAACGTGACCTTGCCGCGGTGGCGCAACCGGTCGAATACGAAGCCGATACCCGTTATCCCGGGGCGCCGCAATCGCGTGATGCGCCGGGCGGACGCACGGTGCGCAGGCTGCTTCAGGCCTATGCCCGCGATGCGGTGTTCAGGGAATGGGCGACGGCAGCGCCGGTGGCTGGCCGGCTGCGGCAACTGCTCGGGCCGCGGATCGCGCTGGCGCAGGCCCACCACAACTGCGTGATGACCAAGGATCCGGCGTACAGCAGCCTGACCAGCTGGCACCGCGATATCCGGTACTGGTCCTATGCCCGCCCGGAACTGGTGTCGGCATGGTTCGCGCTGGGCGAGGAACGCATCGACAATGGCTGCCTGCTGTTGCTGCCCGGATCACATGCCATGGATTTCGACGCGGCGCGCCTTGATGCGGCACAGTTCCTGCGCACCGATCTCGCGGAAAATGCGGCGCTGCTGCGCACGCAGGTCGCTGCCGAACTCGAAGCGGGCGACGTGCTGTTTTTCCACTGCCGGCTGTTCCATGCCGCGGGCCACAACCGTGGCACGCAGACCAAGTTCTCCGCGGTATTCACCTACCGTGCCCTCGACAATGCGCCGCTGCCCGGCTCGCGTTCTGCGGGTCAGTCCGATGTTGTTTTATAAGTATTTGATTATAAACAACTTTTAGTGCAGTTTCACACGCGGCTCGGTGCGCCGCGTGATCATCCGCGCCAGCGTGTCGAAAAACACCTTGGCGAAGCCGTGCAGCGCGTAGAGGTGCATGCGGTACAGCGACACGTACATGAAACGCGCGAACAGGCCTTCGATGAACAGGCTGCCGCCGACCAGCGCGCCCATCAGGCTGCCCACGGTTGAATATTCGCCCAGCGACACCAGTGAACCGAAATCGCGGTAGACGAAGGGCCGCGGCGCTTTGCCGGCAATCCGGCGTTCGAGGTTGTCGGCAAGGCGCGTTGCCTGCTGGTGCGCCGCCTGCGCCCGCGGCGGCACATTGTGTTCGCGGCCCGGCCAGGCGCAGGCCGTGCAGTCACCCAGTGCGAAGATGTCGGTGTCGCGGGTGGTCTGCAGCGTTGGTGTCACCACCAGCTGGTTCAGGCGGTTGGTCTCCAGGCCGGCGATGTCCTTCAGGAAATCCGGCGCCTTGATGCCCGCTGCCCATACCGTCAGTTCGGCGGGGATTTTGCGGCCGTCGGCAAGTTGCACCCCGTCGTGTTCGACCGCGGTGACCCGCGCGCCGGTCAGCACCTGCACATCGAGCGAAGCCAGCAGTTTTTCGGTGGATTGCGACAGCCGCTCGGGCAGCGCCGGCAGCACGCGCGGCCCGGCCTCGATCAGCGTGATGCGGATATCGCGGCCGGCGTCGATTTTTTCGAGACCGAAGGCCACCAGTTCGCGCGTCGTGTGGTGCAGCTCGGCGGCGAGTTCGACACCGGTTGCGCCGGCGCCGATGATCGCGACCTGCAGCTGCTCCGGCCGCAGCGGCTCGGACTGGGCATTGGCGCGGATGCAGGCGTTGATCAGCCGGCTGTGGAAACGTTCGGCCTGCGCCGGCGTGTCGAGGCTGATCGCATGTTCCTTCGCGCCCGGCGTGCCGAAATCGTTGGTGCGGCTGCCGGCGGCGATGACCAGCGTGTCATAGGGAATCTCGCGTTCACCGATCAGCAGGCGGCCGTCCTCGTCATGGGTGGGCGCGATCAGCACCACCCGCCGTTCGCGGTCGAGCCCGCGCATCGCGCCGAGCTGGAAACGGAAATGGTGCCAGCGCGCCTGCGCCAGGTAGTCGAGCATGTGCTGGTCGACATCCATGCTGCCGGCGGCGACTTCATGCAGCAGGGGTTTCCACAGGTGGGTGCGCGAGCGGTCGACCAGCGTGATCTGCGCGCGGCCGCGGCGGCCGAGGCGGTCGCCCAGCCGCGTGGCCAGTTCCAGTCCGCCGGCGCCGCCGCCGACAATGACGATGCGCTGCGGAGTTGCAGTGTGTTCGGACATGCACGGATTCCTGCCCTGATCCCGGAAACAGTATCGCATGGGGTTAAGATGGCCGGCATGACGCGAGCAAACGGACCGGCCGATTACCGGCGCATCGCCGCAGACTACGACAACAGCGCCCGGCGCACCATGGCATTGCGCCGGCGCACGATTGAATGCCTCCGGCTGCAGCCGGGCGACACCGTGGTCGATGCCGGTTGCGGCACCGGCCTTGGTTTCGATCTGTTGCTTGCGGCGGTTGGCAGTTCGGGCCGGGTGATCGGTGTCGAGGCCAGTCCGGAAATGATGGCGCTGGCCCGGCAGCGCGTGGCCGCGGCCCGCTGGGACAACGTGCTGCTGATCGAGTCGGACATCCAGTCCGCGCGCTGGCCGTTGCCTGCCGATGCCCTGCTGTTCAATTATGTGCACGACATCCTGCGCTCCCCGGAGGCGCTGCAGGCGGTATTTGCCCAGTCCCGTCCCGGCGCCCGTGTCGCCGCCGCCGGCATCAGGCACCCGCCGCGCTGGCTCGACCCGCTGCGCCTCTACCGCCGCTTCAAGTCACGCGGCTGCTACACAAGTTACGAAGGTCTCGACCGGCCCTGGGATCTGCTGCAGCACCGGGTGCCCGGTCTGCGTGTCGAATCGACGCTGTTCGGCACCGGATACATCGCCTGGGGGGAGCTTGAGCCGCAGCCCGCGGAATAAGCCCACGTCCGTGATTGTTGTAAGGGCAGCGCAAAGGCTCCGACTCAGGTAACAACCGACTCCGGAAACATCCATGGCCGTCAAGCGAATACTGGTGCTGTTTCCCAAGGACTGGGATCGCGCGGAACTCGATCATCCGCGTTATCGCGGCCGTTATGAATTCCTGTTCGAAGGTTTCGACCTGTTCCGTTTTCCCGAGAACGCGCGGCTGCTGTTCTTTGACGTGCGCCGCCACATCGACCGCCTCGTGCGCCGGTACCGCGGCCGCATCGACGGCGTGTTCAGCAACAACGAGCATTTCGGCGCCCTGATTGCCGCGGTGCTTGCGCAGCGGCTCGGCCTGCCGGGCACCGATCCGGCGGTGGTGATTGCCGCGCAGCACAAATATTACGCGCGTTGCCTGCAGCGCCGCATAGTCCCCGGGGCGGTTCCGGATTTCGAGGTCCTGCCGTACTCAAGCGCACCGGCCGCAGCGCCGCGGCTGGGATTTCCCTGTTTCGTGAAGCCGGTCAAGGCCACGTACTCCGTGCTCGCCCGCCGCATCGACTCGCTCGCGGCGCTGCGCGAACTGCTCGATTTTTCACCGCTGGAGCGGCTGATCCTGGGCCGCCTGGTGCGGCCCTTCGACGACCTGATGCCGCTGCACACGCCGTTTGAAATCGGCGCAAGGTCGATGATCGCGGAAGGCATCATGACGGGGGAGCAGGTCAATATCGACGGTTATGTGCATCACGGCCGTATCACCGTGCTCGGCATCGTCGACGAGGTGATGTACCCCGGCACCCAGGCCTTCATGCGTTTCGAGTATCCCTCGCGCCTTGATCCGGCCGTGCGCCGGCGCATGGTTGCGCTGTGCGAAAGATTGCTGGCCGGCATGGACTACAGCCACGGATTCTTCAATATCGAACTGATGCATGATCCGGCCACCGGCGCGATCGGCATCGTCGAGGTCAATCCCCGCATGGCGACCCAGATCGTCAATCTATACCGCCGGGTCGACGGCTGCGACCCCCATGCGATGCTGTTCGATCTGGCAGTGGGCGAGGCGCCGCAGCCCGTGTCCGGTCGCGGCGAGTTCCGTACCGCGGCAAGTTTTGTCTTCCGCCGCTTCGACGGCCGCGCGCCGGAGCGGATGCCGGATGCGGCGCAGATCGAAGCCTTGCGCCAGCGTCATCCCGATGCGCGCCTGATGCTGTATCCAAAACGCGGTGCCGGGCTGGCGCGGGAGATGAAATGGCTGGGCAGTCATCGTTACGCCGTGCTGAACCTCGGCGGCAGTGACGCCGAGGATCTGCTGGCCCGCTACGAGGCGATCCGCGGCGAGCTTGCGCTCGGCCCGGTGGATGCACCGGCAATCCGCCTGACCGCCTCGTCGGCCTGAACCACCCGCTCGATTCCGGCGGCACGCAGCGCTGCGACGGCTTCCGCGCGCGCGGTCACCACGCAATCGGCCGCGGCCATCTGGCGCCGCAGCCGTTCAAGCGCGTTTTGCGGCAATGCGGCCAGCCATTGCGGAGACATCGCGCAGATTCTCTGTGCCACCCGGACACCGCGCGCCAGTTCCGGCTGCGCGAATACGCGCTCCAGTGCATCCGGTTCGGCCATGCCGTCCACGGCCACGACCAGCCACTGCGGACGGGCACGGCGAACGAGCTGCACGATCCCGGCATGCAGTGCGACCTGGCCGGTGCAGCAGGCGCAGCCGCTGACGGTTGCGGTTTCAAGTCCCGGCTGCGCGAGCTCAAGTGCGCTGCCGCCGCCATCGTTGTCGAGCAGCGCCCAGCGGCTGCCCGCAGGCCGTGCCCGCAGCAGCGCGGCGACGAAGCTGCGCTTGTCGGTGCCGGTCAATCCGCTGACCAGGCAGGCGGGAACGGGCGCGATGGGCATTGTCGGATTATAGGCAGCGGCTTTTCAGCTACAATAAAAGAATAAAAAAATACCAATTAAAACAAGTATTTACGACATGACCTCGCTGCCGCCCATGCTGACCACCGTGCTGCTGCTGACTGCGTCGAACGTATTCATGACCTTTGCCTGGTACGGCCACCTGAAACATCTCAACAGCTCGCCCTGGTGGATCGCCGCTTTCATATCCTGGGGCATCGCGCTGTTCGAATACCTGCTGCAGGTGCCGGCCAACCGGATCGGTTACACGACGATGAGCCTCGGGCAACTGAAAATCCTGCAGGAAGTCATCACGCTGACGGTGTTTGTGCCTTTTGCAATTTTTTACATGGGGCAGGGTCTGAAGATGAATTACCTGTATGCGGGACTGTGCCTGCTGGGCGCGGTCTATTTCATTTTTAAATCGTGAGGTGTGAGGAGTCAGGTGTGAAGTGTGAGGAATAAGGAGAGGGGCCTTGCCCCTTGTTTTTCACCCCTCACCCCTCACTCCTTACACCTTACTCATCTGCTATCCTCGGCCCCCATCATGCACATCCACATCCTCGGCATCTGCGGCACTTTCATGGGCGGACTGGCGGTGATTGCGCGCGCTGCGGGCCACACCGTCACCGGTTGCGATGCCAATGTTTATCCGCCGATGAGCACACAGCTTGAGGCGCAGGGCATCCAGCTGATCCAGGGCTACGAGGCCGAGCAGGCCGATCTCAATCCCGACCTGTTCGTGGTCGGCAATGTCATCTCGCGCGGCAATCCGCTGATGGAGGCCATCCTCAATCGCGGCCTGTCCTATATTTCCGGCCCGCGCTGGCTGCGCGAACATGTGCTGCAGGGGCGCTGGGTGCTGGCCGTCGCCGGCACCCACGGCAAGACCACCACCAGTTCGATGCTGGCCTGGATTCTCGAGCATGCGGGGCTCAATCCCGGATTCCTGATCGGCGGTGTGCCGCAGAATTTCGGCGTCTCGGCGCGGCTCACCGAAACGCCGTTTTTCGTGATCGAGGCCGACGAGTACGACACTGCGTTTTTCGACAAGCGTTCGAAGTTCGTGCATTACACGCCGCGCACCGTGGTGCTCAACAACCTTGAATACGACCACGCCGACATTTTTCCGGACCTTGCGGCGATCGAAACCCAGTTCCACCACATGCTGCGCACGGTGCCCGGCAACGGGTTGATCGTCGCCCACGGCGCGGAGCCGGCGCTGGAGCGCGTGCTCGCGCGCGGCGCCTGGACGCCGGTGCAGCGCTTCGGCGGCGGCGGCGAATGGCAGGCCGGCGAGCCCGACGACAATGGCGCCTTCGAGGTTTTCCACGAGGGCGCTTCGCGCGGCCGCGTGTTGTGGGACCTGCTCGGCGCGCACAACCGGATGAACGCGCTGGCGGCGATCGCCGCGGCGCGCCATGCCGGGGTGCCGGCGGCCGGCGCGGTCGATGCGCTGGGCCAGTTCAAGAATGTCCGCCGCAGGATGGAAATTCGCGGCACGGTGCGCGGCGTCACGGTCTACGATGATTTTGCCCACCATCCGACGGCGATCGCCACCACCATCGCCGGTCTGCGGCGCAAGGTCGGCGCAGCACGCATACTCGCGGTGATCGAGCCGCGTTCGAACACGATGAAACTCGGCGTCATGAAGCAGGCGCTGCCGGGAAGCCTGCAGGATGCGGATCAGGTGTTCTGCTACAGCGGCGGCCTCGGCTGGAATGCCGCCGAGGCGCTGGCGCCGCTGGGCGCAAAAGCCGCGGTGCACGAGGACCTTGATGCGATGACGGCCGCGATTGCCTCGGCTGCGCGCAACGGTGACCACGTGCTGGTGATGAGCAACGGCGGTTTTGGCGGCATCCACGGCAAGCTGCTCGAACAACTCGCGAACTGAATCATGGCCAACATACCCGACGACGCACTCGGCGCCTTCTGCCGCCACACCCACGTTGCGCTGAAAGGTTCCGGCAGCGGCCCGCTCAAGGGGCTCAGCTTCGGCGTCAAGGACATCTATGACATCGCGGGCCACAAGACCGGATTCGGCAGTCCCGACTGGCTGGCGACGCATGAGCCCGCGACACGCACCGCGCCGGTCGTGGCCGCGCTGCTCGCCGCGGGCGCCGGCATGTCCGGCAAGACCCAGACCGACGAACTGACTTACAGCCTCAACGGCGAAAACGCGCACTACGGCACGCCGCGGAACGTCAATGCACGGGGGCGCATACCCGGCGGTTCCTCCAGCGGTTCTGCGGCTGCGGTTGCCGGCGGGCTGGTCGATTTCGCGCTCGGCAGCGACACCGGCGGTTCGGTGCGCGCACCGGCGAGTTTCTGCGGTGTTTACGGCATCCGTCCGACCCACGGCCGCGTGTCGCTGGAAGGCGCGTGCCCGCTGGCGAAAAGCTTCGACACCGCGGGCTGGTTCGCGCGCGATGCGGCACTGCTCGAACGCGTCGGGCGCGTGCTGCTCGGCGATGTCCCGGTGCCCGCGCAGGGTCCCGTGCTGCTGGCCGAAGACGCCTTCGCGCTGCTGGATCCTGCGGTGCACGCGGCGTTGCAGCCGGCACTGTCGCGCGCAACGGCAGTGCTCGGTGCGCCGCGCGCGGTGACGGTCAGCGCGGAAGGCCTGTCGCAGTGGTTCCAGGCCTTCCGCATATTGCAGGGCGCGGAAATCCATGCGCAACTGGGCGAGTGGGTCGCGCGGGTGAAGCCGATGCTGGGTCCGGGCGTGAAGGAACGCATCGAGTGGACGGCCACGATCAAACCGGAACAAGTCGCGCAGGCGCAGGCCATGCGCGATGCGGCACGCGCACGCATGGATATATTGCTCGCGGACAACGCCGTGCTGCTGCTGCCGACCGTGCCCGACATCGCGCCGCTGCTGAACACTCCGCCAGCGCAACTCGACGATTTCCGCGCGAAGGCGATGAGCCTGCTGTGTATCGCCGGGCTTGCCGGATTGCCGCAGGTGACGTTGCCGCTGGCGACGCTGAATGGCTGCCCGCTGGGCTTGTCGCTGCTGGCGGGGCGGGGCAACGATGCGCTGTTATTGCATCTGGCGGGCGAAATCACGGCCTGATCAGTATGGGGCGGGTTTCCCGGTATTTTGGAGGGATCCCTGCAATCGGTGTCGTCCCGGCGAAAGCCGGAGCCCAAGGTTTTTCGAGGATGGACGAGCCTGACCTGGTTGGCCATAATGTATTGCTTTTGCAATGCACCCGGAGACCAAGACATGAAAAACACCACCTTGCCGCCGCTGCGCGTTTCACCGGAATTGAGAAAGTCCGCTGAATCGGTGCTGGAAGAAGGCGAGACGCTGTCGGCTTTTTTGCTGGAGGCCGTTACCAACGGCATCGAGCGCCGGCGCCAGCAGCAGGTCTTTGTTGAGCGCGGCCTCTCCAGCCGGACCAGGGCGCTGAAGACCGGGCGCTATGTTTCCGCTGATGCCGTGGTCCGCAAGCTGCGCAATCGTCTCTCCAGGGCCAGGACCTCAGCGCCGGAATGAAGCCGCATCGTCTGCGCTTCACCCCGGAGGCGGAGGAAGACCTGCTTCGGTTATATGATTTTCTTGTTGCGCGTGACCCGGCTCTGGCCAAACGGGCCTTGTCCGCCATCGAATCGGGACTCAAGCTGCTTTCGCTGTCACCCTACTCATGCCGGAAGGCGGTGTCGGGCGAGACGGTGTTGCGTGAACTGCTGATCCCTTTCGGAAATGCGGGATATGTCGCATTGTTCGAGATCGAGCGGTCCGCGACAGTGACCATACTGGCCGTCCGGCATCAGCGGGAGGATGACTACCATTAATGACGCGGCAGCGTTACCGCAAGGCAGGGGCATTTTCCAAAAGGAATCCGGCATGGCCGGCAAAGTGACGAAATCGAGCGGCAACATCTTTCGGGACCTCGGATTTCCCCCGCACGAGGCCGAGGTCATGCTGTTGCGCGCACAACTGGCCGAGGCCCTGCGCGGCTGGATGGAGCGCGAAGGACTGAACCAGGCGCAGGCGGCGAAACGGCCGGGCATCAGCCGGCCGCGGGTCTCGGAAATCACGCGCGGCAAGGTGGAACTGCTGTCGCTGGATCATCTGGTGGGCTTGTGTGCCAAGGCGGGGATTTCGGTGGGCGTGAAGCTGGCGGCGTGAAGCGGGTTGGATAATGTTGGCTGCCGATACTTGTGTGACCATTTAATTCCCATCATTCGCAATTGCTGATCTACATCCACGGCTTCAACAGCTCCGCGCTGTCGTACAAGGCCGGCCTGCTGCGCGAACACATGGCGAAGCTGGACTTGGCCGATCACTACGCCTGTCCCGAACTGTCGCATCGGCCGAACGAGGCGATGGCGCAGCTCGAAACGCTGATTGCGCCGCATGATCCGCGCGGTGTGACGCTGGTGGGTTCCTCGCTGGGCGGTTTCTACGCGACATCTCTGGTCGAACGTGTCGGTGCACGCGCGGTGCTGGTGAATCCCGCAGTGCGGCCTTACGAGTTGCTGGCCGGTTATCTGGGTCCGCAGAAAAACCTCTACACCGGCGAGGCCTACGAACTGACGCCGCAGCATATCGCCGAGCTGCGTGCGCTTGAGGTGGATACCGTCACGCCGTCGCGTTACCTGCTGATCACAGCCACCGGTGACGAGGTGCTCGATTACCGCGCGGGTGTCGAACGTTATGCCGGCTGCGAGCAGATCGTCGTGCCGGGCGGCGATCACGGATTCCGCGGCTTCTCCGCTTACCTCGAAACCGTCGTCGCGTTCTGGCAGCGCGGGCGCGTATAATTCGCGGCCCTGTTCCGGACTTTTTGAATAGCATTTCCGGCGCCCGTTTTTTAGGTTTCCCCCTCACCCCCGACCCCTCTCCCGATGGGAGAGGGGAGATATTGGCGGAACGGGTCTGATGACCCGTTCCGAGAAGCTTGGTCGACATGAACGTTTTTTACGAAGAAGACGGCGAGTTCAGGGTCGGCCTGGTGATGGCCGACAACGATACGTCGCTGCAGGTCGAGGCACCGCACGGCAAACGCTCGAAAGTGAAGGCTTCCGCCGTGTTGCTGCGTTTTGCATCGCCGGCACACACCGCCTTCATGGCCGAGGCGCAGCGCGAGGCCGATGCCATCGACGTCGATTTTCTGTGGCAGTGTTGCGGGGCCGAGGAATTCGGCTATGAAGGCCTGGCGACCGAGTACTACGGCCACGCGCCGTCCGCTGCCGAATCCGCGGCAGTGCTGATGCGCCTGCACGGCGCGCCGATGTATTTTTACAAGAAGGGCCGCGGCCGTTACAAGGCGGCGCCGGAAGAAGCGCTGAAGGCGGCGCTGGCCAGCGTTGAACGCAAGAAGCTGCAGGCCGAAGCGAAGGCGGCTTATGCCGCCGAACTGGCGCAAAACCGCCTCCCGGAGGCCTTCCGGCCGCTGCTCGACCAGCTGCTCTACAAGCCGGACAAGAACGGCATTGAATGGAAGGCGCTGGACGAGGCCGCCGCTGCGGCGAAACTGACGCCGGTGCGCCTGCTGGAACGTTGCGGCGCCCTGCCCGACATCCACGCGTACCACCTCAATCGCTTCCTGCACGAACATTTTCCGAAGGGTGCCGGATTTCCGGAACTGCCGCCGGTGCCTGTGCCGGAGGGATTACCGCTGGCCGACACCGAGGCCTACAGCATCGACGATGCGGCGACGACCGAGATCGACGATGCGTTTTCGCTGCAGGCGCTGCCGGGCGGCGCGCGCCGCCTCGGCATCCACATTGCCGCGCCGGCGCTGGGCATCGTGCCGGATTCGCCGCTGGAGGCGGTGGCGCGTGAACGCCTGTCGACGGTTTATTTTCCCGGCGGCAAGATCACCATGCTGCCCGATGCCGCGGTCGAGGCCTACACGCTGGCGGCGGGCCGCAATTGCCCGGCGCTGTCGATCTATTTCGATGTCGCGGAGGATTTTTCGATCCTGTCGCATGAAACACGGCTCGAACGCGTGCATATCGCGGACAACCTGCGCCACGATGCGCTGGAGCCGGTGTTCAATGCCGCCACGCTCGCGGCCGGCGGCGCCATCGACCACCCGCAGGGCGAAGCGCTGGCCTGGCTGTGGCAGTTCTCGGGCAGCAGGCTGCACACGCGCAAGGGCGATGTGCCGCCGCAGGAGGACCGCCCCGAATTCACCTTCCAGGTGGATGCCGACGGCCGGGTGACCATCGGCCGCCGTGCCCGCGGCACGCCGATCGACCAGTCGGTGGCCGAACTGATGATCCTCGCCAACAGCACCTGGGCCGGCGAGCTGCATGCCGCCGGCCAGCCGGCGCTGTACCGCGTGCAGAGTGGCGGCAAGGTGCGCAGCAGCACGGCCGCCGGACCGCATGACGGGCTGGGCGTCGCGCAGTACATGTGGGCGACTTCGCCGCTGCGCCGTTATGCCGACCTGGTCAACCAGCGCCAGTTGATCGCGCGCGCGCGCGGCGAGCCGCCGGTTTATGCCGGCAAGGACACCACTCTGCTGGCGGCGATGCGCGACTTCGAGGCGGCCTACGAAATCTACGGCGAGTACCAGCGGACGATGGAGCGTTACTGGAGCCTGCGCTGGCTGCTGCAGGAAAACATGGCTGTGGTCACCGGCACGGTGCTGCGCGAGAACCTGGTGCGGCTGGAGGCGGTGCCGATTGTCCAGCGCATACCGTCGCTGGCGAACGTGGCACCCGGCGCGCGTGTCGAACTTGCAGTGGGTGACATCGACCTGCTCGACCTGGGCCTCCTGCTCGAATTCAGGACGGTGCTTGATGGCCTCTGATGTAAGCGAGCACCAACCTCCGGAAAAATACTGGATTCGACTTTAAGCAAAGCACTTAATTACATGATATTTAAGTTTTTATTGCTATTTGCGAGGCCTTGACTAGAATACCCGGGATGATGCGCAAACCTGCCGCCCAAGTCGTCCAGCTGCCCCGCCGCGCGAAACATCCGCGTCGCGGTTCCTGGGCGGGCGCGGTGGACCGGCTCGATGAGCGTGTCGCCGAACTCGAGCGGCGCATCGCCGATTTCGACCGCCGTTATGCGCAGATGACCGTGCGCACCCGCTTCGGGGCCGCCGGCGCGGTTTCGCTGCTGTTCCACGCTTTTGTCATTTTCGGGCTGAGCTTCACGGTGCCCGACCTGCGTGAACTGCAGAATTCGGCGCCGCCGCTGGAAGTCGTGCTGGTCAACACCAAGTCACAGGCGAAACCGGCCAAGGCCGACGCGCTGGCCCAGCACAACCTCGACGGCGGCGGCAATACCGACGCCAAACAGCGCGCGCAAAGCCCGCTGCCGGCGATCACCAAGGACAGCCAGACCACCGAACTGCAGCTCGCCCAGAAGCGGGTGGCGGAACTGGAGCGGGAAGCCCGCGAACTGCTGGCCAAAAAGGGCGCGAAGAGCGAAGTCGCCAGCACCCCGGACAAACCGTCGCCGCAGGCGAACGAAACGGCGCCGACGGTGAATGCCACGGACCTGGTGCAGCGCAGCCTGGCGATCGCGCGGCTGGAAGCGCAGATCAGCAAGGACTGGAATGCCTACCAGGAACGGCCGCGCCGCAAGTTCGTCGGTGCACGCACCCAGGAATACCGCTTTGCCCGCTACGTCGAGGACTGGCGGCAGAAGATCGAGCGTATCGGCGAGCTGAATTATCCGCAGGCGGCGCGCGAACAGCGCATCTACGGCAGCCTGGTGGCGACGGTGTCGATCAAGTCCAATGGCAGCCTGGAGCGGGTGCAGATCGACCGCTCCTCCGGCAACAAGCTGCTTGATGACGCGACGGTGCGCATCGTCACGCTGGCGGCGCCGTATTCGGCTTTCCCCGAAAACATTGCCCGCGACACCGACATCCTGCACATCACCCGCACCTGGACCTTCACGCGGGCCGACCAGTTCGTCAGCCAGTGAGCGCGCGGTGAGTGATCGATACGCGGTGATCGGCAACCCGGTCAGCCACAGCAAGTCGCCGCTGATCCATGTCGCATTCGCGCGCCAGACCGGCCAGGACATCCGCTACGACCGCCTGCTCGCGCCGCTCGACGGTTTCGAGGACACGGTGCGCCGGTTTTTCCACGAGGGCGGCCATGGCTTGAACGTGACGTTGCCGTTCAAGCGCGAGGCCTGGGATCTGGTCGATTCCCTGGATGAGAAAGCACTCGAGGCGGAGGCTGTAAACACCATCAAAATGGTCAATGCTCAACTGGTCGGTTACAACACGGATGGCGTCGGTCTGGTGACGGATCTTGAGCGCAATCTTGAATTTCCGATTGCAAACAAGAGAGTGTTGTTGATGGGTGCTGGTGGTGCTGCGCACGGCGTCATGCATTTCTTGCTTGAAAGGCGGCCGTATTCGCTGTTAGTGGCTAACCGCACGACGGACAAGGCAATGCGTATGGTGAGCCATTTCATCAACAAATCCAAACACTTGGGTGTCACCGACATTTCGGCACGTCCTTATGGTGAGTTGACCGGCCTGCAGTTCGACCTGGTGATCAACGCCACCTCGGCCAGTCTCGATGGCGCGATGCCATTGTTACCCGACGGCCTGTTTGCGCCGGGCGCGCTGGCCTACGACATGATGTACGGCCGTGAAACCGCTTTCCTCGAATTCGCGCGGGCGCAAGGCGCGGCCTGTGCCGACGGCCTCGGCATGCTGGTCGAACAGGCCGCTGAATCCTTCCGCATCTGGCGCGGCGTCAGGCCGCTGACCGCGCCGGTGATCGCGCAACTGCGCGGCGACGCCTGATCGGCATCCATGAGATTCCTGCTGCGCTGGACCTGGCGCATCATCCTGCTGGCGCTGATCGTGCTGACCGCGCTGCAGTTCTGGTTTTTGGTCCACATCTGGTACTGGAACAGCCACAACCCCGAGTCGACGGCCTTCATGCGTGCACGCCTCGAAATCCTGCAGGAAGATGATCCGCGGGCGAAGCTGCGTCACCAGTGGGTACCCTACCAGCGCATTTCCGGGCATCTCAAACGCGCGGTGGTGGCGGCCGAGGACGCGAAATTTGCGGACCACGGCGGCTTCGACTGGGACGGCATCCAGAAGGCCTACGAAAAAAACCTGCGCGAAGGTGAAATCGTCGCCGGCGGCTCGACCATCACCCAGCAGCTGGCGAAGAACCTGTTTTTCTCCGGGGAGCGGGCCTGGTGGCGCAAGGCGCAGGAGGCCGTGGTCGCGGTGATGCTCGAAACCGTGATGAGCAAGCGGCGGATACTCGAAATCTATCTCAACGTCATCGAGTGGGGAGACGGCGTGTTCGGTGCCGAGGCGGCGGCGCGTTACCACTACGGGACAACCGCGGCCGCGTTGTCCCCGGAGCAGGCGGCACGCCTGGCCGCGGTGGTGCCGAGTCCGCGCCGCTACGGTCCCGGCAGCAACACCGCTTACCTGCAGCGCCGCACCCAGACCATTCTCGCCCGGATGAACGGCGCCGCGATTCCCTGACCTGCTTCCGGCGCGATTACTGACCTTGGCCCAGCGAGTATCCCGGCACGCCGTCGAAGCTGCACAGGTGCTCGGTCTTGATGAAATCGAAACCCGCCGCCGCCAGGGTGCCGAGCAGAGCCACCACATCGGCGTGGCTGATCGTGGCCACGGCATCAGCGGGCATGAAGCGGCAGCGCCAGTGGTCGGTGCACAGGGTTTCGGGCAGACCGTCCGGCCAGACCTTGACGCCGCGGTTGGTGATCATCTTCAGTGCGAGCTTGCCGGTGGCGACCATGTTCAGCGCCGCGCCGAGATCGTCGGGCTTGCCCTCGTGCCAGTGCAGGAACACATCCACCCCGACCAGGGCCTTGCGTGACGGTGCGCGGATCGGCGCCGGCGCGTGCTTGTCCTGCGCCGCTGCGAATTGCACCGGTTTCAGCTTCTCCGGGATCCGCCCGAGGCGGGCGATCACCGCCTGCGCGAAGGCGCGGGTGCCGACTTTTTGCACGGTGTGCGGACCGGCGATGTCGGCGGTGTGCACGCCGTCCTCCATCGTGCGCAGCCAGGCGTTCTGCACACGCGTGGCGATTTCGCCCTGGCCGATGTGGGCGAGCAGCATCGCCGCGGCCTGGATCAGGCCGGAGGGATTGGCGATGTCCTGACCGGCGATGTCCGGCGCGCTGCCATGCACTGCCTCGAACATCGCGACGTGGTCGCCGATGTTCGAGGAACCGGCCAGCCCGATCGAGCCGGCGATCTGCGCCGCGACGTCGGACAGGATGTCGCCATATAGGTTGGGCATCACCACCACATCGAAACGCGTCGGATCGTCGGCGAGCAGCGCCGCGCCGATGTCGACGATGCGGTGCTCCTTCTCCAGTTCCGGATATTGCACTCCGATTTCGTCAAACACCTTGTGGAAGAGACCGTCGGTCATCTTCATGATGTTGTCCTTGGTGAAGCAGGTCACCTTGCGACGGCCGTTGACACGCGCATATTCGAAGGCGTAGCGCACGATACGCTCGCAGCCGGGACGGGAGATCAGCTTCAGGCACTGGTAGACCTCGTCGGTCTGGCGGTGCTCGATGCCGGCGTAGAGGTCTTCCTCGTTCTCGCGCACGATCACCACATCCATGCCGGGATGGCGGGTGTCGACGAAGGGGTGGTAGGTCACGCAGGGGCGCACGTTGGCGTAGAGACCCAGCGTCTTGCGGATGGTGACGTTGAGGCTCTTGTAGCCGCCACCCTGGGGAGTGGTTATTGGCGCCTTCAGCAGCAGCCCGGTCCGGCGCAGAACCTCCCAGGACTGCGGCGCGATCCCCGAACTGATGCCGCTCCGGTAGACCTTTTCGCCGACCTCGATCGGTTCCCAGTCGATGCGCGCACCTGCGGCGTCAATGACGGCCATCGTGGCGGCGAGTATTTCAGGCCCGATGCCGTCGCCCTCGGCGACGGCGACGGCGGTGCGGGTCAACTGGCGGGGTTCGGCAAGATCCATGGTCGGGCTCCTGTGGGCGGTTGGTCGGTGAACGCCGTGAATCCTAAGTGCCGGCAGCCATTGTTAAAAATGATATTTCTGGATAAAACATATAGACTGCAGTCTATGAACAAGCCGAAACGTCCCCCGGTCACCCTGCACCAGCTGCGCGTGTTCGAAGCGGTGGCGCGCCAGCTGTCGTTCACGCGTGCCGCTGACGAGCTGCATCTGTCACAGCCCACCGTGTCTGTCCAGGTCAGGGAGCTTGCCGTGGCGGTGGGCTTGCCGCTGTTCGAGCAGCTTGGGCGACGCATCCGGCTTACCGCGGCCGGAACCGAGTTGCTGGCTTCCGCGCGCGCGATGTTCGAGACCTGGGACCGCTTCGAAATGCGGGTGGCCGACCTGCAGGGCCTGCGCCGGGGTGCGCTGAGGGTGTCTGCGGTGACCACCGCCACCTATTTCGTGCCGCGCCTGCTCGGACCTTTTTCCGAGGCCTATCCCGGGATCGAGCTGTCGCTCGAGGTGGCCCGCCGCGATGACATCGTGCAGCGCCTGATCGAAGGGCGCGATGACCTCTACATCATGGGTGTGCCGCCGACCGACCTGGAGATCCACGAACTGCCGATACTCGACAATCCGCTGGTGGTCGTCGCGCCGCGCAACCACAGGCTCGCCGGCCGGAAGGGCCTTCCCCTGAAGGCGCTGGAGGAGCAGCCGTTCCTGGTCCGGGAGCAGGGATCGGGCACCCGCATGGCCAGCGAACGCTATTTCCAGCGCCATGGTTTCAAGCCGCGCGTGCGCATGGCGCTGGGGAGCAACGAAGCCATCAAGCAGGCGGTCGCCGGCGGCTTCGGGCTGGCGGTGCTGTCCTTGCACGCACTGGGCATGGATGCAACCGACGGCGGCCTGGTCCTGCTGGACGTCGAGGGATTCCCGATCCGGCGCAAGTGGTATGCGGTGTATCCCAAGGCGCGGCCGCTGTCGATCGTTGCCACCACGTTTCTGCAATACCTGCGCGGTCAGACCGGCGGGCTGCCGAATGTTGATGCCCTGCTGGCGGATTGGCGCCGCGGCGCAGCAAATCGCCGCCGGTTTCCGGAACGCGGCAATTCTGTTGACCGCAAACATCCGGCGGCATAATCTGCCGTTCGCGCATTCCTTTGCGCGCCCATGCGGCGTTCGACCGCAGGCCACAAGATTCAACCGGGGAATTCAGCCAGCATCCGCGCGCATTCCGGCGCGGGCCGCAATGCAGTACCCAACAAACCGCTGAGGAGAAGTCATGGCGCAACTGAACATCAATGGCCGCAATTACGAGGTCAACGTCGAAGCCGACACCCCGCTGCTGTGGGCTATCCGGGAGCAGGTCGGGCTGACAGGCACCAAGTACGGCTGCGGCGTGGCGCAATGTGGCGCCTGCTCGATCCATCTCAACGGCGAAGTGGTGCGCTCCTGCGCGCTGCCGGTTGCCGCGATCAAACCCGGCGACCGCATCACCACCATCGAGGGCCTGTCGAAGGACAGCTCGCATCCGGTGCAGAAGGCCTGGGCGGCGATCGACGTGCCGCAGTGCGGCTACTGCCAGTCGGGCCAGATCATGGCGGCCGTGGCGCTGCTGGCGAAGAAGCCGAAGCCCACGGACAAGGATATCGACGAGGCGATGACCAACATCTGCCGCTGCGGCACCTATCACCGCATCCGCGCAGCGGTCCACATGGCCGCTGGCGGCAAGTTTGCCGCTGCAGTGACCGCCGATCAACAGAACGCCTGAGCCGGGGAGAGACGACATGAACGACCTGATGAATCCCGGACAAGCTCCGAAAATTTCCCGCCGCAAGTTCCTCGTCGGCGGCGCCGCTGCGGGCAGCGGTCTCGTGCTGGGTTTCCATCTGCCCTTCGGCATCGGCAGCGCTGCAGCCCAGGGTGCCGCGGCGGATGCCGAGGTGAACATCTGGGTGGTGGTGAAGCCCGACGACACCTGCGTGATCCGCATCGCCCGCGCCGAGATGGGCCAGGGCACGCTGACCGGTCTGGCGCAGCTGGTGGCCGAGGAACTGGAATGCGACTGGAAAAAAGTCTCCACCGAGCAGATCACGGCCGGCCAGAATCTCGCGCGCAAACGCGCCTGGGGCGTGATGTCGACTGCGGGCAGCCGCGGCATCCGCGAGTCGCAGGACTACGTGCGCCGCGGTGGTGCGGCGGCACGCATGATGCTGCTGCAGGCGGCGGCCAATGAATGGGGCGTGCCGGTCGGCGAACTGCGCGTCGCCAATGGCGTGATCACGCACTCCGGTTCCGGCCGCAGCACCAGCTACGGCAAGGTGGCGGGTGCGGCGGCGAAACTGACGCCGCCCGATCCGAAGAGCATCCAGCTGAAAGCGGTCAAGGACTGGAAAATCGCCGGCAAGGGCCTGCGCCGGCTGGATACCGCGGACAAGCTCAACGGCGCCAAGGTCTATGCCATCGACCTGAAGATGCCCGGCATGCTGCATGCGACGGTCAAGGACTGCCCGGTCTACGGCGGCAAGCTGCTGAGTTTCGACGAGTCGAAAGTCATCGGCATGCCTGGCGTCAAGCGTGTGATGAAGATCAACGACAGCACCGTCGCAGTGGTGGCCGACACCTGGTGGCGGGCGAAGAAGGCGCTGGATGCGCTGCCGATCGTGTGGGACGAAGGCCCCCATGCCAAGGTCAACAGTGCATCGATCGCGAAACACCTGGAATCGGGGCTGACCTCGAGCGACGCCTTTGCCGACATCGACACCGGTGATGCACCGAAGGCGATTGCCGCCTCGGCGAAGAAGATCGAGGCCGTCTACAGTGTGCCCTTCACCTCGCACACCACGATGGAGCCGATGAACTGCACGGTGAAGCTGTCGCCGGACAAGTCGGAAATCTGGATCCCGACCCAGAACGCCGAGGCTTCGCTCGCTGCGCTGTCTTCCTCCTCCGGCCAGCCGCTCGAGAAGTGCGAGGTGTACGTGATGGACCTCGGCGGCGGTTTCGGCCGGCGCATCGGCAACCAGGACGTGGTACGCCAGGGCGTGGCAATCGCGAAAGCTTTTCCCGGAATACCGGTGAAAATGGTGTGGAGCCGCGAGGAAGACCAGGCGCACGATTTCTACCGGCCGATTGCCCAGGCGCGCATGGCTGCGGGTGTTGATGACAAGGGCAACCTGACCGGCCTGCACATCCGCGTGTCCGGCCAGTCGATCAACGCCTTTGCCAACCCGGCGGCGATCAAGGACGGCAAGGACCGGCGCCAGCTGCAGGGCCTGTGGCCGCAGCCGCATGATGCCCAGTTCGGTTACACGCATGCCAACCTGCGCACCGAGTATGCGATGCGCAACACCCATCTGCCGGTGGGGCCGTGGCGCGGCGTCAATACCAACCAGAACGGCATATTCAGCGAGTGTTTCATGGATGAAGTGGCGAAACTGGCCGGCAGGGATCCGCTGGAGTTCCGCCGTGCGCTGATGAGTGAACGTCCGAAACACCTGGGCGTGCTCAACGCCGCCGCCGAGAAGGCGGGCTGGGGCAAGCCGCTGCCGAAAGGCGTGTTCCGCGGTATCGCCCAGTTCATGGGTTACGGCAGCTATTCCGCGGCAGTGGCCGAGGTCTCGGTCAGCGCCAAGGGCGAGGTCAAGGTTCACCGCTGCGTGTTTGCGCTCGACTGCGGCAATGTCGTCAATCCGGACCAGACGGCCGCGCAGATCGAGGGCTCGGTGGCCTACGGCATGACCACGCTGCAGAGCGAGATTTCGGTGGCCAACGGACGCATCGTGGAAACCAACTTCCACAATTTCCGCGTCATGAAAATCGCCGAAATGCCCAAGGTTGAAGTGATCCTGCCGGTGACCGGTGACTTCTGGGGTGGCGTGGGCGAGCCGACGATCTGCGTGGTGGTGCCGGCGATCCTCAATGCCATCCATGCCGCGACCGGCAAGCCGGTGCGCAGCCTGCCGTTGTCGAAGCAGGGGCTGACGCTGGTCTGAGCCGGGGCGCAATGCGCGTTCCGGCCTGGAGCCTGCTGTGTGCCGCGACGGCTGCCTGTGCCGTGGCGGCGCCGCAGGCTCTTGTTCCGTACCGGATCGACGGTGATGCGATCCCCGCGCCGCTGTCGGCGCAGCCGGGTGATCCGCTGCGGGGCCGCGACATCATCGCCGGGCGCGACGCCAACTGCCTGCTCTGCCATGCGGTGCCCGAAACCGGGCGGCGTTTCATGGGCAATATCGCGCCGCCGCTGTCCGGCATCGGTGCGCGGCTGTCGGCGGCCCAGCTGCGGCTGCGCATTGTTGACCAGTCGCGTTTGAACCCGGAGACCGTGATGCCGTCCTACTACAAGCTTGAGGGCCTGAACCGGGTGGCCGCGGCTTACCGCGGCAAACCGGTGCTCAGTGCCGCACAGATCGAAGACGTGGTCGCTTACCTGCAAACCCTGAAATAATCCGCTGATGCCTGACCGCCGCCGATTCCTGTTGACCAGCACCGCGCTAGCCGGCGGCCTGCTGTGTGCGCGTCTGGCGGCTGCCCAGCAGAATCCGCAGCGTGCAGCGCTGTTGCGTGAAGTGACCGGCGGTGCGCCGGTCAACGCCGGCCGGGTCACCGTCGATACGCCGCCGCTGGCCGACAACGGCCATTCGGTGGCAGTACGGGTGATGGTCGACAGCCCGATGACGGCGCAGGATCACGTCCGCCGCATCACGCTGCTCGCCGAGCGCAATCCGCGGCCGGTGGTCGCGAGTTTCACGCTGGGCCCGCACTCCGGCAAGGCGGAAATCGCCACCCGCATCCGGCTTGCCGACATCCAGGACGTGCTGGCGCTGGCGCAGTTGTCCGACGGCAGTTGGTGGATGGGCGGCGCGCATGTTGTCGTCACCGAACTGGCCTGCCTGGAGGGTTGAGATGCTGTCCCGCGTACAGGTGCCGGCCAACGCGCGACGCGGCGAGATTGTCCAGGTGCGCATCGCCATCCAGCATCCGATGGAGACTGGTTACCGGCCCGACAATTTTGGCCGGCGCATTCCGAAAAACGTGATCAATACACTGATCTGCCGCTACAACGGCAGCGAGGTGTTCAGGGCAGAGATGGGTTCGGGCATTGCCGCGAATCCGCTGCTGCAGTTTCCGGTGCGGGTGCAGGAGAGCGGGGAATTCGTGTTCGAGTGGCGCGATGATTCGGGCGAACGCGGCGAGTCGCGCGCGGTCATCACCGTGAGCGCGGACTGAAATCAGGCCGGCCGTGTGACGCGGCAGCCGGCCTGAAGTTGCCGGGGATCATTGCAGCCCGGCGCGATGCCGCTTACTTCTTGGCCTTGCAGCGCTCGTGATCCGGCGTTTTTTTGCAGTCGACGGGTTTTTCCGCGGATTGTTGCTGCGTCACGGCATGGGCCGTACCCATGGCGAACACCAGTGCGGCGGCAACGGGAGCGAGGAATTTGCGGACAGTGTTTTGCATGGACATGTAGTACTCCTGTGTAGTCAGAGAAAAACAGGCCGGACGACCTGTGCAGGGAACAATGCGGATTCCGTGCCACGTCATATTTATCAATAAAATCAAATACTTATGATTTATCTGCAAGGGCGATGCTGTCGGCCGGGGGCGACGGAAGGAGAACACATATCGTCAAGCCTTTGAAATTCATGGGAGTTCCCGGGTCGTTGATCCGCAACACTGCGGCGCTGTGCCTGTTGTTGCTGCCGCTGCAAACCACCGTGTTTGCGCAAACGCCGGCGGCCCCGCCGCGTTCCGGCATCGAATTCGCCGGTGCCGACGTGCGCGCGCTGCAGGCCGACGATTTCGCCAATCCCGGCATGTTGTGGGTCGCGCGCGGCGAAAAACTCTGGAACACGCCGGCCGGGCGCGGTGTTCAGTCCTGTGCAAGTTGTCATGGCGATGCGGCTCCCAGCATGAAAGGTGTCGCCGCGCGTTACCCGCGTGTCGATGCGGCGACCTCGAAAGTGGTCAATCTCGAAGGACGCATCAACCGCTGCCGCACCGGGCGGCAGCAGGCCGGTCCGCTGCGTTACGAATCGGAAGAACTGCTGGCATTGACTGCCTACGTCGCGCACCAGTCGCGCGGCCAGCCCTTGCAGCCGGCGGCGAAGGAAGAGCAGGCTGCGCTGCAACGCGGCCGCGAAATCTTTCACCGGCGCCAGGGCCAGATGAACCTGGCCTGCATCCACTGCCATGTGCAGAACGCCGGCCGCAAACTGCTGGCCGACACCATCAGCGAAGGCCACGGCAATGCCTATCCGGTTTACCGGCTGGAATGGCAATCCGTCGGCTCGTTGCAGCGGCGGCTGCGCGCCTGTTATTTCGGCGTGCGCGCCGAACAGCCGGCCTTCGGTACTGACGAGCTGCTCGATCTCGAGCTGTATCTGGCGCGCCGTGGCGCAGGGCTGGCGATCGAGACACCGGGCGTCCGGCGCTAGTGTTTTGCGTCGTCATGACACGCTGAATTTACAGCCTTGACTCTCCACGGGGTGCGGCGCAACCTGATCCGCGCAGCACAACCAAACTGGGGGAGACAATAAATGAAACGCAGAGCGTTCTGCAGTACGGCAGCCCTGTTGCTGGTTGCCGCAAGCCTGAGCGGATGTGCGCACAGGGGATCGGACTGGGTCACGCTGATCGACGGTGAAAAGGGGCTCGACAACTTCAACCGCATCGGCGACGTCAACTGGCGGGCCGAGGGCGGTGCGATCGTCGGTGACAAGGGCAAGGGCGGGCACCTGGTGACGAAAAACTCGTACACCGATTTCGAGATCTACGCCGAGTTCTGGGCTGACACCACCACCAACAGCGGCATTTTTGTCCGCGCCTCGGATCCGAAAAAAATCGGCGCCGACAGCGCCTACGAAGTGAACATCTACGACCAGCGTCCCGGCCCGGAGTACGCCACCGGTGCCATCGTCGGTTTCGCGCGGACACCGGTCCCGAGTCCATACAAGGCCGGCGGCAGGTGGAACAATTTCGAGATCTACGTCAAGGGCACGGAAATCACCGTCAAGTTCAACGGCACGGTGACGGTCCACCTGCAGGACAGCAAGTTCGCCTCGGGGCCGTTTTCCTTGCAGTTCGGCAACGGGCCCAAGGATGCACCGGGCGGCGCGATCAAGTGGCGCAAGCTGCAGGTTCGCACGCTGTAGCGCCGCAACACCCGACAGTGCGCCGGACCGGGTCCTCCCGGTCCGGCGTTTTTTATTCCGCTTTCCGCTCAGAGCTCGATGCGCGTGCCCAGTTCGATCACGCGGTTCGCCGGCAGGTGGAAATACTCGACCACGCTGCTGGCGTTGCGTGCCATCGCCGCGAACAGACGCTCGCGCCACAGCGCCATGCCGTCCTCGCCGCCGGCCACCGGCACCAGCGTTTCGCGGCTGAGGAAAAACGAGGTCTCCATCATCTCGAACTCGAGCCCGTGCTGACGGCACAGCTCCAGCGCCTGCGGCACGTCGGTGCGGTTCTTGAAGCCGAAATGCAGGCGCACCCGCCAGCAGCCGTTGCCCAGCGACTCGACCGCGACCCGTTCTCCGAAGGGAATCCAGGGCACGTCAGCCACCGTCACTGTCAGCAGCACCACGCGTTCATGCAGCACCTTGTTGTGCGACAGGTTGTGCAGCAGGGCATGTGGCACTGCATTGCCGTCGGCGACCATGAACACCGCAGTGCCGGGCACGCGGTGCGGCGGGAACTGCAGCAGTGACTTGAAGAAATCCTCCACCGGAATCGCCGAGGCGCGCAGGCGGTCGGCAAGGATGCGGCGGCCGCGGCGCCAGGTCAGCATCAGCACCAGCATCATCGAACCCAGCGCCAGCGGGAACCAGCCGCCGCCGGCGACCTTGAGCAGGCTCGACGAGAAGAAGGCGAGATCGACGACGATGAAAAATCCGGTGGCGGCGATGCACAGCGCGAGGTTGTAACCCCAGTGGTAACGGATCACGAAAAAGGTGAGGAAGGTCGTCGCCAGCATGGTGCCGGTGACGGCGACGCCGTAGGCCGAGGCGAGCTCCGATGACGAGCCGAAGCCGAGCACCGCGGCGATCACCACCGCAAGCAGGATCCAGTTGACCGCCGGCATGTAGATCTGGCCGGCTTCCCTGGCCGAAGTCTGCAGCACGCTCATCCGCGGCAGGTAACCGAGCTGGATCGCCTGCCGCGTCAGCGAATAGGCGCCGGAGATCGTCGCCTGCGAGGCGATCACGGTGGCCGCGGTGGCGAGCATCACCATCGGGTACAGCGCCCAGTCCGGATAGAGCAGGTAGAAGGGATTGCTGACTGCCGACGGTTCGGTCAGCAGCAGCGCGCCCTGGCCGAGATAGTTCAGCGCCAGCGCCGGGAACACCAGGCCGAACCAGGCGCTGCGGATCGCCTGCTTGCCGAAATGGCCCATGTCCGCGTACAGCGCCTCGGCGCCGGTGAAGGCCAGCAGCACCGCGCCCAGCACGACGAAGGACGCGAAGCCGTGGCCGGTGACGAAATGGAAGGCGTGGGTCGGGTCCAGCGCCTGCAGGATTTCCGGCGCGCGCGAGATGCCCTGCAGGCCCGCCGCGCCGAGCGCGAGGAACCAGAGGATCACGATCGGGCCGAACAGCGCGCCGACACGCGCGGTGCCGAAACGCTGGAAGGAAAACAGGCCGATCAGCACGCCGCAGGCGATCGGCAGCACATAGGGTTTGAAGGCGGAGGTGCCGATTTCCAGGCCCTCGACCGCAGACAGCACCGAGATCGCCGGGGTCAGCACCGCGTCGCCGTAGAACAGCGCCGCGCCGGCCAGTCCGGCGAAGAGGATCGCCGCGTACTGCCGGGGATGGTTTTTGCAGGCCGAGGAGGCCAGCGCCAGCAGCGCCATGATGCCGCCCTCGCCCTTGTTGTGGGCGCGCATGATGAGGACGACGTACTTGAGCGAGACCACCAGCATCAGCGCCCACAGGATGGCCGAGATGCCGCCGAGGATGGTGCCGGTCTGCAGGGGGATGGCGTGACCGGGAGCGAAGGTTTCTTTCACCGCGTAGAGCGGGCTGGTGCCGATGTCGCCGTAGACGATGCCGAGGGCGGCGAGGGTCAGTGCGGCGCGGGATTCCTTGAAACGCGGGTCGGTATCCATACCGGCCTCCTTTCCTGTGGTGGAGGAGGCTGGGGATTGTCATGCTGCGCCGCACAAAATACAAGTGAGCTAGCGCACACTGACTTTATGAAAAGGGTGAAATCATAAAAATATCAATATAATCAAGTACTTATGTAAATCCATAGAGTGGCGCTTGCGCCACAGCAGCGATCGCCAGCCTGTCCGGGCTTGCAGGTATGTGCGCTTCAGGTCGCCGGCGCACCCGGGGCTGCGGAGGCCATGCGCGCGAAGTTTTCGTAGAGTCCCCAGTCGAGAGGGTGGGCGACCAGCGTTTGCGGATGCCACATCCGCCGCGGCAGCCGGAAGATGTCGCCGCCGTAGACATGCAGGCCGATGGCCGGCTCGCTGCCGATGCACTCAGCGACATGTGCCGTCTCTTCGCGCATGTTGAGGATGGAACCCCGCGTCAGCGTGACCTCGCTCGCCCGCCGCAGCGCGCCGCCGTCGGTGCGGTAGAGCGTGTTTTTCTCCCCGCCCGACAGCAGCAGGATCGAGGCCCAGGTGCCGTGGTCATGCGGTGGCGTGCGCCGGCCGGCGGGGAAACGCACCTTCAGCAGCGTCAGGTCCGGCGCGCGGTAGAACACCTGGTTGGCGTTGCCGCCGGTACCGGGAATGTAGTCCAGCGCCTGCTCGATCTCGTCCACGCGTTTTCTCAGGCTCTCCAGCAGCTCGCGCATCGCGGCCAGCGGGTCGGCGCTGTCGCGGGCGTTGGCGCAGAGGGTGACTAGATCGTGGGGTTTCATCGAGTGCCTTGATTTCGATTATTCACGGAAACCCAGCTTTCACAAAAACCTTGCGTTCGCCGGCCCGAAAGCCGGCGAGCGATCAGCGCAAGCCGGCGTTGATCTTTTCCAGCGCAGCCGAACCCGGGCAGAGATCCCGGGTGCCGAGCTGGTTCAGCGGGGTGGGCACGGTGTTGATGTACTGGTGCAGGTCTGCGGCTTCGGGCGAGAGGTAGAGCAGGCCGGTGACGATTTCGCCGGCGGCAGCGCGTTCCTGCACGTAGTTCATTGCCTTGATGCGGTCGGTCGGATCGTAGTCGACGGCGAGTTTGCGCAGCTTGAGAATCGAGCCGTCGTGCTGGGTGATGTTGACCAGTTCGCCCGGTTCGTAGTCGGCGGTGATTTCCTCGCGGCCTTCGATGAAGTCGAGGCGGTTGACCGCGGCGTTGTGCTGGCGCACGTATTCGTAGGACTTGGTCGAGCCTTCGTGGTTGTTGAAGGCGACGCAGGGCGAGATGACGTCGATGAAGGACGGGCCGGGGTGTTTGATCGCGGCCTTGATCAGCGGCACCAGCTGTTTTTTGTCGCCGGAGAAGGCGCGGGCGACGAAGGTCGCGCGCAGCAGCAGCGCCATGCCGACCAGGTCCACCGGCTCGTCGGGATTCAGCACGCCGCGCTTGGATTTCGAGCCCTTGGTCGCGGTGGCGGAGAACTGGCCCTTGGTCAGGCCGTAGACGCCGTTGTTCTCGACGATGTAGACCATGTTGACGCCGCGGCGGATGCAGTGCGCGAACTGGCCGAGTCCGATCGAGGCCGAGTCGCCGTCGCCGGAAACGCCGAGGTACAGCAGTTCGCGGTTGGCGAGGTTGGCGCCGGTCAGCACCGAGGGCATGCGGCCGTGCACGCTGTTGAAGCCGTGCGAATTGCCGAGGAAATAGTCCGGGGTTTTCGAGGAGCAGCCGATGCCCGAGAGTTTGGCGACGCGGTGCGGCTGGATGTCGAGTTCCCAGCAGGACTGGATGATCGCCGCCGAGATCGAGTCGTGGCCGCAGCCGGCGCAGAGCGTCGAGATCTTGCCCTCGTAGTCGCGGCGGGTGTAGCCGGCGGCATTGGGGGCGAGCGATGGGTGGTGCAGCTTGGGTTTGGCGATGTAGGTCATTTTTTAAACTCGTTAGGAGTGAGGGGTGAGAAGTGAGGGGTGAGAAAACCCGAAGGCCACCCAATCTTCATTTCGCAATCCTTTATCCTGATCAAGATGCCTTCTTCAGCGGCACCACGCTGCGCGCGCCGGCATGCTGGGAGATCTGGTCGACGATGAAACGCGCGGTGATCGGCGTGCCGTCGTAGTGCAGCACCGAAATCAGCCGCGCCGGGTTGATCTTGCCGTCGTTGACCAGCAGGGTTTTCAGCTGGGCGTCGCGGTTCTGCTCGATTACGAACACCCAGGGATGCGAGGCGACGAAGTCGGCGACTTCGTCGGCGAAGGGGAAGCCGCGCACCCTGAGCGCGTTGACGTGGATGCCCTTCTCCGCCAGCAGGTCGAGCGCTTCTTGCATCGCCGGGCTGGTCGAGCCGTAGAAAATCGCGCCGAAACGCGCCGGCTTGTCGGCCGGGTAGAGCAGCGGTTTCGGCACCAGCGACTTCGCGGTCTCGAACTTGCGCATCAGGCGCTGCATGTTGTCGACGTAGTCGGGGCCGGCCTCTGAATACTGTGCGTAGCGGTTCTTGGTGGTGCCGCGGGTGAAATAGCCGCCCTTGGTCGGGTGGGTGCCGGGATAGGTGCGGAAGGGGATGCCGTCGCCGTCGACGTCGAGGTAACGCCCGAAGTCGGCGCCGGCTTCCAGCCGTTCGTAGGTCATCACCTTGCCGCGGTCGTATTCCTTCGTGTCGTCCCAGGCGAAGGGGCGGCACAGCCGCGTGTTCATGCCGATGTCGAGGTCGGTCATCACGAACACCGGCGTCTGCAGGCGTTCGGCGATGTCGAAGGACTGCGCCGTCATCTCGAAACACTCGGTCGGGTCTTCCGGGAACAGAAGCGGGTGCTTGGTGTCGCCGTGCGAGGCATAGGCACAGGCCAGCACGTCGGACTGCTGGGTGCGCGTCGGCATGCCGGTCGAGGGGCCGCCGCGCTGCACGTCGACCAGCACCACCGGGATCTCGGCGAAATAGGCGAGACCGATGAACTCGGTCATCAGCGAGATGCCGGGGCCCGAGGTCGCGGTGAAGGCCCTTGCGCCGTTCCAGCCGGCGCCGATGGCGATGCCGATCGAGGCCAGCTCGTCCTCGCCCTGGATGATCGCGTACTTGTTCTTGCCGCTGTCGCCGTCCACGCGCAGCTTCTTGCAGTAGGCCATGAAGGCCTCGGCCACCGACGAGGACGGCGTGATCGGATACCAGGCGCAGACCGAGGCGCCGCCGTAGACGGCACCCAGTGCCACCGCGCTGTTGCCGTCGGCGAAGATGCGTTCGCCGACGTTGTCCGCGGCCTGGATGCGGATGCCCAGCGGGCAGGGCAGGTTTTTCAGCGCGTAGTCGCGCCCGAGCTGCAGCGCCTTGATGTTCGACTGCAGCAGCGCCTCCTTGCCCTTGTACTGCTCGGAGAACAATTGCTCGATGACCTTGGGATCGATTTCCAGCATCGCCGACAGCGCGCCGACGTAGATGATGTTCTTGAACAGCTGGCGCTGGCGCGGATCGCTGTAGGTGGTGTTGCAGATTTCCGTCAGCGGCATGCCGATGCGGGTGATGTCCGGGCGGAACTTGCTTTCGGGCAGCGGCTTGGAATTGTCGTAGAACAGGTAGCCGCCGGTCTCGATTTCCTTGAGATCGTTGTCCCAGGTCTGCGGGTTCATCGCCACCATCAGGTCGACGCCGCCGCGGCGGCCGAGGTAACCCTTCTCAGTGACCCTAACCTCGTACCAGGTCGGCAGGCCCTGGATGTTCGAGGGGAAGATGTTGCGCGGGCTGACCGGCACGCCCATGCGCAGGATCGAGCGCGCGAACAGTTCATTGGCCGAGGCCGAGCCCGAGCCGTTGACGTTGGCGAACTTGACGACGAAATCGTTGGTGGCGGTGATGGGGGTCATGGGTGATGTGTGAAATTCAGAACCTTTGGGTCACAGGGGACACAGAGAAAAGCAAACTGACAGGATGGACAGGATTTACAGGATAAAAACAACGCTCGCCTGATTCATCCTGTAAATCCTGTTCATCCTGTTAATTAATTGTCTTTTGATCCTGATTCAGAAGCTCAAGCCGCCTTGCGCTGCGGTTTGCGGCAGCCGGGGCCGGCGTGGGTCATCTCGATCAGGTACTTCTGCATGTCCCAGGCACCCGTCGGGCAGCGTTCTGCGCATAGCCCGCAGTGCAGGCAGACATCCTCGTCCTTGGCCATGATGCGGCCGGTCATGCGCAGAGTCTCCGACACGTACAGCCCCTGGTCCGGATGCAGCGAGGGCGCGGTCAGGCGCTGGCGCAGCTCGGCTTCCTCGCCATTTTCGGTAAAGGTGATGCAGTCCATCGGGCAGATGTCGACGCAGGCGTCGCATTCGATGCACAGCCGCGGCGTGAACACCGTCTGCACATCGCAATTGAGGCAGCGCTGGGCCTCGGCGAAACCGGACTTGGCGTCGAAGCCGAGTTCGACCTCGACCTTGATGCTCTTCAGCGTCAGCTTCTGGTCCTGCCAGGGCACCTTGTGGCGCAGCGCGGCGGAGATGTCGTTGTCGTAGCTCCATTCGTGGATGCCCATTTTCTGCGACATCACGGTGACTGCCGGCAGCGGACGTTCCTTCAGGTCCTCTCCGTTGAACATCTTGTCGATCGACACCGCGGCTTCGTGGCCGTGGGCCACTGCCCAGATGATGTTCTTGGGGCCGAAGGCGGCGTCACCGCCGAAGAAGACTTTCGGATTGGTCGACTGGAAGGTGAGCTTGTCCACCACCGGCATGTTCCATTTGTCGAATTCGATGCCGGCGTCGCGCTCGATCCACGGGAAGGCGTTTTCCTGGCCGATGGCGACCAGCACATCATCGCATTCGAAATACTGGTCCGGTTCGCCGGTGGGCACCAGCTTGCGGCGGCCCTGGGCATCGTACTCGGCCTTGACCTTCTCGAAACTCATGCCGACCAGCTTTCCGTTCTCGACCTTGCAGGATTTCGGCACCAGGAAGTTGAGAATGGGGATGCCTTCTTCGATGGCATCTTCCTTCTCCCAGGGGCTGGCCTTCATTTCCTCGTAACCGGAACGGACGATGACTTTCACGTCCTCGCCGCCGAGGCGTTTGGCCGAGCGGCAGCAGTCCATCGCGGTGTTGCCGCCGCCGAGCACGATGACCTTCCTGCCGATTTTTTCGATGTGGCCGAAGGACACGCTGGCGAGCCAGTCGATGCCGATGTGGACGTTGTTCGCGGCTTCCTTGCGGCCGGGCACGTCGAGGTCGCGGCCGCGCGGCGCGCCGGTGCCGACGAACACCGCGTCATAACCCTCGGCGAGCACCTTCTTCAGGCTGTCGACGCGGTTGCCGGTCTTGACCGTGATGTTGCCGATGCCGGTGATGTAGCCGACTTCCTCGTCGATCACCGATTCCGGCAGGCGGAAACGCGGCACCTGCGAACGCATGAAGCCGCCGGCCTTGGGGTCGGCTTCGTAGATCGTGATGTCGTAACCCAGCGGCGCCAGGTCGCGCGCGACGGTCAGCGACGACGGGCCGCCGCCGATGCAGGCGATGCGTTTGCCGTTTTTCTGTTTCGGCGCCTTCGGCATGCGCGCCGTGACGTCGTCCTTGTTGTCGGCGGCGACACGTTTCAGGCGGCAGATGGCGACCGGTTCGGGCTTGGGGCCGTCCTCGTGCGAGGTCGGCTTGCGCATCTCGACATTGCCTTCCTCGACACGGCCGCGGCGGCAGGCCGGCTCGCAGGGGCGGTCGCAGGTGCGGCCGAGGATGCCGGGGAAAACATTCGACTTCCAGTTGACCATGTAGGCATCGCTGTAGCGGCCTGCGGAGATCAAGCGGATGTATTCGGGGACGGGGGTGTGGGCCGGGCAGGCCCACTGACAATCGACGACTTTATGGAAGTAATCGGGGTGCGCAATATCGGTGGGTTTCAAAAAGTACTCCTGCCTGCGGTTTGGCTACATGTTTTTGTTTTTATTGGGCTAATTACGGGACATCGGGGTTCGATTCAAAAGTGCCCGAAAGTCTACGCCTTTGGCAGGGGGAAGAAAAGTGTATTGCAAGCGATTGCAACGGTGGCGAATCGCCCCGATCCATACCCATGCCCGCCTCCCGGTTTTTCACGGCTGCCGGGAAGGGCGGGACCGCGGTGTCAGCCGGCTTTTTGGTGAGGATAGAGCAGGAAGGCGAAGAACGAGGCGAGGCCACCAAAGATCAGCAGCACGATGGCCATCATTCTGAACGAGGCGCCGAAACCCGACTGCAGCAGGTTGTAGACCTCGACCGCCGGCGGCGGAAAAAACGGGAACCAGCTGCCGTAGGCGAGGTGCCAGGCACCCACGGCCAGGGCGTAGAGGCCGATGATGCCGATCACGGCGCTGACCAGGAACTGCATTTATTTTTTCTTCGGCACGTAAAGGTCGGTGATCGTGCCCTCCGCCATTTCCGCGGCGAAGAACAGGGTTTCCGACAGCGTCGGATGCGGATGGATGGTGAGGCCGAGGTCATGCGAGTCGGCGCCCATTTCCAGCGCCAGCACGGCTTCGGCGATCAGCTCGCCGGCATTGACGCCGGTCATCGCCGCGCCGATCACGCGGCGGGTCTTTTTGTCGAGCAGCAGCTTGGTCATGCCCTCGTCGCGGCCGGTGGCCAGCGCGCGGCCGCTGGCGGCCCAGGGGAATACCGC
>JALHND010000004.1 GCA_022843705.1 Burkholderiales bacterium
GTCGCGCTGAACACGGGCTTTGACCGCGAGACCACCGACCTGCTGCTCGATGCGCTGCGCTGGCGCGAGGGCGTGGTCGATGCCGTGGTCTGCGGCGATGAGGTGGCTCAAGGCCGACCGGCGCCGTACATGATTTTCCGCTGCATGGAGGCGACCGGCGTCGTCAACCTGCGCTGTGTGGCCAATGCCGGCGATACCGTGCTTGATCTGCAGGCGGGGCACAACGCCGGCGTCGCGCTGAATATCGGCGTGTTGTCCGGTGCCCACGGCCGCGACCAGATGCAGCCGCATCCGCATACCCATCTCCTCGAGAGCGTGGCGGCCATTCCGGAGTTGCTGGCCCGTCGTCGTTAGGCGACAGCAGCATCAGCGCCGTCCTTGGCTGTACTCCGGGCGGGCGGCTCCGCGTTATACCGGTGCCATCTGCACGCTTGAACTTTTGTGATCGTCCCCGGCCCAACTGCCGCATGCGTCTCCTCTCCCTGCTGATCCTGCTGTTGCCGGCAATGTTGCCGGCCCACGCGACGACCGACGTCAAGGCGAAACCGTCGGCTGCCGCGGCAAAAAAACCTGCAGCCGCCGCAAAAAAATCCTGGCCGGCCCAGCCTCTTCCCGTACTGCCGGCGGCGGTGACGGCCACCGCTGAGGGGCAGGCGGGTTATGTGCATTACTGGCTGATCACCGCGCCGGACGGCGAACAGGAAATCCAGGTCGGCATCGAATTGCCGGACCAGCGCATCGCCTGGTCCTTTCCCGGGCTCGGCGTGCACGTCGCGGACTTTGTCGCCGATGGCGAGGTCGATGTCCGGGGCCGGCCGTTCAAGGTGCAGCATCTCTACGGCCTGCGGCCCTATGCCAATGAGGCGGCGATGCGCACGCTGCGCAGTAACCTGATGCGCCGGGTCACGCCGCTGGTCCGCCAGCGTGTGCCTTACTGCGAACTCAATGGTATGACCGCGGAACTGTGCATGAGCTGCATGGGTTTCGTGTCGCAGATCCTGTTTCCGGGACGGACGCCCGAGTACGCGAATTTTCCGCGCAACTTCCCGCGCATTGCCGGCGAGGACTATCACACCACCGAGGACTTGTTGCTGTACCTTGCGGGACTGCATGTCCTTCCCAACGAGGCGGCGCGCAAGCGGCGGATGGCGGCGATCGGCGGGCCGCCGGCGCTGCAGGAGGAACTGGTCCGGCTGGCGCAGCAGCTGGATACTGCCCCCGCAACCGTGGCTGCGCGCGTGAAAACACCCGCGAAGCGGCCGGTCCGCGCGGCGCCCAAAACCGCCATCCGGCGCGCAGGTTGAACACGCGGTAGCTCCAGTGTCGTCGCCGATGTGCGACAAACAAAAATATAGTCAGGCCGCGGTACGCGTTTTGCCGCGGGCGGCGTTACAGCCGGATCATGATCATTTCCCGCCTGTTCAGGCGTCCCGTTTCCGCCCGTTTCAGTCAGCGCAGCTCAATCGCCCTCCTGATCCTTGCAACATCGATCCTCTGCGGG
Organism: Burkholderiales bacterium; assembly: GCA_022843705.1. Lineage (GTDB taxonomy): Bacteria > Pseudomonadota > Gammaproteobacteria > Burkholderiales > SG8-41. The sequence continues at coordinate 1,502 of JALHND010000004.1, forward strand.
ATGCCGCCGGCACAGGCAAGTTCCCGCAGCACGGTAGCCACCTTGTCGCCGGTGGCTGTGGCAGCCCGTGCCAAGCCGCGCGCCGTGCCGGCACGGTCACCGGCGGCCGAAGTGGTGAAGGCACTGCCCGTGGTGACGGCAACCGGCATCGGCCAGACCGGTTATGTGCATTACTGGGTGATCACCGCGCCTGACGGCGAGGAGGAAATCCAGGTCGGCATTGAATTGCCCGGCGGCCGCGTTGCCTGGGCGTTTCCGGAACTCGGGGTCCAGGTCGTGCCCTTCATCGCGGCAGGCGCGGTCGATGCGCGGGGCCAGCGTTTCCGGGTGCAGCACCTGTACGGCATCCGCCCTTTTGCCGACGATGCGGCGATGCGTGCATTTCGTGAGCAGGTCGAGCACCGCGTGGCGTACTGGGTCGATAATGAAACGGCCTATTGTTACAGCGGCACCCGGGAACGCGAGATCTGCCTGAGCTGCATGGGCCTGGTGATGCAGCTGCTGTTTCCGGGGAAAACGCCGGCCCATCCTGCCATTCCGCAGGGTTTCCCGCGCATCGGTGGTGACCTGCAATACAGCACCGAAGACCTGTTGTTGTACCTGACCCGCCTGCACCTGCTGCCGGACGAAGCGGCGCGCCGCCAGCGCATCACGACCCTGGGCGGGCCGCCGGCCTTGCAGGAGGAACTGACCCGCCTGTCGGCGCAGCTGGCCGATGAGCGTACGCCGGTGGCCGATGCCGTGAAGTCCCCGCTGAAACGTCGCATCAGCGTGCGTCCGCCGGCACCAAAGCCGCTGGTGCGACGGCCGGCCGGCTGACGGCCTGGATCTAGAAACTTTCGTCGTCGCGCAGGTAGCGCCACTGTCCGACCGGCAGGTCACCGAGCATGACCCTGCCGATGCGTACCCGCTTCAGGCCGGTCACGGTCAGTCCCACCAGTTCGCACATGCGGCGGATCTGGCGCTTCTTGCCCTGGCGCAGCACAAAACGCAGCTGGTCGCGGTTCTGCCATGACACCTTGGCCGGACGCAGGGCCTCGCCGTCGAGGCTCAGGCCGTGATTCAGTTTGGCCAGGCCCTCGGCGTTGAGCCGGCCCGTCACCCGTACCAGGTATTCCTTTTCGACCCGCGAGTTTTCACCGATCAGCTGCTTGGCGATGCGCCCGTCCTGGGTCAGCACCAGCAGACCGGTGGAGTCGATGTCGAGACGTCCGGCCGGGGCGAGGCCGCGCAGATGCTGGGGGCCGAAGCGCAGTGTGCTGCGGTCACCGCTGTAGTGGTTGTCTGCAATGACCAGGGTGGATGCCGGCTTGTAGTTTTTTTCCGCCTGGCCCGATACGAATCCCACGGGTTTGTGCAGCAATATCGTGACCCGCGCCTCCTGCCGGTCGCGTGCCGCCGCCGCCAGCGTGATGGTCTGGGTCGGCAGGATGCGGGTGCCCAGTTCGGTGACCGGCAGGCCGTCGACCAGCACCCAGCCGCGCTCGATATAACTGTCGGCTTCGCGCCTGGAACAGAGGCCCTGTTCCGACATCAGTTTGGAGAGGCGGATCTTTTCCATGTCAGGGCAGCAGTTTTGCTGCAACAAGCAGTATTATTATAAGTGTTTGTTTTTATTGATATTTTTATTATGCTGCGGATCAAAGTGCAGCAAAGACCTTGGCCGCAGCCTTGACCGTGCGCTCGATTTCCGCGGTGCCATGGGCAGCAGAGACGAAGCCGGCCTCGTACGCTGAGGGTGCGAAGTAGATGCCCTCGGCCAGCATCGCATGGAAAAAGCGGTTGAAGGCGTCCTTGTCACATTGCATCACCTCGGCGTACGAGGTCGGCGGTGTTTCGCGGAAATAGAGGCCGAACATGCCGCCGACGTTGCGCGCCGAAAACGGGATGCGCCGGGCCTGGGCCGCTTCGGCAAGACCGCTGCACAGCTGGTGCGTGGCGGCAGCGAGCCGGTCGTGGAAGCCCGGTGCCTGGATCAGTTGCAGCGTGGCGAGCCCGGCGGCGACGGCTACCGGGTTGCCGGACAGGGTGCCGGCCTGGTACACCGGCCCCACCGGCGCCAGGCATTGCATGATGTCGCGGCGTCCGCCGAAGGCCCCCACCGGCAGGCCGCCGCCGATGACCTTGCCCAGCGTGGTCAGGTCAGGTTTGATGTCATACAGTGCCTGCGCGCCGCCGAGCGCAACACGAAAGCCGGTCATCACCTCGTCAAAAATCAGCACGGCGCCATGCTGCGTGCACAACCGGCGCAGCAACTCGAGGAATCCGGGGCGCGGCGCAACCAGGTTCATGTTGCCGGCGACGGGTTCGACGATCACTGCAGCAATTTCACCGCCTTCGCGCGCAAAGGCCGCTTCCAGACCGGCCGGGTCGTTGTAGTCCAGCACCAGCGTGTGTGCTGCGGTTTCGGCAGGTACTCCCGCCGATGAGGGTTGGCCAAAGGTCAGGGCGCCCGAGCCGGCCTTGACCAGCAGCGAGTCGGCATGGCCGTGGTAGCAGCCTTCGAACTTGATGATCCTACTGCGCCCGGTAAAGCCGCGGGCGAGCCGGATCGCGCTCATCGTGGCTTCGGTGCCGGAGCTGACCAGGCGGACCTGTTCCAGCGAGGGCACCAGCCGGCGCAGCAGATCGGCCATTTCGACCTCGGCTTCGGTGGGTGCACCGAAGGACAGGCCCCGTTCGGCCGCCTGCTGCACGGCCTTCACCACGTCAGGGTGGGCGTGGCCGCAGATCAGCGGCCCCCAGGAACCGACATAGTCGATGTAGCTGTTGCCATCGGCATCCCACACCAGCGCACCCTTGCCGCGCTGGAAAAACAGCGGCGTGCCGCCGACGGACTTGAAGGCGCGCACGGGAGAATTGACGCCGCCGGGGATGGTCAGCTGGGCATGGTTAAACAGCTTCTGGCTTTTTTTCATGACGGGTTTCGAACAAGGTCTGGAAGTTGCGGGCGGCGACGGTGATGTTGTCCGCCGCGAACACCGCGGAAATCACGGCCACCGCGTCCACTCCGGCAGCCAGCAATTGTGGCGCATTCTGCGGCGTGATGCCGCCGATGGCCACCACCGGCACCGCGAAGCGCTGTTTGGCGCGGCTGACCAGGTCAAGCGGCGGACGCACGGCCCCGGGTTTGACGGTGGAGGGGAAAAAGCTGCCGAAGGCGATGTGGTCGGCGCCCGCGGCAATCGCCGCTGCGGCGAGTTCGATGCGGTCGTAGCAGGAGGCGCCGAGCAGCCGCTGCGGGCCCAGTCTCGCGCGGGCCGCGGCAATGTCGCCGTCGTCGCCGCCGAGATGCAGTCCGGCCGCGTTGCATTCGAGGGCGAGTTCGAGGTGGTCGTTGATGATCAGCGGCACGCCGGAGTCCCTGCACAAGGCCTGCAGGGCGCGGGCTTGCACGCTGCGCTGCGCCGGCGTTGCGATCTTGTTGCGGTACTGCAATACCCTGACGCCGCCGGCAAGGGCTGCGCGCACGCGGCGCAGCAGTTCCCCCGTGTCGGCGAGGTCGGGCGTGATTGCGTAGAGGCCTGCAATCCGCGCGTTCACGCCTGCGGCTCGCCGTCGCTTTCGGGGGTGCCGGAAGTGTCGTCTTCCCGCGCCCAGAACAGCCGGTCGGGGATGTGCTGGCCCATGCCGGGGCGAAACGCGAGTTTCAGCGACTGCCAGGTATATTCCTGCGCATCGCGCACGGCTTCCTGCATGTCGACGCCGTTGGCGATGGTGGCCGCCAGGGCCGAGGCCAGTGTGCAGCCCGAGCCGTGAAAACTCCCGGGCAGGCGCGGCCAGCTGTCGCTGCGCACCACGCCGTCGCTGTTGTACAGCGTGTTGGTGACATCACCGGTATGTTCGTGGGTGCCGGTGATCAGCACGTACTCGCAGCCGGATTCGAGGATGCGCCGCGCGCATTCCGCCAGATCAGGATTGTCATTGTCATCGCTGTCATCCGCAGCGAGCCGGCGCGCCTCGATGCTGTTGGGCGTGACAATGGTGGTCTGCGGAATCAGCAGTTCGCGGATCGCGGCAAGCATTTCCTCGGAAGCCAGCTCGTCGCCGCGGCCCGAGGCCAGCACGGGATCGAGGATCAGCGGGATTTCCGGGTAGTCCGACACCACTTCGGCCACCGCGGCGATCGCCTCCAGGCTGCCGAGCACGCCGACCTTGAAGGCCGCAACCGGCATGTCTTCAAGGATGCAGCGTGCCTGGTCGGCCACCCATTCGCCGTCGATCGGCTGCACGGCATCGACACCGGTGGTGTCCTGGATGGTGATCGCGGTGACCACCGATACCGGATGGCAGCCCATGCTGGCGAGCGTCATGATGTCGGCCTGCAGGCCGGCGCCGCCGGTGGGATCGGTGGCTGCAAAAACCATGACAATGGGCGGTGAGTCAGTCATGCGCGGAGTTCCGGCGCGGGGATTGGGGCGCGGTGGGGGGATCAGCTAGAATGTCGAGGCGATTGTAGCTTAATAAACCAGAAGTCACCCAGAAGACGCTGATGACCACCGATAACGGGCAGTACCGTAAATACATGTGTTTGATCTGCGGCTATATCTATGACGAGGCTGCCGGTGTTCCGGACGAAGGCATCGCCGCGGGCACCAAGTGGGAAGACGTGCCGATGAACTGGACCTGTCCGGAGTGCGGCGCGCGCAAGGAAGATTTCGAGATGGTGCAGATCTGAGGCGGCGCGCGCGATGAGACTACTGCATACCATGATCCGTGTCGGCGACCTGCAGCGCTCGATCGACTTCTACACCCAGGTGCTGGGCATGAAACTGCTGCGGAAGACCGATTATCCCGGCGGCCGTTTCACCAATGCCTTTGTCGGCTACGACGATGAGTCGCGCACCGCAGTGCTCGAGCTGACGCACAACTGGGACACGAAGTCCTATGACATGGGCAGCGGTTTCGGCCATGTCGCGGTGGAGGTCGAGGACGCCTACAAGACCTGCGACGAGGTGAAAAAACGCGGCGGCAGGGTCACCCGCGAGCCGGGACCGATGAAACACGGCACCACGGTCATCGCTTTTGTCGAAGACCCGGACGGCTACAAGATCGAGTTCGTGCAGCGCAAGACGGCCGCCTGAGTTTCAGGCCGGCGCCGCGACGGCGTCGGCAATACGCACGAAATCAGCGACGGCAAGTTCCTGTGCCCGCGCGCCGGCATCGATGCCGAGCTGAGCGAGCTGTTCCGCGGTAACCATGCCCTTCAGCGTGTTGCGCAGGGTCTTGCGGCGCTGGCCGAAGGCGCGGGCGACGACTTCCGCCAGCATGCCCTCGTCGCGCGCAGGGTGCGGCAGTGTCGTGAACGGCATCAGCCGCACCACGGCCGAGTCGACCTTCGGCGCCGGCTCGAAGGACTCCGGCGGCACGTCGATCAGCTTTTCCATGTCAAAGCGGTACTGCAGCATCACCGACAGCCGGCTGAATTCGGCATCGCCCGGCGCGGCGACCATGCGTTCGACCACTTCCTTCTGCAGCATCACGTGGATGTCGCGGATGCGGCCGGCGAATGCGGCGAGGCGGAACAGCAGCGGCGTGGAGATGTTGTAGGGCAGATTGCCGACCACGCGCAGGCTTTCCCCCAGTGCCGTGAAATCGAATTCCAGCACGTCGCCCTCGTGGATCAGCAGCTGTTCCGGGTCGTGGAGTCCGCGCAGCCGCGCGATCAGGTCGCGGTCGATTTCGATGACATGCAGGCGGTCCAGCCGTTCGAGCAGCGGCGTGGTGAGTGCGCCGAGGCCGGGGCCGATTTCCACAAGATTGTCTCTGCGCTGCGGCCGGACGGCCTCGATGATGCCGGCGATGATGCCGTCGTCGACCAGGAAATTCTGGCCGAACCGTTTCCGCGGAATGTGCCGGGGTGTCGTGCGCCCGCTCATGCGGCGCGCCGGCTGCGCAGCGCCAGTTCGGCCGCGAGCTCGACTGCCGCCACCAGGCTTTCGCAGCTGGCCCTGCCGCTGCCGGCGAGTTCCAGCGCGGTGCCGTGGTCGACCGAGGTGCGGATGACCGGCAGGCCGAGCGTGATGTTGATGCCGCCGCCGAAACTCGCGTACTTGAGCACCGGCAGGCCCTGGTCGTGGTACATCGCCAGCACGCAGTCGCAGTGTTTCAGTTTTTCCGGCTGGAACAGCGTGTCGGCGGGCAGCGGGCCCTCGAGTGCGTAACCTTCAGCGCGCAGGCGATCGAGCACCGGCGTGATGATGTCGATGTCCTCGCGGCCGAGATGCCCCGATTCCCCGGCGTGCGGGTTGAGCCCGGCAACGAGGATGCGCGGCCTGGTGATGGCGAAGCGGGTGACCAGGTCGCCGTGCAGCACCCGCAGCGTGCGCTCCAGCCCTTCGCGGGTGATCGCGGCGGCGACGTCCCGCAGCGGCAGGTGGGTGGTGGCCAGCGCGACGCGCATGCCGCCGCCGGCGAGCATCATCACCACCTGCGGTGCTCCCAGCCTGTCAGCGAGGAACTCGGTATGGCCGGTGAAGGCGATGCCGGCGTCGTTGATGACGGCCTTGTGCACCGGTGCCGTCGCCATCGCGTCAAACCGGCCGTCGCGGCAGCCGTCGGCGGCGATTTCGAGGGTGCGCAGCACATAGGGACTGTTGGCCGGGTCGAGGAGCCCCGGTCGCGCAGGCCGGGCCAGCGGCACATGAAGCACGGAAAAACCGGCGGAATCGGCGGGGCCGTTCCAGTGCGGCAATACCGAACCCGGCCTGAGGGTCCGTTCCCGCAGCAACTGCTCGTCGGCGATGAACACCACCCGTGCCGGCAGTTTGCGCCGGGCCAGCATCATGCAAAGCTCCGGGCCGATGCCCGCGGGTTCACCGGCAGTGACGGCGACCAGCGGGGTGAGAGGCTGCCCGGCGGGGTTCATGGCGTGCGCGGGGCTTTATCTTTCTTCAAGGCGCTGCTCCACGTACGCGCTGTCGCGCAGCTGGCGCACCCATTCCTGATAGGCCTCGTCGGTTTTTCGTTCGCGCAGCGCCTGGCGCGCGTTCATGCGCTGCCCTTCGCGGGTCATGTCCTGGCTGCGGCGTTCCAGCACTTCGATCACGTGCCAGCCGAAAGGGCTGCGCACCGGGGCGCTGATTTCGCCGGGCTTCAGCGCATTCATTGCCTGCTCGAACTCGGGCACGGTGTCGCCGGCATTGAGCCAGCCGAGGTCGCCGCCGCGCGAGGCACTGCTGTCCTCGGAATTGGCGCGCGCCAGCTCGCCGAAATCGGCCTTGTTGTCGAGCCGTTCCTTCAGCGCCAGCAGGCGGTTGCGGGCCTCGGTTTCGGACACCAGCTCGTTGGTCTTGATCAGGATGTGGCGGGCTCGGGTCTGCTGGACCATGATCGGCGCCTGCCCGCCGCGGCGTTCGTTGAGGCGGAGGATGTGGAAGCCGTTGGGGCTGCGCAGCAGGTCGGTCAGCTGGCCGGCCTGCAGCGGGCGCAGGGCTTCGAGAAACAGCGTGGGCAGCCGTTCGCTCTCCCGCCAGCCGAGCAGGCCACCCTGCAGCGCCTCCGGCGCGTCGGAAAATGCCGCTGCGACCTGGCGGAAATCAGCGCCGCCCTTGAGCTGCGCCAGCGCCTGCTCCGCCCGGGCGCGTCGCGTCTGCAGCTGCTCCGGCGAGGCGTTTTCCGGCACCGACACCAGCACGTGCGACACGTTGAATTCGTCGCCGCGCCCCGGCTGCGCCTGCTGGCTCTGGATGAAATTGTCGATCTCGGATTCGGTGATGACGATTTTCTGCGCGACTTCGCGTTCACGCAGCCGCGCCAGCGTGATTTCGCCGCGGATGTCCTCGCGGAATTTGTCGAAAGGCACGCCATCCCGCTCCAGAGTGGCGCGCAATTGCGCCGGCGAGAGCTTGTTGTCCGCGGCGATGCGCTCCAGTGCCTTGTCGAGCTCGGCATCATCGACGCGCAGGCCGATGTTCCGCGCATGCTGCATCTGCACCCGGTCACCGATCAGGCGTTCGAGCAGCTGGCGTTCGATGACTTCGCGCGGCGGCGGCGGGGTGCCCTGCTGGCGCAGCTGCCGGAACGCGAAATCGACGCGGGCGGCGAGCTCCTGCCGGGTGATGATTTCGTCGTTGACGACGGCCACGATGCCGTCGATGGTGACGATGGCGCGCGGTTTGGCGGTCTGCGCGTGGGCCGCCGGTGCGGCGGCCAGCAAGGCAGTGCAAAACAGGAACAGTGAAAATCGCAGTTGCATGTTGAATCCAGGGGGGTCAGGTTGTTCGGCGTGTTCCCGCCGGGCCGGGCTAGAACACGCCCGGTACATTGTATTGGACTGGTGCCGCGGCGCGGGGATCCACCGTTTTGTAGCCGCTGATGTTGCGGAACAGGACGTCCATCGGGTTGGTGCCGATGCGTGAAATCCCGCTCAGCTCAAGCTGGACAAAAATCGAGGTACTGGCGGCCGAGGTCGTGGTGGCGAAGCGGTGGCCGACGATGCGCAGGGCCCAGCAGCGGTCATTGTATTCGACGCCGGCCAGCGCCTCGAGGGTCCGGTTGTCGCGGATCGAGTAGTTCCAGCGGGCGACGGCGGTCCAGCGACCGTCGATGGGCCATTGCGCCGAGAAGTCGGTCTGACGCAGCGTATTGATGGTTTCGCGGTAGGCCAGGTTCAGCACCTTGCCGGCCTGCGGCTGGTAACGCCCTGCGATGTTGAATTTCTGGACCTGTTTGAGGTCGGTGTTGTACTGCCAGCCGGCTTCGGTAGTCCAGTTTTTGGCGATGTTGCCGCTGATCACCGCGAGCAGGTCGGAACTGTTGCTGTCGCTTGCGCGGGGCGCAACCCCCGGCAGCGTTACCTGCTGCGGCTCAAAGTAAAAACGCTGGGCCAGCGCCACGCGCAGGCGCTCGATGCCGGTGCTGGCATCGATGAAGCGTGAGCTGACACCGGCAGTCAGCTGGTTGGCGTCATTGATGCGGTCGCTGCCGCTGAACTGGTTTTCCGTGAACAGCGTCGCAAAATTGATGTCCTGCAGTCCGCTCTCGAAATTCGGCAGGCGGCTCTGGTCCTTGTACGGGATGTAGACGTAGTAGGCCTTGGGTTCCAGCGTCTGGATCAGCGTCTGGCCACGGGCCTGCATTTCGCGCTCGAACACGACCCCCGCTTCCGCGCTGAACACCGGCAGCGTGCGCGTGCGGTCCTGCAGGTTCAATGTGTTGTTCTCGCCCATCGCATAACGCGTGATGTGGGCGCCGATTTTCGGCGTCACGAAGGCAAACGCATTCTGCAGGGGCAGCGAAAGGCTGGGATTGAGCACCACCCGCTGGCCGTTGACCAGCGAGGGATGGTCAAAAGCGGTGTAGCTGCCGAGAAGATCGAAATCGCCGACACGGGTGCCCAGGCGCTGCGCGGACAGTGTCAGCTGCGGCTGCCGGTTGTAGGGGGCCACCAGCGGCGCCAGCGGATCCGACTGCAGCGTCTGCCAGCGCTGGGCAAAGGCCGAGAAGCTGTAGGTGCCGCCATTGCCCCAGGTGCCGCCGCGGGCGAGGGTCAGGTCATTGGTCAGGTAGACCTGGGAGGTCACGGCAACCTGTGTCGACAGGTCGGTGAAATAATTGCCGTCGGACACGCGGTTGACATTTAAGGTGCCGCTCCAGCCGCGTCCCAGGGTCTGCTGGTGTTTTGCGAAAATGCCCCAGCGGTCGCGGCTGACCTGCTGGTCGCTGGTGAGGATCTCGGTGCGTGCCTCGCCTTTCCAGCTCGGGTTCAGGTAACGGAACTCGCCGCCGAGTTGCAGGCCGCGCTTGGTCATGTAGCGCGGGTACAGCGTCGCGTCCATATCCGGCGCGATGTTCCAGTAATAGGGAACGGTGAACTCGAAACCGGTGGTGTTGGAGGTCCGGTAACTCGGCGTCAGGAATCCGGACTTGCGTTCCTGGTGCAGCGAAAACGACAGGTAGGGCGAATAAAAGATGGTCTGGTCGAAAAACACGATGCTGGCATCACGGGCGACGCCGACATCGCGGCTGCGGTCGATGTCGAGCTGGCGGGCCCGGATGAACCAGGCGTCGTTGCCCGGCTCGCAGGTTGTGTAGCTTGCTGTCTGCACGCGATACTGCCCCGGACCCTCGAACAGCAGCCGTTCTGCGGTGCCGCGACCGTCAGTGTCGCCGAAACGGGCAGTACTGCCAGTGGTGATGCCGGGTGGCGTGCTGACCAGCAGGTAGCGCGGCTGTTCCATGTAGCCGCGATCAGTGCCGATTTCGTAGCGCAGCGCATCACCCTCGATGATTTCGCGGCCCTGTTCGATCCGCACGTTGCCCTTGGCCGTGAGCACGTCGGTCGGCGTGTCGTGGCGCATCCAGTCCGCAAAAAACGCTTGGCCGCGCTTGCGCAGCCGCGCGCTGCCATGGGCTTCGATTTCCTTGTCCTGCGTGCCCTGCAGGCGGTCCGCTTCGATGAACAGCGGCACTTCATCGCTGTTGTCCGGCGGAATCAGCATCAGGCCGGGCTGCGACTTGAGTTTGAGGCCCTGCTCCGCGCCAGCCATCAACGGCAGTGCGCACAGCACGGCAAGCGCAATCCGGGTTTTTCTCGAGGAGGGCATCGGGGGGGGTGTCAGGCGAGGTGCTAAAATCTCACAATTCACTGATTGAAGCAACGCTTGAACCCATCTCCAGTGGCCGGGCGCGACGAGCGCCTCGAATTGCTCCGCGCATGGCTTGCGGGACTGCTGTCCGGAGCCGATTTTTCCCTTGCGCCGGCGTCCGCCGATGCGAGTTTCCGCCGCTATTTCCGGGTGACCTTTGATGGCGGCACGCGCATCGTGATGGATGCGCCTCCGGAGCGTGAAGATTGCCGTCCCTTCGTCAAGGTCGCGCGATTGATGGACGCGGCCGGGCTGCATGTGCCGGAAGTGCAGGAGGCCGATATTGATCGCGGATTCCTGCTGCTGTCCGACCTCGGCGACACCACCTACCTGAAGGCGCTGGATGAGCACAATGCCGATGCGCTGTTCGGCGATGCGATCACGGCGCTGGTGGCCTGGCAGCAGGCGAGCCGTCCGGGAGTGCTGCCGCCGTATGACCGCGACCTTCTTCAGCGGGAAATGGACCTGTTTCCCGACTGGTACGTCGGCAAACACCTGGGTGTCACGCTGTCCTCCGCGCAGCGCGCGACGCTGGCGCGGATCAACGGCCTGCTGGCCGACAGTGCTCTGGCGCAGCCGGCGGTATACGTGCATCGGGATTACATGCCGCGCAACCTGATGCTGTCTTCGCCCAATCCCGGCATTCTCGATTTCCAGGACGCGGTGTATGGTCCCCTGAGCTACGATGTTGCTTCGCTGTTCCGCGATGCCTTCATCAGCTGGCCGGAGGAGCGCACGCTGGACTGGGTGGTCCGGTACTGGGAGCAGGCGAAACGCGCGGGACTGCCGGTCGACGGGGATTTCGGGGCGTTTTACCGTGCCTTTGAGTGGATGGGCTTGCAGCGCCATCTCAAGGTGCTGGGCATCTTTGCCCGCATCCGTTACCGCGACGGCAAACCCGCCTACCTCGAAGATGCGCCGCGTTTCCTCGGATATGCGCGCGCAGTTTGCACCCGGTATGCCGCGCTGGCTCCGCTCGCACAACTGCTCGACGAACTCGAGCAACGTCCGCCGCAGGTCGGTTACACCTTCTGAATGGACCTGCCGCGATGAAGGCGATGATCCTGGCGGCGGGGCGCGGCGAACGCATGCGGCCGCTGACCGACCATCGGCCCAAGGCGCTGCTGCCCGTCGGCGGCCGGCCGCTGATCCAGCGCCTGGTGCAGGCGCTGGTCGGGGCCGGCATCCATGATCTGGTGGTCAATCTGGCCCATCTGGGCGAGCAGATCGCGGAGGCGCTCGGTGATGGCGGCAGTCTCGGCGCACGCATCGCCTATTCGCGCGAGGCACAGGCCCTGGAAACCGCCGGCGGCATTGCCAACGCCCTGCCCCTGCTCGGAACCGCGCCCTTCATTGCCGTCAATGCCGATGTCTGCACCGATTATGATTTTTCCGGGCTGGTGACGACGGCCCGCGGGCTGCCGCGGCAAGGCGCGCTGGCGCACCTGGTGCTGGTACCCAATCCGCCGCACCATCCTGCCGGCGATTTCGGCCTGTCCGGCGGGCGGGTCACGGCCGATGGCGCGGTGCGCCATACCTTCAGCGGCATCGGCGCCTACCAGCCGGCCTTGTTCGCCGGCATCGCACCGGGCAGCCGGGCGCGTCTTGCCGACCTGCTGTACTCGGGTATTTCACAGCGGCAGGTGACCGGGGAACTGTATCCGGGCTACTGGCAGGATGTCGGCACGCCGGAGCGCCTTGCGCAGGCGGATCGCCGGGCAGCGGGCGGATGACGTCCCTGCCGGATGCGGCGGAGGTCGATGCCGCGCTGGCCTTTGATCCGGCATGGATCGCCGACCTGCGGTCGACCTGGCTGCAGTTGATGGATGCCGCGGTCTGGGATGATCCGGCGATGCAGCGTTTGGGCGATGCGCCGCGGCTGCGCAAGCGGCTGCTGGAACTTGGCGAGCGGCTGAAAAGCCTGACCGCCAGCCGCCACTGGATTCCGCATCCGCGCGAGCGGCTGAAGAGTGCGCTGGCGGCAGCGGCCGGTGTACGCGAAACGCTGGCCGCTGTGGAGCACCTGCTGGCAGGCCTGGCTCCCGGGGCCGGCGCGGAACACATGCGCGCGACGCTGCAAGGTCTGCGACTGGCCATCGACGGGCTGCTGCCGGCCCGCGAGAATGCCTGGGCGCAGTTGCTGGACGCGCAGGTCGGCGACTGAAGCGCGCAGCTATAATCGATCCATGCAGACACTTCCCCCATCGGCTGCAACTTACGCTGCACGCCGGGCGCGGCTGGCCGCGATGCTCGGCGACGGCATTGCCATCGTGCCCACCGCGCCGGAGCGCATCCGCAACCGCGATGCACACTATCCCTACCGCTACGACAGCTATTTTTATTACCTGACCGGATTTCGCGAGCCGGAAGCCGTGCTGGTGCTGGCCGGAGGGGCCACGCCGCAGAGCATGCTTTTTTGCCGGGAAAAGAATGTGGAGCGCGAGATCTGGGACGGTCATCGTCATGGACCGGCGGCGGCGCGTGAAACCTTCGCCCTTGATGCGGCACACGCCGTCAATGAACTCGACGCGCGCATGCCCGACCTGCTGGCGGACCGTCCCGCGGTACATGTGCATCTCGGCGCCGACGCAGCCTGGGATGCGCGGGTGCTGGGCTGGATCAACGCGGTGCGCAGCCGCTCGCGCAGCGGCGTGGCCGCTCCGCAGGACATCCGCGACGTGCGCGTGCTGCTCGACGACATGCGCCTGCTCAAGGACGAACACGAACTGGCGCTGATGCGCCGCGCCGGGGAGATATCCGGTGCCGCCCATCGCCTCGCCATGCAGGCCGCACGGCCCGGCGCCACGGAGTACGAAATCGAAGCCGTGCTCCAGCACGAGTTCCGCCGCTGCGGGGCACAGGCCCCCGCCTACACGCCGATCGTCGCGGGAGGAGCCAACGCCTGCGTGCTGCACTACGTCGAAAACAGCGCGACACTTGCCGACGGCGACCTGCTGCTGATCGATGCCGGTTGCGAGCTCGACGGATACGCGTCCGACATCACGCGCACCTTCCCGGTCAACGGCTGTTTCAGCGGCCCGCAACGGGCGGTTTATGAACTGGTGCTGGCGGCGCAGGCCGCAGCGATTGCGGTCGTGAAGCCGGGCGCGCGCTGGAATGATCCGCATGATGCGGCGGTGCGGGTGCTGGCCCAGGGTTTCATCGACCTCGGGCTGCTGCAGGGCACGCTGGATGCCGTGCTTGAACAGGAAAGTTACCGCCAGTTCTACATGCATCGCACCGGGCACTGGCTGGGACTGGACGTGCATGATGCCGGTGAATACAAGGTCGGCGGCGCCTGGCGCGAACTGCGCCCGGGCATGGTGCTGACCGTGGAACCCGGCTGTTATGTCCGACCGGGCCCGGGCGTGCCCGAAGCTTTTGCCCATATCGGCGTGCGCATCGAGGACGATGCGCTGGTGACTGCCGAAGGCTGTGAAATTCTCAGCAGCAGCGCGCCGAAAAGCGTCGCCGACATCGAGGCGCTGATGCGTGCCCGCGATGCCTGAATCTGCCGATATCGTGATTGTCGGCGGCGGGCCGGTCGGCAGCGCCCTGGCGCTGGCGTTGCGTGATCACGGCACGCGCACGCTGCTGCTGGAAGCGCAGGCGGCGCACAGTACGGACCGGCGTCCGCTGGCGCTGTCCTACGGCAGCCGGCTGATACTCGAACGCCTGGGAGTCTGGTCCGCGCTGGAATCCCTGGCAACGCCGTTACGCAATATCCATGTGTCGCAGCGCGGCGGTTTTGGCCGGGTCCGGCTGGAGGCTGCCGAAACCGGTTTGCCCGAGCTGGGGTACGTCATTGACTACGGCCAGCTTGCGCGGGAACTGGCACAGGCGGCGTCGGTCAGTGTGGGCTGCCGTCAAGGCGCGAGCGTGCTGGCCTGGGAGGGTGGTGATCCGGCACGGGTTTGTTATGAATACGCGGGCGAACGGCAGGATCTTGCGGCGTCACTGGTGGTGATTGCGGACGGCGGCGCGGTGTCTGCCGCCGTGACCGAGGACTACCGGCAATGCGCAGTGACGGCACGCGTGGTAAGTGAGCACCCGCATAACAATACGGCGTACGAACGGTTTACACGCAACGGCCCGCTGGCCCTGCTGCCCGACGGCGAGGGCTGGGCACTGGTGTGGACGACGACGCCCGAACGTGCACAGGATCTGTGCGCCGCGGATCCCGGCCGTTTTCTCCAGGAACTGCAGGAGGAGTTCGGCAATCGCGTCGGGCGATTTGTCGATGTGACGCTGCGTGCCAGCCATCCCCTGCAGCGGCGGCGCGCCGCTTCCGCCGCCGGACGCGTGGTTTTCATCGGCAATGCCGCGCAGACGCTGCATCCCGTCGCCGGGCAGGGTTTCAATCTCGGACTGCGCGATGCCTGGGAGCTGGCCGGGCATATCCGGGATGCCTCGTCCGACGCACCGGGTTCGCCGGCGTGGCTGCAGGCCTACGACAGGCGCCGCAGCATCGATCGCAGCGGCGGCATCGGCTTTACCCACGGCCTGGTGCGGCTGTTTTCCAACGACCTGCCGCCCCTCCGCTTCGCGCGCGGCACGGCGCTTGCTTTGCTGGGTTGCGTGCCGCCGCTGAAAAATTTTCTGGCTCGACGCATGACCTTCGGCGCGCGCGGCTGATTTTCCCGCGAACCGTTGCGCCCGGACGGTTTGCCGGAGAATCTGCAGGTGGCTTTCGAGCAATGTGCACTAACAGTTTGTTGAAATTCTCGAATTATTGTCATTCGCGGGCGCACAGGATTTCCCGACTCTCGTTAAATCAATGGCTTGTACGCGTGTGCGCTTGGTCGCTACGCTCTCCACGCACTCGCGCATCATTTTTTCAACAGACTGCTAAAGGTATTCATCGCAAAGAAGATTTTGTGCGGCGAACGGAATTTAATCCGTTTGCACGTGGTGCAAACGACACGACTGCCCAAAAAATAGGCACATTTTCCTTTGCATGCCGCGCCAGTGTGATTACAATGGCGCCCTTTCTTCCGACACCCGCAAAAGAACAACACCGGTGCGTATTGGTTCCCATCAGCTGAAGAACAACCTCATCGTGGCACCGATGGCGGGCGTGACCGATCGTCCTTTCCGCCAGCTGTGCAAGACAATGGGCGCCGGCATGGCGGTGTCGGAGATGGTGGCCAGCAATTCGCTGCTCTGGGGTTCCGAAAAAACCCGGCGTCGTGCCAACCACGACGGAGAAGTCGATCCGATTTCAGTGCAAATTGCCGGTGCCGATCCGCAGATGCTTGCCGATGCCGCACGCTACAACGTTGACCAGGGCGCGCAGATCATCGACATCAACATGGGTTGCCCGGCGAAAAAAGTCTGCAACGTAATGGCGGGTTCGGCTCTGCTGAAGGACGAACCCTTGGTCGCGCGCATCCTTGATGCCGTGGTCGGCGCGGTTGACGTGCCGGTGACGCTGAAAATCCGCACCGGCTGGGACCGCGATCACCGCAATGCGCGCATGGTGGCGCGCATCGCCGAGAGCGCCGGCATCCAGGCGCTGGCGATCCACGGCCGCACCCGCGCCTGCGGCTACAGCGGCGAGGCCGAGTACGACACCATCGCCGCAGTCAAGGCCGAGATCCGCATCCCGGTGATCGCCAACGGCGACATCACCACGCCGGAGCGCGCGAAACACGTGCTCGAATACACCGGTGCCGACGCCGTGATGATCGGCCGCGCGGCCCAGGGGCGTCCGTGGATGTTCCGCGAAATCACCCACTTCCTGGAGACCGGCCGCCACCTGCCGCCGCCGGCAGTGGATGAAATCCACCGCGTGCTGGTCGCGCATCTGCATGACCTCTACGGTTTTTACGGTGAACATACCGGCGTGCGTGTCGCGCGCAAGCACATCTCCTGGTACACCAAGGGACTGGCCGGGTCTGCGGCGTTCCGCCACGGCATGAACCAGTTGCAGACCTGTGCGGAACAGATCGATGCAGTGAACACCTTTTTTGCCGAACTTTCGGGTCTGGGCGAACGCCTGACCTATGTGGAGGAACTTGCAGCATGATGAATGAAACCGAAATGGCCCGTGTCGTGCGCCGGGCGATCGACGGCTACTTCCGCGACCTCGACGGGGAAAAGGCCAGCGGCGTGTACGACATGGTCATCGGCAGCGTGGAAAAACCCCTGCTCGAATCGGTGCTGAACAAGGTGCGCGGCAACCAGTCCCACGCTGCGGCGATGCTGGGCATCAACCGCAACACGCTGCGCAAGAAAATCAAGACCTACAACATCAAGTTCTGACGGGATCCGGGCCGTTCCCGCATTGTCGCAACACGTTTTGTCGTAACTCCAGGCAGCCGCATCCATGGCCATCATCAAACAGGCATTGATCAGCGTTTCCGACAAGGCCGGCGTCGTCGAATTCGCGCGCGGGCTGGCGGGTTTCGGCGTGGCGCTGCTGTCGACCGGCGGCACCGCGAAGCTGCTGCGCGATGCCGGCCTCAAGGTCACGGAAGTTGCGGATTACACGGGGTTTCCCGAGATGCTGGATGGCAGGGTCAAGACGCTGCACCCGAAAATCCACGGCGGCCTGCTCGGCCGGCGCGACCTGCCGCAACACGTCGCCGCGATGCAGCAGGCAGGCATCGCCGGCATCGACATGGCGGTGATCAATCTTTACCCCTTCACGCAAACCGTGGCGAGGGACGGTTGCACCCTCGCCGAGGCGATTGAAAACATCGACATCGGTGGACCGGCGATGGTGCGCAGCGCAGCGAAAAACCACCAGCACGTCGCCGTGGTCACGGACCCCGCAGACTACGCGGGCATCCTGAAGGAGATGTCCAGCGCCAGCGGTGCCCTCGGAGCGGAAACCCGTTTCCGCCTTGCCTGCAAGGCCTTCTCGCATACCGCCGCCTATGACGGCGCGATCAGCAATTACCTGACCGCTCTGCAGCCGGACGGCAAGTCCGCGGCCTTCCCGGGGCGGCTCAACCTGCAGCTTGAGCAGGTGCAGACGCTGCGTTACGGCGAGAATCCCCATCAGCAGGCCGCGTTCTACCGTGACGCCGTGCCGGCGCCGGGCAGTCTTGCCGGTTATCGCCAGCTGCAGGGCAAGGAGCTGTCGTACAACAACATTGCCGATGCCGATGCCGCCTGGGAATGCGTCAAGACCTTCGACGCGGCGGCCTGCGTGATCGTCAAACATGCCAATCCCTGCGGCGTGGCCGTCGGTGCCGATGTGGCGGCAGCCTATGACAAGGCCTTCGCCACCGATCCGACTTCCGCCTTCGGCGGCATCATTGCCGTCAACCGCGCGCTGGATGCGGCGACCGCGCAGGCGATTTCGAAGCAGTTCGTCGAAGTGATCATTGCGCCGGAAGTTGCGCCGGATGCGCTGGCGGTGTTTGCGCAGAAGGCCAACATCCGCGTGCTGGAGGTGCCGCTGACCGCGGGCGCCAACCGCTACGATCTCAAGCGTGTCGGCGGCGGCCTGCTGGTGCAGACGCCGGACGGCATGAATGTGGCTGCGGCACAGCTGAAAACGGTCACCCGGAAAAAACCGTCGGACGCGCAGCTTGCGGACCTGCTGCTCGCCTGGCGCGTCGCCAAGTTCGTCAAATCGAACGCCATCGTGTTCTGCGGCAACGGTGCAACACTGGGCGTCGGTGCCGGCCAGATGAGCCGTGTCGATTCGGCGCGCATCGCCTCGATCAAGGCCGGAAACGCGGGATTGAAACTGGCCGGCTCGGTGGTGGCTTCGGACGCCTTTTTCCCGTTTCGCGACGGTGTCGACGTGGTTGCGGCAGCAGGCGCCACCGCGATCATCCAGCCTGGCGGCAGCCTGCGTGACGAAGAGGTCATCGCCGCCGCCGATGAACACGGCATCGCGATGGTGTTCACCGGCTTCCGGCATTTCCGGCACTGATGAAAATCCTCGTCATCGGCGGCGGCGGCCGCGAACATGCGCTGGCCTGGAAGCTGGCGCAGTCGCCGCGGGTGCAGACGGTTTACGTCGCCCCGGGCAATGCCGGCACTGCGGGTGAAGACGGGCTGCATAATGTTGTGCTGGGCGATAATCAGCAAGTTATTGATTTCATTGATAAAAATGATATCGCGCTGACGGTGGTCGGCCCCGAGGCGCCGCTGGCGGCGGGTGTCGTCGATGCCGTGCGCGGAGCCGGGCATCGCATCTTCGGGCCGACGCAGAAGGCCGCGCAGCTCGAAAGCTCCAAGGATTTTGCCAAGCAGTTCATGGTACGCCACCGGATTCCGACGGCGAAACATTCGACGTTCACCGATGCCGCCGCGGCGCATGCCTACATTGACCGCGAAGGCGCGCCGATCGTGATCAAGGCCGACGGGCTTGCTGCGGGCAAGGGTGTGGTGGTGGCGATGGATGCCGCAGAAGCCCACGCCGCCGTTGACATGATGCTGGTCGGCAACAAGATGGGCAGCGCCGGCGCACGCGTCGTGATCGAGGAATTCCTCGACGGCGAGGAAGCCAGTTTCATTGTCCTCGCCGACGGCCGCAATGCGCTGGCGCTGGCCAGCAGCCAGGACCACAAGCGCCTGAAGGACGGCGATCAGGGTCCCAACACCGGCGGCATGGGCGCGTACTCGCCGGCGCCGGTGGTGACGCCGGAAGTACATGCACGGGTGATGCGCGAAGTGATACAGCCGGTGATCAACGGCATGGCTGCCGACGGCATTCCCTATACCGGTTTCCTCTATGCGGGACTGATGATCTCCCCTGCGGGGACGCTGAAGGTTCTCGAGTTCAACTGTCGCATGGGCGACCCCGAAACCCAGCCGATCATGATGCGTCTGAAAAGCGACCTCGTCGGACTGCTTGATGCCGCGATCGACGGCAAACTCGACAGCGCCGAGGCGGAATGGGATCCGCGGGTGGCGCTGGGTGTCGTGCTGGCGGCTGCGAATTATCCGGAGGACCCGCGCAAGGGCGACGTCATCCGCGGCCTGCCGCAGCCCGGCGAGGACTTTCACGTGTTCCATGCCGGCACCGCGCTGTCGGGCAGGGACGTGGTGACCAGCGGCGGCCGCGTGCTCTGCGTCACCGCGCTCGGCCACAACACGCGCACCGCGCAGAAACGCGCCTACGAGATCGTCGACCTGATCCGCTTTGACGGCCTGCAGTGCCGCCGCGACATCGGCTATCGTGCGGTCGCCGCCGGACGCAAGTAGCGGCGGCCGCGGCAGATCACCGGATATCCCGATGGACATTGCCGCAGTCAAGGTTTACCTGACCGGCCTGCAGTCGGCGATCGTCGATCGCCTTGCCGCGCTCGACGGCGGCAGCTTCATCCGCGACGAATGGCAGCGGCCACAGGGCGGCGGCGGCATCACCCGGCTGATCGAGAACGGTGAGCTGTTCGAGCGCGGCGGCGTCGGCTTTTCGCATGTGTTTGGCGACAACCTGCCGCCCTCGGCCTCCGCCGCCCGGCCGGAACTCGCCGGCCGCTCCTTCCAGGCGATGGGCGTGTCGCTGGTGCTGCATCCGCGCAATCCGTACGTGCCCACGGTGCACATGAACGTGCGCTGCTTCGTCGCGGAAAAGGCCGGCGCGGATCCGGTATGGTGGTTCGGCGGCGGCATGGATCTGACCCCGTACTACGGCTTCGAGGACGACGCCGTGCATTTTCACCGCAGCTGCCGCGACGCTTTGACGCCCTTCGGCGCGGAATATCATCCGAAATTCAAGGCCTGGTGCGACCGCTATTTTTTCCTGAAGCACCGCAATGAGCCGCGCGGCATCGGCGGCATATTCTTCGATGACCTCGGAAGCCCGGATTTCAGCAGCTGCTTCGCGTTGATGCGCAGTGTCGGCGACCATTTTCTGCCGGCCTACGTCCCCATCGTCGAGCGCCGCCGGGGTCTGCCCTGGGGTGAGCGTGAACGCGATTTCCAGGCCTACCGCCGCGGCCGTTATGTCGAATTCAACCTGGTTTACGATCGCGGCACCCTGTTCGGCCTGCAGTCCGGCGGACGCACCGAGTCGATCCTGATGTCCCTGCCGCCGGTGGTGCGCTGGCGTTACGACTGGACGCCGCAACCCGGCACCCCGGAGGCCAGGCTTTACAGCGATTTCCTGGTGGAGAAGGACTGGGTCTGAAGCGGAGAGCTGCCGTGTGTTTCAGCGGCCGCCGAACCAGGATTTCACCGAACGGATGCGATCCCGCAGCTGGGACAGCATCGACGACTCGGTTTCGGACGCCGCTGCCGCTGCAACGCGATGCTGTTTCAGCAGCTTCGGCGTTTTCCGGAACGACTGGTAACGGGCCAGGGCGGCATGCACATGCTGCTGCAGCAGTTTCAGGTTCAGCGGTTTGCTGAGGAAGCGGAACACCTGGGCCTGGTTGATCAGGTCGATCACCAGCTCCGAATCCGAGGCTTCCGTGGTCAGGATCGCAAGAATCTCGGGGTGGTCCTGTTTCAGCAGCTTGAAGGCGGCCAGTGATTTGCGGTCGCCGCTGCGGATGTCGGCGACGATGACGGCTATTTCCCGCTCGGCGAGGACGCCCAGCGCGCGATCCATGTCCAGCGCCTCGATGACCGGGCACACGCCGCCCATCAGTTCGCTGACGGCGCGGAAAACGCTCTGGTCGGGGTTGAGCACCAGGATGCCGAAGTCCACCTTGTCCGGCACGATGACCGGCGAGGTCGCCATGTCCGCCAGCTCCAGCGCGATGGCCGCGGCTTCGCCGATCGTTTTCTGGATTTCGGTGTTGTTCCACGGTTTGCTGATGAAGCGGAAGACCTCGCCGTCGTTGATCGAGCCGACGATGGACGCCAGGTCGGAGTAGCCGGTAAGCAGTATGCGCACGGTGTGCGGCGCCAGATCGCGGACCTCGCGCAGGAACTCGACACCGGTCATTTCCGGCATGCGCTGGTCGCTGATGACGACGTGCGGATGGAAGCGCTTCAGGAATTCCATGGCTTCCGGGCCGCTGCTGGCGGTAAACACGTTGTACTGGTTGCGGAATACCGAACGCAGCGCATTGAGGATGCGTTCCTCGTCATCCACGAACAGCAGTTTCGCCTTCTTGCCGCCGGTATCGAAGGTGGGGGCCACCGCCGGCGCGACAGCGGGTTCGGCGGCCCTGGCCGCCTGCATGCCGGAGATCACCCGCGCGGCGGACACCAGTTTCGGATCCAGGCGTTGCGTCGGCACTTCCCGGTTTTTTTCATCCTCGGCCGCCTTTGCCGTGCGCAGGCTGGCGGCAATTCCCTGCACGAAAGCCAGCGCGAATTCACGCGCGGTCTGGAAGCGGTCCTCGCGTTTTTTCGCCAGCGCCTTGTGCGTGGCCCAGTCGAGCTGCACCGATATGCGCGGGTTGAACTCGGAGGGATTGGCGGGGCGCTCGCCGATGACCTGGCGCATGATTTCCACATTGCTGCCGGTGAAGGGCTTGCGGCCGGCGAGCAGTTCGTAGGCAATGACGCCGGCGGAATAGATGTCGGTGCGGGCATCCGGTTCGTCCCCGGTGAACTGCTCCGGCGACATGTAACCGGGTGAACCCATGATTTCTCCAACCTGGGTCAGCGAGGAGGAATCGAGGTGGGCGATGCCGAAATCGCTGATCTTGATGCGGCCGTCATCGTTGATCAGGATGTTCGACGGCTTGATGTCGCGGTGGACGACGCCCTGCGCATGGGCATAACCGAGTCCGTCGAGCAGCTGGCGCACGATCTCGCCGATTTCCGCAAGATCGAATTTCGCCTTGTTCTGCAGGTGTTCGTACAGCGACTTGCCGTTGACCAGTTCCATCACGATGAAGGCAAGGTCGTCGTCCTCGCCGTAGTCGTAGATCGCCGCAATCCGCGGGTGGGTCAGGCGGCCGACCGCCTGCGCCTCGTGGCGAAAGCGCGCGACGGCATACTGCAGCTCGGAGGGATCGAGCGCCGACTTGGTGATGGTCTTGATCGCCACCTGGCGGTGGATCGCGGGATCAAAGGCCTTGTAGACGGTGCCCATGCCGCCACGGCCGAGGATGCCCTGCACCTCGTACTTGCCGATCTTCTGCGGGTAGCCGGCGCTCATGCGGCGTCATCCAGTGCTGCGGGCGGAACCAGCGGCAGCACGATGGTGAAGCGGGTGCCCTGGCCCACGGTGGAGTCGACGCTGATCCTGCCGCCGTGCTGCTCCACGATCTTGTAGGAAATCGAGAGGCCGAGGCCGGTGCCCTTGCCGACGGCCTTGGTGGTGAAGAAGGGATCGAAAATCTTCGACATGATCTCCGGCGGGATGCCCTTGCCGTTGTCGGCGATTTCCACCGCGACATGGTCGGTGCCCTCGGCGCGCGTGCTCACCGTGATCTCTCCGGCTCCCGACTCGATCGCCTGTGCCGCGTTGTTGATCAGGTTGAGGAACACCTGGTTCAGCTGCGAGGGGGAGCAGGTGATGGCCGGGATGTCGCCGAGATGTTTGGTGACCTTGAGGTGCTTGAGTTCGTGTTTGGCCAGCACCAGTGCGCTTTCAATGCCTTCATTGAGGTTGAAGCTCGATACCTTGCTGCGGTCCAGCCGGCTGAAATTTTTCAGGTTCAGCACGATTTCCGAGATCTGTTCGATGCCGTAGAGACCGTCGTTGGCCAGCTGGCCGAGCTCGGCGAGTGCCTGCTGCTCGGCAAAATGGTTGACCAGGCCGCGTACTGCGGCGTATTTGGCCTGCAGCCGCTCCGGGTTCGGGCTCGGATCTTCCATCAGGCGCAGCAGCTTGTTGGTTTCGACCACCAGTTGCTTGACCTCGGGCAGCTTGCCCGCAACCGAGCCGAGGCTGTTCTTGACATAGGCCAGGGGTGTGTTGATTTCGTGGGCGATGCCGGCAACCATCTGTCCCAGCGACGACATTTTTTCCGTCTGGATCAGTTGCGCCTCGGATTCCTTGAGCTGCTGCAGCGCGTCTGACAATGCGCGGGTGCGTTCCTCCACCCGGGATTCAAGGACGCGGTTGGCTTCGTTGAGCAGCCGGTAGCTGACCGCCAGCTTGGACAGCAGCCAGCCGATCAGGATCAGCAGCGCACCGGCGTAGGCGATCAGGTAGATGCGGTAACGTTCACTGTCGGATTCGGTGTCTGCGGCCTCCCGGGTGAAGGCATCGGTCAGGCTGTTGATGCGCGGTCCCGCGGAAGATACGGAAATCTTCAGGAACAGCTCATCCTCCACCGGCTTGGCGCCGAGGACCTGCTGCACCGTGCTGTCCAGGCGGGCCAGTCCGTCGCGCAGCGCCGCGGGCAGTCCTTCGGATGACTTGCGCAGGTCGGCGGCAAAGGTTTCGACGGTTTTGCGCTGCGCCTCGGAAGGGTCGGCCGTGTAACGCATCAGGTGCGCGAACAGCAGCGCCGAGGTGCTTTCCACCGCAACCAGGCGGTCACGCTGGGGAAAACCCGCCCAGGCGCCGCGTACGAGGCCTGCGATCTCGGTATCGAACTCCACCAGGCGGCCCAGCGCCTGGGTCACCATCAGCTGGGCCGCCCGGTAACGCCGGAGCAGTTCCGCCTTCTGGTTGAAGGCCTGCAGCAGCGCCGGCAGTTCCCGGGCCAGCGCCTGGCTCGGAGATTCGGCGGCGACCTGCTGCAGCCGCTTCAGGAGCTCCGGCGCCCGCACCCCGCGGTCGTCCGCAACCTTGGCTTTGCCGGAATGGCCCTCGGTCCGGGCACGCAGCACCTCGAAGTCCCAGCGGCCGTCGATTTCCCTCAGTTCCCGGAGGTAACCGAGAATCTCGCCCTGACGCCGGTAATCGACACCCTGGCTCTTGATGTACAGAAAGCCGAGCAGCGCTACCAGGCCGACGGCCGCCAGCGCCATCAGCGGCAGGCGGGCCCTGCGCGGCGGCACCAGGCGCTGCCAGGGGGCAGCCGGCGCCGGCGGTTTCCGCAACTCATTCTCCAAGGTAAGCCTGCCTCACTTGTGGATTGGACAGCAGTTTCCGCGCATCATCGGCCAGCACGATGCTGCCACTCTCCATGACATAACCGCGGTGGCAGGTTTCGAGTGCCAGCTTTGCATTCTGTTCCACCAGCAGCATCGTCACGCCCTCGGCAGCCACTGTCCGCACCGTTTCGAAAATCTTCTGCACCATCAGCGGTGCCAGTCCCATGCTCGGTTCATCAAGCAGCAACAGCCGCGGCCTGCACATCAGCGCCCGCGCCATGGCCAGCATTTGCTGCTCGCCGCCGGAGAGCGTCCCGGCCAGCTGTCCGCGGCGTTCGGCAAGCCGCGGAAACAGCGTGTAGGCATGGTCGAAATCCCGGGCTATGGCGACCTTGTCGTCGCGGATGTAGGCGCCCATCGCGAGATTTTCCGCCACCGTGAGCCGCGGAAACACGCCGCGCCCCTCGGGCACCATCGCCAGGCCGCGCCGCACCAGATGATACGCCGGTTTTCCCGTGACTTCGGTGCCGTCGTAGTCGACGCGACCGGCTGCGGGGCGCAGCAGGCCGGACAGCGCTTTCAGCGTGCTGGTCTTGCCTGCGCCGTTGGCACCGATCAGCGCCACCAGCTCGCCATCGCGGACTTCCAGGTCGATGCCCTTGACCGCCCTGATGCCGCCATAGGCCACTTCCAGTCCGCGTACGCCAAGCATGATCTCAGGCAATGGCGCCACCCAGGTAGGCTTCGATGACCTTGGCATCGCGCTGCACTTCGGCCGGCTCTCCCTCGGCGATCTTTTCGCCGTAATCCAGCACCGCGACGCGGTGCGACAGGCCCATCACCAGTTTCATGTCGTGTTCGATCAGCAGCAGCGTCACGCCGTCGGCGACGATGCGCTCCAGCAGTCCGCGCAGGCCGGCGGTTTCGGTGGCATTCATGCCGGCGGCAGGTTCGTCGAGCGCGAGCAGTCTGGGCTCGGTGGCGAGCGCGCGGGCGATCTCCAGCCGGCGCTGGTCACCGTAGGGCAGGTCGCGCGCGAGTACCCCGGCGCGCGCGGAGAGGCCGCAATAGTCCAGCAATTCCAGCGCGCGCTGCGAGATGGCGGCCTCTTCGGCGCGTGTTGCCGGAGTGCGCAGCACGGCGCCGAGCACACCGGCACGGGTGCGCGGATGGCGCCCGACCATCACGTTTTCCAGCGTGTTCATGCTGCCGAAAAGACGGATGTTCTGGAAGGTGCGGGCAATGCCGTGCCGGGCAATGTGGTGGGGCTGGAGTCCGCCGACCGCCTGCCCGGCGAAGGTGACCGTGCCGGCGTCGGCCGCGTAGAGCCCGGTCAGGACATTGAACAGCGTGGTTTTGCCGGCGCCGTTGGGGCCGATCAGCCCGAAAATTTCGCCGCGGAAAACATTGATCGAGACATCGTTCAGCGCGCGCAGCCCGCCAAAGCGTTTGCTGATGCCCGTGGCGCAGAGGAGGGGGGTGTCAGCCGGCGCCATGCGTTTTCCCCTCCGCGGTGGCGGGCAGGACCGGATTGCGGCGGCGTGCCGGCAATATCCCCGACGGCCGGAACAGCATCATCAGCACCAGCGCAAGGCCGAACAGCAGCATGCGCAGGTCCGAAGGATCGACGAAGACCTCGCCGAACCAGCGCTGCTGCAGCGGGCCGACGTAACGCAGCGCTTCCGGCAATGCGGTCAGCAGCACCGCGCCCAGCACGACGCCCCAGACATTGCCCATGCCGCCAAGCACCACCATGCACAGCACCATGATGGAATCGATCAGGTGAAAGCTTTCCGGACTGATGAAACCCTGGAAGGACGCGAACAGGCCGCCGGCAACGCCGCCGAAAGTTGCGCCCATGGCGAAGGCCAGCAGCTTCATGTTGCGGGTGTTGATGCCCATCGCCGAGGCCGCGAGTTCGTCGTCGCGGATCGCCACCCAGGCGCGGCCGATGCGCGAATTTTCCAGCCGCAGCGACACGGCGATCGACAGCAGGGCGCAGGCGAGGAAAACAAAGTAATAGTTGTGCACCGGCGTGAACGTGAGCCCGGCAATGTTGTGGGTCTGCGCCAGTGAAAATCCGCCGAACTGCAGGGGGTCGATCAGCGTGATGCCCTGCGGCCCGTTGGTGATGTTGACCGGACGGTTCAGGTTGTTGAGGAAAACGCGGATGATTTCGCCGAAGCCGAGCGTGACGATGGCCAGGTAGTCGCCGCGCAGCCGCAGTGTCGGCGCGCCGAGCAGGATGCCGAACACGGCGGCGACGGCCGCGCCCAGCGGCAGCAGCACATAGAAAGGCCAGTGCAACGCGAACTGCGGCGAGGCCAGCAGCGCATAACTGTAGGCACCGACCGCGAAGAAGGCGATGTAGCCGAGATCGAGCAGGCCGGCGAAACCGACCACGATGTTGAGCCCCAGCGCGAGCATGATGAACAGCAGCGCGACATCGGCGATGCGCACCCAGGCACGGCCAAGCACCGCCTCGATCAGGAAGGGCGCGGCGAGCAGCAGCAGCGCGATGACGAGCCAGTTTGTCCAGCGCAGCGCGGGGTGAGCGGCGGTCATGCGCGGTCCCCGCCGGAGCGGCCCATCAGGCCCGAGGGTTTCAGCACCAGCACCAGCACCAGCACCAGGAAGGCGAAGATGTCGCGGTAGTTGCTGCCGAGCACACCGCCGGTGAGGTCGCCGATGTAGCCGGAGGCCAGGCTCTCGATGACGCCGAGCAGCAGCCCGCCGAGCACCGCGCCGGCGACGTTGCCGATGCCGCCGAGCACCGCGGCGGTGAAGGCCTTGAGCCCGAGCATGAAACCCATGAAATAATGGCCGATGCCGTAATAGAGGACGACCATCAGTCCGGCGATGGCGCCGATGGCCGAGCCGAGCAGGAAAGTGAAGGCGATCACCGTGTTGGTGTTGACGCCCATCAGTCCTGCGACATCGGGATTCTGCTCGGTTGCGCGCATCGCGCGCCCCATGCGGCTGGCCTTGATGAACCACAGCAGTCCGCCCATGATCGTGCAGGCGAGCAGGAAGATCGCCGCCTGCAGCGCAGTGAGCTGCGCCCCGAACAGCGTGAAGCGCACAGGCTCGAAGATCTGGGGCAGCGAAATGTACTGCTTGCCCCAGATCAGCGCGGCCGAATACTGCAGCAGGATCGACACACCGATGGCGGTGATCAGCGGCGCCAGCCGCGGTGCGCGGCGCAGCGGGCGGTAGGCCGCGCGCTCGATCGACAGCCCGAGCACCGCGCAGACCAGCATCGCCCCGCAGGCGGCCAGCCCCAGCACCACCGGCGCCGGCAGGCCCGCGGCCGCCAGCAGCTGCAGCAGCGTCAGCGACACCAGCGCGCCGATCATCGTGATGTCGCCGTGGGCGAAGTTGATCAGGCCGAGGATGCCGTAGACCATCGTGTAGCCGAGCGCGACCAGCGCGTAGATGCTGCCCAGCACCAGGCCATTGACGATTTGTTGGGCGAAAATTTCCATCGGCAGAGACGGCAACGGCACCCTGGAGGGTGCCGTTGTGCCGTTATTCGCGGGTTATTTCTTCTCGGTTGCCGCTTCTTTTGCCGGCGCGCCTGCAGCGTCGGGCTTGACCACCTCCAGCGGTTCCCACTTGCCGCCCTTGACCACGTAAATGGTGATCGGGCCGTTCTTGAGGTCGCCTTTTTCGTCGAAGGCGATCGGGCCGATGACGCCCTGGTAATCGGTCTTGCCGACTTCGGGCAGGAATTTCGCCGGGTCGGCCGAGCCGGCGCGCTTCATGGCTTCGACGAACACGAACACCGCGTCGTAGCCCATCGGCGCGAACAGCTCGACTTCCTGGTTGAACTTTGCCTTGTACTTGTCGAGGAAGGTCTTGCCGCCGGGCATCTGGTCCTTGGGCAATCCCGGGATCGACGCCATTGCGCCTTCCGCGGCATCACCCGCGAGTTTGATGAAGTTGGGCGTCTGCATGCCGTCACCGCCGATGAAGCCGGCCTTGATGCCGAGGTCCTTCATCTGCTTGATCATCGGTCCCGCCTGCGGGTCGATGCCGCCGAACATGATCAGGTCCGGCTTGCGGCCCTTGATCTTGGTCAGGATCGCCTTGAAGTCGGTGTCCTTGTCGGTGGTGTGCTCGCGGGCAACGATCTTGCCGCCCAGCGATTTCACCGTCGTCTCGAAGTTGTCGGCGAGGCCCTGGCCGTAGGCGGTGCTGTCGTCGATCACCGCGATGTTTTTCGCCTTGAGATTGTTGATGGCGAAGCGTGCCAGCGTCGGCCCCTGCTGGCCGTCGTGGGCGACAACCCGGAAAGTGGTCTTGAAACCCTTCAGTGTGTAGTCGGGGTTGGTCGACGAGGGGGATATCTGCGGCACACCGCCGTCGGCGTAGACCTTGGAGGCGGGGATCGACGCGCCGGAATTGAAATGCCCCACCACCGCGGCAACTTTTGCATCCACCAGTTTCTGCGCCACCGTGGTTGCCTTGGTCGGATTGGCTTCGTCATCCTCGGCAACCATTTCGAACTTCACTTTCCTGCCGCCGATTTCGACACCCTGTGCATTGAGATCCTCGATCGCCAGTTGCACGCCGTTGCGGATGTCGATGCCGATGTGCGCCTGCGGTCCGGTCAGCGGCGAAGCCGAGCCGATTTTCACGGTCATCACTTCCGGCGGTTTCGGCGCTTCGGCCTTGGGCGCGGGCGGCGGCGCTTCCTGGCCGCAAGCGGTGATCAGGGTGGCGGCCAAAAGGGCGGCTAGGGCATGGCGTGACTTGTGCATCGGCATGGGAGCTCCAATTCGAGGGGTCGGTGGGGCAATCGGTCCGCGGCTCAGGGCAGATCGCGGTTTCAGTATTTAACCCATTGTTACTGAAAGGGATTTATTGATTATCCGGAGCAGGCCCGGCAATGTCAATTTCAGCGCCGGTGACAGTCATGAAAAAAGCCGGCGAGTGGCCGGCTTTTCAGGAAGCGGGGACGCGTCATTTCAGCGTCAGTATCCACTGCACCATGGACTTGATGTCTTCTTCCTTGACGTGCGCGTTGGGCGGCATCGGTGCCGGTCCCCAGACGCCGGAACCGCCGGCCTTCACTTTCTGGATCAGCTTGGCTTCGGCGCCCTTGTCGTTGCGGTATTTGGCGGCGATTTCCTTGTAGCCGGGACCGATGGCCTTGCGATCCATCGCATGGCAGGTCATGCAGCCGCTGGACTGCGCGAGTTTTTCCGTGGCAGCGACGCTGCCTGCGGACAGGACACCCAGTACGATGGATGCGGCATAAACCAGTTTCATGAACACTCCTTGGCGATCGGCTCTGGAAAATGAGCGGCGATTGTAGCCGAAGCATGGCCTCGCCGGAAACGCGCCGGGCCTTTGCCTCCTGGGGCTGCGGGTCTTGGAAAATTATATATAAGTATTTGTTTTTATTAAATATTCTATGAATGGTCGAGATACCCCGGCGCGGACCTGCTTATACTTCCATCATCACATTGAATCCCTGCATATCCCGGAGGACAGATGAAAATCGACACCATTGCAGTACATGGCGGCTACCAGCCTGATCCGACCACCAAAGCGGTCGCTGTTCCGGTCTACCAGACAACCTCATATGCCTTCGACAGCACCCAGCATGCTGCCGACCTGTTCGACCTCAAGGTCCAGGGCAACATCTATACCCGAATCATGAACCCGACCACCGACGTGCTCGAAAAGCGCGTCGCCGAAATGGAGGGCGGCATTGCCGGACTGGGCCTGGCCTCGGGCATGGCCGCGATCACCTACGCGATCATGACCATTGCCGAGGCCGGCGACAATATCGTCACCTCGAGCGCGCTCTACGGCGGCACCTACAACCTGTTTGCGCACACCTTTCCGCAGTACGGCATCGAGGTGCGCTTTGCCGATTACCGCGAACCCAGGGCCTGGCAGAAACTGATCGACGGCAAGACCAAGGCGGTGTTCTGCGAATCGGTGGGCAATCCGCTGGGCAATGTCGTCGACTTCGGCGAACTCGCGAAAATCGCCCACGAGCGCGGTGTGCCGGTAATCGTCGACAACACCGTGCCGACGCCCTATCTGTGCCGGCCTTTCGAGCATGGCGCCGACATCGTCGTGCATTCGCTGACCAAGTATCTCGGCGGCCACGGCAATTCCATCGGCGGCGCGATCGTCGACTCCGGCAACTTTCCCTGGGCCGGGCACAAGCAGAAGTTCCGCCGGCTCAACGAGCCCGACGTGTCCTACCACGGCGTGGTCTATACCGAGGCGCTGGGCGCCGCAGCCTACATCGGCCGCGCCCGCGTGGTTCCCCTGCGCAACATGGGCGCCGCGCTGTCGCCGTTCAATGCCTTCCTGATCCTGCAGGGCATCGAAACCCTGGCAGTGCGCATGGACCGCATCTGCGACAACGCGCAGGCCGTCGCCCGTCACCTGCAGGGCCATGCGAAAGTGGGCTGGGTGCGTTATGCCGGCCTGCCCGACCACCCGGACAAGCCGCTGGTCGACAAATACATGGGGGGGCGCGCCTCGGGCATTCTCAGCTTCGGCATCAAGTCCGGCAGCGCCGGCGGGGCGCGTTTCATCGACGCGCTGAAACTGGTGACGCGACTGGTCAACATCGGCGACGCGAAGTCGCTGGCCTGCCACCCTGCGAGCACCACCCACCGCCAGCTGTCGCCGCAGGAACTGGCGAGCGCCGGCGTCAGCGAGGACATGGTGCGCCTGTCGATCGGCATCGAGCACATCGACGACATCATCGCCGACCTCGAGCAGGCGCTCGCTGCCGCGTGACGGCCCGGTTCAGTTTGAACCGCTGATGCTGTCCAGGGTTTTCCGGTAGAGCGCAGCGCGCGGGCCGCCCAGCGCCACGGCCCGCTGCGCGGCCGCCAGCGCCTCGCTCTTTCGGCCCAGCTCGAAACGGACCTGTGCCAGATTGTTCCAGGCATCCCCGGCCTGCGGATGTTGCAGGGTGGCCTCATGGTAGGCCGTTTCCGCTTCGGCCAGCCGCCCTTGTGCGTAGGCGGCATTGCCGAGACCCAGGCGCGCAATGAGGTTTGCCGGCCAGCGCAGGAGTGCGCTTGCGTATGCGCGTTGTGCGGCGGCGGGGGAACTGCGCTCCAGTGCTGCGGCCGCGGCGACATGCTCCGCTTCGGTTGCGGTGGCCGCCAGCCGGTCGGGCTGCAGCACGACCATGGCCCAGTGCCTGCTGCGTGCCCAGGTGCGTTCAAAAGTCGACAGCGACATGGCCAGCCGGCGTGTGGTGCCTGAACGCAGGATGATTTCCCCGCGTTCGCGGTCGTAACCCACGACCACGGCGTAATGCCAGACCGGCGCAAATGCCAGGGAAAGGTTCTGCAGCACGATGACCGGATTGCCGGCGGCAACTTCCAGCAGCAGGTCCTGCAGCCGGGGCGCCAGCGGATACGCCAGCAGGCCCTGGCGCCGGGTTGCGGCGAGCATCTCGGCCTGCAGCGAGCCTTCGCGTGCCGGCAGGTAGACCTGCGACACCAGGGTCTCAGGGGACACCGGCACACCCGCATGCGTCAATGCCGTGGCCAGTGCGGCCGGCCCGCATTGATAGTCCTGCTGCGGAAAAAACGGTACCGCGACGAGTTCAGCCTGCGGCGGCAGCGCTGCCGGCGGATGTTCGAGCAGTGTCCGGACCTGGGGAGCCGCACATCCTGCAAGCAGAATCGACAGGAGCAGGACACCCGTGATCGCGGGTGTCCTGAGACTGCGCAACACCGTCTAGCGGACGGACCGCGTGAACGGGAAGACCTTGGTCAGGCCGAGAATGTCGGTGACCAGCAGGATGATGAAGACGGCGAACAGCACGCCGACAATGCCGGCGCCGGCGGGCAGTTGGTCGATGCGCCCTGCAAGCTCCCCGACCTCCTGGTCCGACAACGCGTCGACGCGCGCCTTTGCCGCTTCGGCATCAACACCGAAGGACTGCAGCTGTGAACGCACATCCTCCCGCTCCAGAAAACTGCGGACGCGCTCGCGTTCGGAGCTGGCATAGATCTGGTCGGTGGTGACGATATCCGCCGACGCAGGCAGCGGCAATCCGAGCGCAAAAGTGCAGACAACAAGCAGGCGGGCGATGGCGCGGTTAAAACGGTTCATAGGGTAGCTCCTTGTGAGGTTGACACGGAATCTCAGGCATTACCCCCGGGCGACGGAATATCTTGTTGTGTGGTTCCGGTTTTGTTTGAGGTCGCCGCTCGGCCGGAGCGGATCACTGGCGCGATCCGCTCCGGCCTGGCCTGCAGTTTACCTGCATTGCCGACGCAGCGCAGCCATGCCACGGCGTCGCGGATGCTGCACGCTGCGTACTCAGGTCCAGCGCACGGTGTCGGCGCGGTCTTCGGCCTGGAGCAGGGTGGTGGTGTAGACCCAGGTGGCGTCGCAGAGATCGTAGCGCCGGCTCAGCTGGCGGCGCACTTCGTTCTCTGCTTCACCCGCGGGTATCTTGGAGCGCTCCCACATTGCGAGGTCGGGCCGGCGGGTGATCATCAGCGCGCTCGCGCGTCCGGGTTTATCGTCGACGCAGCGCCACAGGCCTATGACCTGTGAGTCGTAGGCGGCTTCGAATCCCGGCCAGGCGGCCGCGCACAGCGACAGGAACTCCGTCCAGTGCGCGTCCGGCAGTTCGAACCAGCGGAAGGCGTAGTTGCCCTGGCGCCGCGGCGGCTGCGGCGATTCGGGGCGCAGCGTCGCCCGCATCGGACGGCTGCGGATCTGGCGCAGGTTTTCCACGCCGCGCATCAGTTCTTCGGCGATGCCGGCATCGCCGGCCGAAGGCCAGACGGTGATCGCGTTCAGTTCGTCACGGGGGCAACCGATTTGCGAGCGCCAGACGCCAAACAGCGCGCCGCCGCGCCCGGCCCAGTGAAGGCGGCCAAGTTCATCGGCCACCGTGGCAAAGGTCCGCGGGGCGCAGCTGATCGAGTGATGGACGTAAATCAGGGTGTCCGCCATGGTCCTGCGCCTCGGGCTCCTGCGCGATCAGTCGGTGACCGCGCCCTTGCTGGCGGTGGAAACCAGCCGCGCGAACTTGGCCAGCGCGCCGCGGGTGTAACGCGGCTTCGGCTGTTTCCATTTTTTCCTGCGCGCCGCGAGCTCCTTCGCCGGGACGTTGAGCTGGATCAGCCGCTTGATGGCGTCGATGGTGATCGAATCGCCTTCCTTGACCAGCGCGATCGGCCCCCCCTCGAAGGCCTCCGGCGCGACGTGGCCGACGACCATGCCCCAGGTGCCGCCGGAGAAACGGCCGTCGGTGATCAGTCCGACCGATTCGCCAAGACCCTGGCCGATCAGCGCGCCGGTGGGCGCCAGCATCTCCTGCATGCCGGGACCGCCCTTCGGTCCTTCGTAGCGGATGACGACGACGTCGCCGGCCTTGATCTTCTTCGCCATGATCGCCTTCATGCAGGCCACTTCGGAATCGAAGACGCGGGCGGGGCCGGTGATCTTCGGTGATTTCAGACCGGTGATCTTGGCGACGCAGCCTTCGGGGGCAAGGTTGCCCTTGAGGATCGCGAGATGGCCCTGTTTGTACATCGGGTTGGACCACGGCCGGATCACGTCCTGGTCGGCACGCGGCGTGTCGGGCACGTTTTTCAGTTCCTGCGCCAGCGTTTTGCCGGTGATGGTCAGGCAGTCGCCGTGGAGCAGGCCTTGTTTCAGCAACATCTTCAGCACCTGCGGCACACCGCCGGCGCGGTGGAAATCGACCGCGACATAACGCCCCGAAGGCTTGAGGTCGCAGAGCACCGGCACCTTCTTGCGCACGCGCTCGAAGTCGTCGATGGTCCATTTGACCTGCGCCGCGTGGGCGATCGCGAGGTAGTGCAGCACCGCGTTGGTCGAGCCGCCGGTGGCCATGATCAGCGCCACCGCGTTTTCGATCGACTTGCGGGTGACGATGTCGCGCGGCTTGATGTCCTGTTTGATCGCGTTGACCAGCACGCGCGCCGATTCGGCGGCGGAGTCGGCCTTTTCCGGGTCGGGCGAGGCCATCTGCGAGGAACCGAGCACGCTCATGCCCAGCGCTTCGAAGGACGAGGACATCGTGTTCGCGGTGTACATGCCGCCACAGGCGCCGACCGAGGGACAGGCGTTTTTCTCGATGCCGATGAAATCCTCGTCGCTCATCTTGCCGGCGGCGTAGGAGCCTACCGCCTCGAAGGCGCTGACGATGGTCAGGTCCTGGCCCTTCCAGCGGCCCGGCTTGATGGTGCCGGCGTAGACGTAGATGCCGGGCACGTTCATGCGCAGCATCGCGATCATGCCGCCGGGCATGTTCTTGTCGCAGCCGCCGCAGACCAGCACGCCGTCCATGGCCTGGCCGTTGACCGCGGTCTCGATGCAGTCGGCGATGACTTCGCGCGACACCAGCGAGTATTTCATCGCCTCGGTGCCCATGCCGATGCCGTCGGTGATGGTCGGCACGCCGAAGACCTGCGGCATCGCGCCGGCGGACTTCAATTCGGCGATTGCGCGGTCGACCAGCGGCTGGATGCCGGCATTGCAGGGGTTCATCGTCGAGTGGCCGTTGGCGACGCCGACGATGGGTTTGTCGAAGTCGCCGTCGCCGAAACCGACGGCGCGCAGCATCGCGCGGTTGGGCGAGCGGGCGACGCCGGCGGTGATCAGCTGGCTGCGTTTGTTGAGCGGCATGGTTGTTCTCCGTTGGGCCGGCGGCGGCCATCCGGTGATGGCGGCCGGGCGGGCCACGTATAATGAGCGCAATATTTTATCGCATCCTCCCGCCTTCCCCATGTTCGTTCATCCCCAGTTTGACCCGATTGCCCTGCAGCTCGGGCCCGTGGCCCTGCGCTGGTACGGCCTGATGTACCTGCTCGGCTTCGCGCTGATCTGGCTGGTCGGCCGTTACCGCATCGACCGCAACCCGGGCGGCGGCTGGGTGCGCAATGACCTCGACGACGTGTTGTTCTACGGCATCGTCGGCACCATACTCGGCGGCCGGCTCGGTTACGTGCTGTTCTACAAGTTTGGCGACTATCTCGCGGCGCCGTGGAAGGTGTTCTACGTCTGGGAGGGCGGCATGTCCTTCCACGGCGGCTTCCTCGGCGTGGTGATCGCGATGATTTTGTTTGCGCGCAGCCGCCGCCGCGACTGGCTGCAGATCACCGACTTCATCGCGCCGCTGGTGCCGCTGGGGCTGGCCGCCGGGCGGATGGGCAATTTCATCAATGCCGAACTGTGGGGGCGTCCGGCCGAAGTGCCCTGGGCGATGGTGTTTCCGAACGTCGATGGCGTGGCGCGCCACCCGTCCCAGCTCTACGAATTTGCGCTGGAAGGCGTCGTGCTGTTCGTGATCCTGTGGTGGTTCACGC
Source organism: Burkholderiales bacterium (assembly GCA_022843705.1). GTDB lineage: Bacteria > Pseudomonadota > Gammaproteobacteria > Burkholderiales > SG8-41. Next base: position 37,290 of record JALHND010000004.1, read on the forward strand.
TGAAGCCACGCCCCCGCGGCGCGGCCTCGGCGCTGTTCCTGATCGGTTACGGCGTGTTCCGCTTCGGCGTTGAATACACCCGCGAACCCGACAGCTTCCTCGGTTTCCTGGCGCTGGGACTGACCATGGGTCAGTGGCTGTCGCTGCCGATGGTGCTTGCAGGGGCCGGGCTGCTGGCCTGGGCGTGGAAACGCCCGCCGGCCTAATTCAGTTTCTTGGGATCGACTTTCCGGCCCTGGCCGTCCCCCGCCCGTCGCGCGGCGCGGCGGTCGAGCAGGCGCTGGAAGTTGTCCAGCGACAGCAGGTGGGCATAGATGCGGGACAGCATGCCGTTCTGTGCCAGCTGCTGCAGCCGGTCTCCCGGCAGGGCCTGCAGCTTTGTTTCCGACACGCGGTGCATGCCGGTCAGCGTGATCGGTGATTCACCGGTCGGCGCCGCCTGCGCCGAAAACGGCTCCAGCAGCTGGAGGTCCTTCAGCGTGCGGCACATCTCCTCGGTGCGCGCGAGATCCGCCTCGAATTCGAACAGCAGCTTGCTCAGTCGCTGCCACACCGGCAGGGCTTCACCCTTGTCGTCGTACAGTGCTTCGCCCCTGGCTTTCAACGCGCGTTTCTCGACGCAGGCGACACGCTCCGCCTGTTCCTGCCCGTCGACGGTGACGCGGGTCATGCAGAAGGGGTAACGGCGCACGTAGGCGGGCAGGTAGGCCTGCGCATCCCAGGTGTCGTCCGCGGTGACGAAAAGATTCTGCTGCGGTTCGACGCCGAGGATGGCCATCGCGACAAAGCTGGCGCCGCCGTCCCCGGAAATGAAGGTGATCGGGTAATCGCGCACGGCCACTGCCAGTTCGGCGAAGGACAGGGGCAGTGCAGTGAGGTTGCGGAACAACACCGGCAGCCGCCTTTCCCCGGGCAGCAGCACCCGGTGGGTCTTGCTGAGCGGGACGATTTCCTGGTAACCGTAGGGCGGTTTGATATCCATGGCGGGCTTCGTTGTTCCGGAATCCGGCCGATTATATCTGCCCGCCCCGCGGCGGCAGGCTGATTTGCCGCCTGCACGGCAAGCGGGTAAAATCCGCCCCTCTTTTAGGGGTGGTAGCTCAGCTGGGAGAGCGTCGCGTTCGCAATGCGAAGGTCGGGAGTTCGATCCTCCTCCACTCCACCAAAACAAAAAAGCCGGCGCATGCGCCGGCTTTTTTATGGCCGCTCCTGCCGCCGCCGCGGCACTTGCCGGAGGCTGCGCCGGCGCCAGCGGCGTGCAGTCCGCCAGCGCCACAGCCAGTCAATGACAAAGTAGGTCAGCATACCGATTGAAAAGGCCATCACCGCAAGCCCGGTGAGCAGCGGCTTGCCCAGTGCCTTGATGCGCTCGAGCAGCGTCCTGTCTTCGGCGCCGTCCTCCACAGGCAGTGAATCTCCGGACGGCGGCAGCGTAGTGTCGCCGGTGATCCAGCTGCCGAGTTTGTAGGCGGCGAAATAAACCGGGCCGAAGGTCACGGGATTGGTCACCAGTGTGCTCGCCGCTGCTGCCGGCAGGTTGGCGCGCAGGATGATGGCTGCCGCCGCAGTCAGCGGAATCTGCGCCAGCGGAATCAGCAGACCGAAAAAAATGCCGAGCGCGACGCCGAGTGCAACGCCGCGGCGCGACCATTGCCACAGGCGCGGATGCCCCAGCCACGGCGCGAGCCAGCGCAGCCAGCGGTTATTCTCGAGTTTCTCCCGCGTGGGCAGCAGCCCGCGCAGGCGTTTGTTTCGGGCCATGGGCCGGGTCTGACGGTGTTTCGGGGATTATCGGGCGGACCGGCTCTCCAGCGCGTGACGCAGTTCCTGCAGCTCGATCCGCATGGCGCGGATTTCTTCGTGCAGTGCGGCTTCCGGCGTTGGCGCTGCGTTTTTGTCCTTGATCTCGACCTCGTGTTCGGCCTGGATCGCGTTGACGATCACCGCGATGAACAGGTTGAGCATGGTGAAGGTCGAGATCAGGATGAACAGCACGAAGAATATCCAGGCCTGCGGAAACGCCTCGATCACCGGCCTCGCGATGCCCATCGACCAGCTCTCCAGCGTCATCACCTGGAACAGGGTGTAGGCGCTGCTGCCCAGGGTGCCGAACCATTCCGGAAACTGGGCCCCGAAGAGTTTGGTGGCGATCACCGACGCGACATAAAAAATGATCGACAGGATGCCGAACACCGAGGCGAGCCCCGGAATCGCCGCCAGCAGTCCGCCGACCACGCGCCGCATGTTGGGTACCATGGTCAGCAGGCGCAGCACCCTCAGCACCCGCAGGGCGCGCAGCACCGCGAAGGGGCCGGTGGCCGGCAGCAGCGCGATGGCGATGACGATGAAATCAAACACGCTCCACGGATCGCGGAAAAAGCGCCAGCCATGGGCGAAAAGGCGGATCACCAGTTCGATCACGAACACCGCGAGGATGGCCTGGTCGAGCCGCATCAGCAGTCCGCCCCAGTTGGCCATCACGGTCGGGCTGGTTTCGAGGCCGAGGATCACGGCATTGACCAGGATCAGCGCGATGATCAGGCTTTGCGCATGGGGCGCTTCGATGCTCGCGGCCAGCTTGGCGCGCGTATTCGGGGATTCTGCTTGTGAGGTCATGGTTTCCGTAAGGGGAAATAAAAAGCGGGATTGTGCGGTACTTCGACGGCCTGCGTGCCGGTTTCGCATGGTGTTGCAGACCGTAGCCGCAGCGACTGCGATTCGGTAAGCTATCCGGACGCAGGCCCTCTATAAAAATATTCAATAAAATCAAATACTTAAAACATATCTCCCTTCGGACAGGCAAGCACGATGAATGAACACGGCATGGATCATGGGGCGTTGCTGGCGCAGAGCGTCGGCGATTTTGTGCAGCACGGCGCGGATCTGCCGCGGGTGCGCGCGCTGGCACAGGGCCGCGCCGAATTCGATGCCGCGCAGTGGCGCCAGCTGGCCGAACTGGGCTGGCTCGGCGTGCTGGTGCCGGAATCCTGCGGCGGATTGGGTCTGGGCCTCGCCGAGGCGGCGATTGTTGCCGAGGGTCTCGGCCGCGCACTGACGCCGGAACCTTATACTGCCGTTGCCGTGCTGGCGGCGCGGACGCTGGAAGGCGCTGCCGCATCACCGCTGCGCGAAGAATTGCTGGCCGGCCTGGCCGCCGGTTCGCGCCTGCCGGTGCTGGCCTGGCAGGAACAGCCTGATGATTTCGGCGGACTGCAACTGGCAACAACAGCGATGCCCTTCGAGGGCGGCTTCCGCGTCAGCGGCGAAAAAAGTTTTGTGGTCGGCGCCGCTGCGGCCGACGGTTATGTCGTCAGCGCGCTGGCCGGCGGCGAACTGCAGCTGCTGTGGATTCCGCGCGATGCCGGCGGCTGCAGCACGGCCGCGCAGCCGCTCGCCGACGGCCGCAGTTATGGCCGCCTTGCGCTGCGCGACGTCGTGGTGCCGCGCGAACATCTGCTGGCTTCGGGTGCCGCAGCGCGTGCTGCGCTCGACCGCGCGCTGGACCATGCAGCGACGGTGACGGCCGCCGAACTCTGCGGCGTGATGAAGCGGGCGCATGAAATGAGCCTTGATTACATGAAGACGCGGGTGCAGTTCGGCAAACCCATCGGCAGTTTCCAGGCCTTGCAGCACCGCGCAGTTGACCTGCACATCCAGCAGGAACTGGCCGACGCCGTGTTGCGTGAAGTGGTCGCCGAACTGGATGCCGGCCCCGATCCGGCGGCACGCGCGCGGGCCGCGAGCCGCGCCAAGTCGCGCTGTGCCGAGGCCGCGCTGGCGATCACCCGCGCCGCGATCCAGTTCCATGGCGCGATCGGCTTCACCGAGGACTGCGATGTCGGGCTGTATGCCAAACGCGCGATGACACTGTCGGCCTGGCTCGGCAACGGCCGCGCTCATCGCGCGCGTTATGCGCGGCTTTCGGCGCCCGCCGCCCGGGAGGCCGCATGAGCGACTGGAACGCGCTGAGCGACGAGGATTTCCGCAAGGAGGTCCGCGCCTTTTTCGAGAACGAATTTCCGGAAGAATACAAATTCCTGCCGCGGCGCATGCGCTGGCATGAATGCCGCGACTGGTACCTGAAGCTGTCGAAAAAAGGCTGGATCGCGCCGAACTGGCCGCGCGAACACGGCGGCATGGGCCTGACGCCGGCGAAGCTGCTGATCTATTACGAGGAAACCGAACGCGCCGGCGTCGGCCGCATGCCCGACCAGGGACTGACCATGGTCGGGCCGACGCTGATCCGTTTCGGCAACGATGCCCAGCGCGCGTACTTCCTGCCCAAAATCATCGCCGGCGAGGCGATCTGGTGCCAGGGGTACTCCGAGCCGAATGCCGGTTCCGACCTCGCCAGCCTGCGCACCGAGGCGGTGCCCGACGGGGACGATTACGTCATCAACGGCAGCAAGATCTGGACCTCGATGGCGCATGACGCGACGCACATCTACGTGCTGGCGCGCACCGACAAGGCAGCGAAGAAAAAACAGGAGGGCATCAGCTTTTTCCTGGTCGACATGAAGACGCCGGGCATCACGCTGCGCACCATCCGCAACATCGCCGGGCACGAGGAGTTCTGCCAGGTATTTTTCGACAACGTGCGCACGCCGAAACACAATCTCGTCGGCGAACTGCACAAGGGCTGGACCATTGCCAAGGGACTGCTCGGTTTCGAGCGCCTGAACATCGGCAGCCCGCGGCGGCCGCTGCAGGCGATGGAGAAGCTCGAGACGCTGGCGCAGGCGCGCGGCCTGATGGCCGACCCGGCTTTCGTCGAGCGCCTGACGCAGCTGCAGCTCGACCTCGCCGACCTCGGTTCGCTTTATCGCCGTTATGTCGACAAGGTGCGCCGCGGCGAGGCGCTGGGCCCCGATGTGTCGATGCTCAAGGTGTGGTCGATGGACACCTACCAGCGCCTGTCCGAGCTGCTGATCGAGGCTGCCGGCGAATACGGCGCGGTCGAGGGCGAGGTGGCGATCGGCGGGGAAAATGTCGACGTGCTGTCGCCGTTCTACAACTCCCGTCCCGGCACGATCTACGGCGGCTCCAACGAGATCCAGCGCAACATCCTCGCCAAATATGTGCTGAACCTGCCGTCCTGAGCGCTTATCCCGCTTTAAAATCCGCGGTACTGCGCAGCAAGACAGCGCAGTTGCCGAAATGACAATGCTGGAGCTCCCATGACAAGACAGCCGGTACACACGAAAGCCGCACCGCAGGCCATCGGCACCTATTCCCAGGCCGTGCGCTGCGGCGACACCATTTATCTTTCGGGCCAGATCGGCCTCGATCCGGTGACGATGCAGATGGTCGAGGGCATCGACGCGCAGATCCGCCGCGTGTTCGACAACCTGAAGGCGGTCGCGGCCGCCGCCGGTGGCAGCCTCGACGACTGCGTCAAGGTGAATGTGTACCTCACTGATCTTGGCCATTTCGCGAAGGTCAACGAAATCATGGCGACGTACTTCCGCGAGCCCTATCCGGCGCGCGCCGCGATTGGTGTCGCCAGCCTGCCGCGCAACGCGCTGGTCGAAGTCGATGCCGTGATGCACCTCGGCTGAGGATGCGCCGGCGTGGCGGCTGAGGGACGCAGACCCGCGGCACCTCCGCGCCGTCCGGCCGCCGCCGCGAAGCCGGCGCTGCCCGGCATCGGCGGCGCCACCGCCGACAAGCTGGCGAAACTCGGCATCCGCCGCCGTTTCGACCTGGTGCTGCACCTGCCGCTGCGTTACGACGACGAAACGCGGCTCTGTCCCCTCGGTGAGGCATTGCCCGGCGCCGAGCTGCTGGTGCAGGGCGAGGTCATCGACTGCGACATCAAGTACCGGCCCCGGCGCCAGCTGGTCTGCCGCATCAGCGACGGCAGTGGCGAACTGACGCTGCGTTTCCTCAATTTCTACGGCAGCCAGGTGAAGACGCTGGCGGTCGGCAACCATGTGCGTGTTTATGGCGTCCTGCGCATCGGCCATTTCGGGCCGGAGATGGTGCATCCGCGTTATCGCGTGATGGACCCCGGCGCGGCAGTGGCACAGGCGCTGACGCCGGTGTATCCGACCACCGCGGGCCTGGGCCAGGACAGCCTGCGGCGGATGATCGCGCGCGCGCTCGCCGACGAGCCGCTGGGCGAAACGTTGCCGCAGGCGCTGCTCGACGGACTCGGCCTGCCGGGTTTCGAATCCGCGGTGCGCCTGCTGCACAACCCGCCGCCCGATGTCGCGCAGGCTGCGCTGCAGGGGCGCGTGCATCCGGCCTGGCGGCGCATGAAATTCGACGAGCTGCTGGCGCAGCAGCTGTCGATGCGGGTGCATTACCGGCGGCGACGCGCGGCCGGTGCGCCGGTTCTTGCCGTGCGCGGGCAACTGGTCGATGCGCTGTTGAAGCGCCTGCCGTTCCGGCTGACCCGCGCGCAGAACACGGTGCTGGCACAGATCCGCGACGACCTCGGCCAGGCGCATCCGATGCAGCGCCTGCTGCAGGGCGATGTCGGCAGCGGCAAGACCGTGGTTGCCGCGCTCGCGGCGCTGCAATGCGTCGAAAACGGTTATCAGGCGGCGGTGATGGCGCCCACCGAAATCCTTGCCGAGCAGCATTACCGCAAGTTTGCCGACTGGCTGGAGCCGCTCGGTATCCGTGTCGCCTGGCTGTCCGGTGGAATAAAAAATAGTGTTAAAAAACAAGAACTTATAAATGTATCCGGAGGGGAGGCGCAGGTTGTCGTCGGCACCCATGCCCTGTTCGAAGACGCCGTGGTGTTCAAGCGGCTGGGGCTGGCGATCATCGACGAGCAGCACCGGTTCGGCGTGCACCAGCGGCTTGCATTGCGCCAGAAGGGCACGCAGTCGACGAAAGGGCTGCAGCCGCACCAGTTGATGATGAGTGCGACGCCGATCCCGCGCACGCTGGCGATGAGTTATTACGCCGATCTCGACGTGTCGGTGATCGACGAGTTGCCGCCCGGACGCACGCCGGTGGCGACGCGGCTGGTGTCCGAGGAGCGCCGCGACGAAGTGATCCAGCGCGTGCGCGACGCCTGCATCGCCGGGCGCCAGGCCTACTGGGTCTGCCCGCTGATCGAGGAGTCCGAAAAGCTGCAGCTGCAGACCGCGCTCGACACCCATGCCCATCTGCAGCAGACCTTTCCCGAATTGCGTGTAGGCCTGGTGCACGGCCGCATGAAGGTCGCAGAAAAACAGGCGGTGATGGCCTCGTTCAAGGCGGGCGATGTGCAACTGCTGGTGGCGACCACGGTGATCGAGGTCGGCGTCGACGTGCCCAATGCCTCGCTGATGGTGATCGAGCACGCTGAACGCATGGGATTGTCGCAGTTGCACCAGTTGCGCGGCCGTGTCGGGCGTGGCGCCGCCGAGAGCACCTGCGTGCTGCTCTACCAGGCGCCGCTGTCGCCGCTGGCGAAGGAGCGGCTGAAGGTGATTTATGAACAGACCGACGGTTTCGAGATCGCGCGCCAGGACCTGAACCTTCGCGGTCCCGGCGAGCTGCTCGGCGCGAGGCAGAGCGGGGTGCCGATGCTGCGTTTCGCCGATCTTGCGGTCGACCTCGATCTGCTCGACGCGGCGCGTGATGCGGCGGAGCATTTGCTGCGCGAACAGCCGGATTCGGCGAAAGCGCATCTCGCGCGCTGGCTCGGCGGGCGCAACGAATACCTGAAGGTGTGATGCAGGCGGTCCGGTGCCGTGGAATGAAGATGCGATAATCAGCCATTCAGACATTTCCGCCGTGAATTCCATTCCCCGAGATTTCCTGTGGTGCGCCGCGCCGGTCGCCGCCGGCCGGCTGCGCCGCTGGCTGACCGACCGCGGTTCGCTGACGGCGCGGCTGCAGGGGCATGCCGGCAGCATCACCGTGAAGGTGCTGTTCCAGGGGCGCCGCCGGCCCAATGCCGACGAGGTTTTCCTGTTCGCGGGCCGGACATCGCAGGTCATCGTGCGCGAGGTGCTGCTGCTGCGCGGCGCGACGCCGCTGGTGTTCGCGCATACGGTGTTCGATGCCGCGTCGCTGCGCGGCGCCTGGCGCGGGGTGTCGGTGCTGGGCAACCGGCCGCTGGGCGCGGCGCTGTTCGCCGACCCGCGCATCGCGCGGTTTCCGCTGCGCCAGAAAAAACTCGGCAGCGGCCATCCGCTGTACCGCCGTGCCGCGGCGCGGTTGAAGCGTCCGCCGTCCGCGCTGTGGGCGCGGCGCTCGATATTTGCCGCGGGCAAATCGCCTATACTGGTCAGCGAAGTATTCCTGCCCGCGGTACTCGATCTGTGACCCTGACGCTCAAGCAGCGACTGAACGCCTACGAGCAGCTGATGCGGCTCGACAAGCCCATCGGCATCCTGCTGCTGCTGTGGCCGACGCTGTGGGGGCTGTGGTTCGCCGCCGGCGGCCTGCCGCAGCCCGACATCCTGCTGATCTTTGTCACCGGCACCGTGCTGATGCGTTCGGCCGGTTGCGTGATCAACGATTACGCCGACCGCCACTTCGATCCGCATGTCGAGCGCACCCGCAACCGGCCGCTGGCCGCCGGCGTGATTGCGCCGAACGAGGCGCTGGCGCTGGCCGGTGTGCTGCTGCTGCTGGCTTTCGTGCTGGTGCTGCTGCTCAATCCGCTGACCCTCAAACTCGCATTCGCCGCGGCAGCGATCGCGGTGATTTATCCCTTCGTCAAGCGCGTATTTCCGCTGCCCCAGGCCTGGCTCGGGGTGGCTTTCGGTTTCGGCATCCCGATGGCCTATGCCGCGGAATGGAATGCCCTGCCGAAGGTGGCCTGGCTGCTGCTGCTGGCAACGATGTTCTGGGCGATCGCCTACGACACCGCCTACGCGATGGTCGATCGCGACGATGACCGCAGGATCGGCGTCAAGTCCTCGGCGATCCTGTTCGGCCGTCATGACGTGTCGGCGGTGATGGCCTGCCATGCGGCCTTCCTCGGCCTGATGGCCTGGATCGGCTGGTGGCAGATGCGCGACATCCTCTATTTCTGCGGGCTGGTGATTGCCGCGGGACTGGTGATCCATCAGTACGGCCTCATCCGCACCCGGACGCGCGAAGGCTGTTTCAAGGCCTTTCTGCACAACAACTGGGTGGGCTGCGCGATTTTCATCGGACTTGCCGCCGACCTCGCGTTGAACCTGCGGGTGCTGCGATGAGTTACCGCGACCTGCGCGATTTCATCACCGGCCTTGAACGCGACGGCGATCTGAAACGCATCGGCGTCGAGGTCGATCCGAAACTGGAAATGACCGAGATCTGCGACCGCGTGCTGAAGGCCGGCGGCCCGGCCCTGCTGTTCGAAAAACCGAAGGGCCACGGAATGCCGGTACTCGGCAACCTGTTCGGCACGCCGCAACGCGTCGCGCGCGGCATGGGCCGCGATTCGGTGGCCGCGCTGCGTGAACTGGGCCAGCTGCTGGCGCAGCTGAAGGAGCCCGAGCCGCCGAAAGGCCTGAAGGATGCCTGGGACAAGCTGCCGCTGCTGCGGCAGGTGTTGTCGATGTCACCGAAACTTGTGCGTGCTCCCGTCTGCCAGGACGTCCTGTGGGAGGGCAAAGACGTCGATCTTGCGCGCCTGCCGGTGCAAACCTGCTGGCCCGGCGATGCCGGACCGCTGGTCACCTGGGGCCTGACGGTGACGCGCGGTCCCAACAAGACGCGGCAGAACCTCGGCATCTACCGCCAGCAGGTGATCGGCCGCAACAAACTGATCATGCGCTGGCTCGCGCATCGCGGCGGCGCACTCGATTACCGCGACCATTGCCTGGCCCATCCGCGCGAACCCTTCCCGGTGGCGGTGGCGCTGGGCGCCGATCCGGCAACCATGCTCGGTGCGGTGACGCCGGTGCCGGATGCACTGTCCGAGTACCAGTTTGCCGGGCTGTTGCGCGGGGAAAAAACCGAAATCGCCCGCTGCATCGGCCACGACCTGCAGGTGCCGGCGCGCGCCGAGATCGTGCTCGAAGGCCACATTCATCCCGGCGAAACGGCTGTCGAGGGGCCCTTCGGCGACCACACCGGTTATTACAACGAGCAGGAGAAGTTTCCGGTGTTCACCGTAGATCGCATCACGCTGCGCCGCGATGCGATCTATCACTCGACCTATACCGGCAAACCGCCGGACGAGCCGGCGGTGCTGGGTGAGGCGTTGAACGAAGTTTTCGTGCCGCTGCTGGTGAAGCAGTTTCCGGAGATTGTCGATTTCCACCTGCCACCCGAGGGCTGCTCCTACCGCATCGCCTGCGTCAGCATCAGGAAACAGTATCCGGGCCATGCCAAACGCGTGATGTTCGGCATCTGGAGTTTTCTGCGCCAGTTCATGTACACCAAGTTCATCATCGTCACCGATGACGACGTCAATGTGCGCGACTGGAAAGAGGTCATTTGGGCGCTGACCACGCGTGTTGATCCCAAACGCGACACGCTGATTGCCGACGCGACGCCGATCGACAGCCTCGACTTCGCCAGCCCCGTTGCGGGACTCGGTTCGAAGATGGGCATCGACGCCACCAACAAATGGCCGGCGGAAACGAACCGCGAGTGGGGCACGCCGATCGCGATGAGTGACGAGGTGAAGAAACGCGTCGATGCGCTGTGGTCGACGCTGGGGCTGTAAGGCGCCCAATCAAATAATCATGAATATCTGCTTTTATTGATTTTCAAGCGGCCGGTAAATCAAGAGCCGCTGCAGATTCTCCATCACCGAAAACCGAAAGCCCTGCTTGAATACCGTCCTGTTGCTGAAGCTGGTGCTGGTGCCTGCGCTGATCGCGGGTGTGACCCTTGCCGGCCGGCGCTGGGGGCCGGCAGTGGCGGGCTGGCTGTCGGCCTTCCCGATCGTCGCGGGGCCGATCCTCTGGTTCATCGCTCTGGAGCAGGGCGTGGCTTTCGCCGCGCAGGCGGCGGTGGGGACGCTGTCGGCAGTGCTGGGCATGCTCGCCTTCGGCTTGAGTTACGCCTGGGCGGCGACACGGTTTTCCTGGCCGCTGAGCCTGCCGCTGGCCTATCTCGGTTATGCCTTCGCCGTCGTGCTGCTGGAATGGTGGAATGCCACCTTGCCTGCGGCCGCGGTGGGTGTGCTGCTCGGACTGTGGATCGCGCCGCGTTTTTATCCCCGCCTGAATGCAGCCGCTGCGTCTGCGGCGAAGCCGCCGCGCGACATGCTGCTGCGGATGATGCTCGGTGCCCTGCTGGTGCTGGGGGTGACTTATTCCGCCGCGCAGCTGGGGCCGTCGCTGAGCGGCATTCTCGCGATGTTTCCGGTGATGGGCACGGTGCTGGTGCTGTTCACCCATCGCAGCGCCGGTGCCGCGGCGACCGTGCAGCTGCTGCGCGGCATGGTGCTCGGTTTTTATGCCTTCAGCACTTTTTGTGCAGTGCTGGCCTGGGCACTGGCGGATAACGGTATTGGCATGGCTTTCCTGTGGGCGCTGGCCGCCGCCGGTCTGGTGCAACTGCTGTCGCGGCTGTGGATGACCCGCCACGGCCTCGCGGTTGTGAGGCGTTCCTAGCCTGCGACCGGTTTCCGGCCCTGCCGCCGCCGCTCCTGGCGTCCGCAGCAGCTGTCGCGGTTGTGCACCCACTGCAGCAGGGCATCCATCGCCGCCTGCGCGTTCGCTGCGTTGGCATGGTTGACCATGAACACCACCACCGAGCGGTTGCCCTGCGCATCAAGCACGTAACCGGCGATCGAACGCACGCCTGACAGCGAGCCGGTCTTGATATGGGCCTGGCCGGCGATTTCCGCGCTTTTAAGGCGGCGGCGCATGGTGCCGTCGACGGCGGCCACCGGCAGCGAGGCCATCAGCTCCGGCATCACCGGGCTGGCCCAGGCATTGAGCAGCACCGTGCCGAGATTGCGCGCGCTGATGCGTTCGATGCGCGACAGACCGGAGCCGTTTTCCAGCACCAGTTCGGGGAAGGACAGGCCTTTCAGCGCCAGCCATTGTTTGACCGCGTTGCCCGCGGCGGCGGTGCTGGCGCCGGCATCGTTGAAGCCCAGGGCCATGAACAGCTGCCGCGACATCACGTTGTTGGAGTACTTGTTGACGTCGCGCACGATCTCGGACAGCGACGGCGACCTGTTCACGGCCAGCGCGCGTGCGCCGGGCGGCACCACGCCATCGCGCACCTGGCCGCTGAAACTGCCGCCGAGTTCGCGCCACAAAAGGGCGAACAGCGCGCCGACGTACTGGCGGTGGCCGAGCACGCTGAAGCTGCGCAGGCGTTCGCCGCAGTCGAGGGTGTAGCTGCCGGAGAAGGCGAGGCGCGCCGAATCGGCGTTGCCCTGGGCATCGATTTTCATCCGGCCCAGCCAGTCGCCGCAGGTACCGTCGACCACTTTCAGGTTGTTGGTGATCTGCAGCTGCGGCAAGGGCGGTTCGGCGATGATGCGCACCGTGCGCGTCGCCGCGTCCGGGATGAACTGCAGCGTGACGGCCTTGAAGTTGACCAGCAGCGCGTTCGGCGCGGTGTTGTAGGGGCGGGTCGGCTGGTCGTCGAACTGGCCGGGATCCGGCGCCTCGTCGGCAAACAGCCGGCGGTCGAGCACCAGGTCGCCGCGGATCTCGCGCAGGCCAAGAGCGCGCAGCTTGCGCAGCAGCAGCCAGAAATTTTCCAGCGTCAGCTTCGGATCGCCTGCGCCACGCAGGTAGAGGTTGCCGTTGAGTACATCCTGTACGGGCAGCCCGTCGGCGAGCGCCTCGGTGTTCCAGGTATACGCCGGCCCGAGCAGTTCCAGCCCGGCATAGGTGGTGACGATTTTCATGCTCGACGCCGGATTGAGCGATCGTTCGGCGCCGACGGCGAGCACCGGCTCGCCGCCGATCTCGTGCACATAGACGCCGACCGCCGCTTCGGGGATGCCGGCCCGCGCCAGCGCCTGGGCGACCGGTTCGGGCAGTGTCGCGGCGGGTTGCGCGCCGGCGGAAACGCCGGCCAGCGCGAGTATCAGGATGACGAGAAAGCGGGGAAGGCGCATGGGGGAGGGGTGAATGAGGTTCAGAGGATGACCGCGCTGTGCAGGGCCGGGATGTCGATGCCCCCCCAGCCGAGCCGGTCGCGGATGGTGGTTGCGAAAATTTCCGCGGTGTCCTGTTCGCCGTGGACGACGAAGGTGCGCTGCGGCGGGCGTTTGAAATGTTTCAGCCATTCGAGCAGGGCGGCCTGGTCGGCGTGGGCCGACAGGCCGCCGATGGTGTAGATGTCGGCCTTGACCGGCACCGGGATGCCGAAGAGGCGGACGGTTTTCGCGCCATCGACGATGCGGCGGCCCAGCGTGCCGGCTGCCTGGAAGCCGGCGATGATCACGCTGCAGTCGCGGCGGCCGAGGTTGTGGCGCAGGTGGTGCTTGATGCGGCCGGCATTGCACATGCCGCTCGCCGAAATGATCACCGCGCCCTGCTTGATGCGCTGCAGGCTGGTGGACTCCATCACGTCCTGCACGAAATGGATCCTTGGCCTCCCGCGCCGGCCCTTCATCCACTGCAGCATCGCCGCGGCGTCCTTGTCGAGCAGCTCCCAGTGTTTCGCCGTGATCTCGGTCGCCTTCAGCGCCATCGGTGAATCGACATAGATGTCCATATCAGGCAGCCGGTCACGGCGATAGAGGTCGACCAGCAGGTAGAGGATTTCCTGGGTACGGCCGACGGCGAAGGCGGGGATGATGACATTGCCCTTCTTGCGCGTCAGCGTGTCACTGACCGCGTGCTCGAGTTCGGCCAGCGTGTCGTCCATCGACTTGTGCAGCCGGTTGCCGTAGGTCGATTCGACCACCAGCACATCGGCCTCGGCGACCGCTGCGGGGTCGCGCACCAGAGGCCTGCAGGGCTGGCCGAGGTCCCCGGAAAAAACCAGCTTGCGCGTGCTGCCGCCGTCGCGCACCCACAGCTCAATGATTGCCGAGCCGATGATGTGTCCGGCATCGCGGAACACGCAGCGCACCGCCGGATGCGGCTGCAGCTCGCTGTCGTATTCCGCGCGCCGCAGCTGCTGCAGCGTGCGGTTGACCTGGGCAATGGTGTACAGCGGCGGCCGGTCAGAGCCGCGCAGCCCGGCCTTTTTTTTCCACTCCTGTTCCTTCTGCTGGATGTGCGCCGAGTCGGCGAGCATCACTTCAAGCAGGTCGGCGGTGGCGGCCGTGGCATGTATCGGGCCGCGGAAACCCTGCGCCACCAGCCGCGGCAGCAGGCCGGAATGGTCGATATGGGCATGGGTCAGCAGCACGAAATCCAGCGTTTCCGGCGCGAAACCGAAACGCGCGTAATTCCTGGCGTCGGCATCGCGGCCGCCCTGGAACATGCCGCAGTCGACGAGGAAGCAGACCTCCTCGGTCTCGACCAGGAAGCTTGAACCGGTGACTTCGCCGGCGGCGCCGAGGAAGGTCAGCTTCATGCGGCTGCCCTGATGTCGGCGAGGAAAAGTGCCATGACGGCGCGCGCCCAGCCGTAGATCTGCGCTTGCTTGCTGGCGCGCGGGCCGGCGATGTTGAGCCTGCGGATGCCGTGCCGGGCGACGAAACCGGCAATGGCCGTGGCAGCGCCGGCTTCATCCGTTTCCCCGCGCGCGATCACCAGCGAGGGTTTGCCGAGTTCTTCGCAGAACCTGAGGGTTTGCAGCGTGCCGTCGCTGTCCGCGACATTGGCGCGGGTGCGCTCGATGTAGCCGCTGCCGGGAATTTCGGTCAACGGGTAATGCTCCGGGATCGGCCCGTCCTCGGCCATGCGGCCGCCCGGACACCAGCCGCCGCAGGGGATGCCTGCGGCCAGTGCGGCATCCAGCGCCGCGCGGTCAACCCCCGTCTGTCCGCCGGAGACGATGGTGAACCTGCTCATGCGGCGTTGACCAGTCCGAGGGTGCGCGCCGCGAGCAGCGCCATTTCGTCATCACTGATCGAATACGGCGGCATGAAGTAGACCGTGTTGCCGATCGGGCGCAGCAGCAGCTCCTGCCGGAGCGCGGCCTCGAACAGCCTGTGGCCGAAGCCGGGTCCTGCACCGCCGACTTCGAAAGCCCAGATCATGCCGGTGTTGCGGAAGTCGCGGACCCGCGGATGGGCGGCCAGTTCGCGGGTCAGTGCCGTCATGCGCGCCGCCTTGCCGCGGTTGGCCTCGATGACCTGATCCTCATCGAAGATGTCCAGCGTTGCCAGCGCCGCCCGGCAGGCGAGTGCGTTGCCGGTGTAGGAATGGGAATGCAGGAAGCCGCGGGTGGTGTCATCGTCGTAGAACGCATCGTACACGGCATCGGTGGTGAGCACGGCCGACAGCGGCAGATAGCCGCCGGTGATGCCTTTCGACAGGCAGAGAAAATCCGGAACGATGGCGGCCTGCTGATGCGCGAAAAAGGTCCCGGTGCGCCCGAAGCCGGTCATGATCTCGTCGGCGATCAGATGCACCCCGTAACGGTCGCAGAGCAGTCGCGCCTGGCGCAGGTACTCGGCATCGTACATTGCCATGCCGGTGGCGCCCTGCACCAGTGGCTCGACAATCAGCGCGGCGGTGTTTGCATGGTGCTGTTCGAGGTGACGCTCCAGTGCCTGCGCGCAGGCCATCGCATGCTCTCGCGGCGACTCGCCGGGCGCGGCCTGCCGCCAGTCGGGGCTCGGCACCTGCGCGCTGTGGCGCAGCAGCGGCGCATAGGTGTCCTTGAACAGCGCGACGTCGGTCACCGACAGCGCGCCGAGGGTTTCGCCGTGGTAGCTGCCGGCGAGGCTGATGAATTCCGTCTTTCCCGGCCTGCCGCGGTTGCGCCAGTAATGGAAACTCATTTTCAGCGCGATCTCGGTGGCCGAGGCGCCGTCGCTGCCGTAGAAGCAGTGGCCCAGCGCATGGCCGGTCAGCGCTGACAGCCGCTCCGACAGCTGCACCACCGGCTCGTGGGTGAAGCCCGCGAGCATCACGTGTTCCAGCTGCTGCAGCTGGTCGATCAGCGCCGCATTGATGCGCGGCTCCGCATGACCGAAGAGATTGACCCACCAGGAACTGACGGCGTCGAGGTAGCGCCTGCCGTCACAGTCGTAGAGCCAGCAGCCCTGTGCGCGCGCGACCGGAATGATCGGCAGCGTCTCGTGCTGCTTCATCTGTGTGCAGGGATGCCACACCGCGGTGCGGCTGCGTGTTAGCAGCACAGTGTTGCGAGTGCTGGTTTGCATTTCGGGACGGCCCTATCGAATACTTTGCAGCGTTCAACCTGCGTGCATCCCGGCCGTTATGCAGTCTGTGGCCGTTGTGCCGAGCCGGTTGTGCCGGCGCCCCGCAGTGGCACCGAATTTGCTCTGAATGTTTTCGGCGGTTGTTGTTGAGTTTAACAGCACACTACAGGAGATGTTTGCGCATGCAGATTCTAGAACGCATCGAAAGCCAGATGTCCGCCACCGGCCTGCCCCTGGTCGGCATCACGCTTGCCGCAGTGCCCTGTCCCGACACGCCGGTGATCCTGACCCTGCACTGGCACGGCTTCATCAAGCAGAAGCTCGTTGATATCGAAGAGGCGGAGGCCGTGGCCTATACGCCGATTCCGAGCTCGACGCTGCAGCTGAACGAGCGCTGGCATGACCTGGTGGCGGTGGATCGTGCGGCGATGGACGCGGGCTGGGAACTCGGCGCCTGGGATGTGGCGCGCTCGGAACAGCCCGGTTGCCTGCGTCCGGGTGCGGCGCCCACCGAAGCGCTGGAATGTCTGCAGGCTTTCGGCGCCTACCCCCACAGTGTCAATGGCGCGCAGGTGGCGGTATCCGATGCGCCGGACACCGACGATCTGGTCGAACTGGCGGCCAACCGCGGCTATCTGCTGTGGTCTTTCCGGCCGGTCTGCGGCGGCATCTGGAAAGAACTGGCGGACGATGCGACGCTGACCCGCGAAGGCCGCCGGCCTTCGCCCTGTCCTCATCTGCCGGTACCGCCAGCCTGCAGTGGCAAACGCAGGACGGTTTACCGTTTCGGCTTCCCGGTCCATCGGGCCTTGCCGGTACCACAGACCAGAATGTGATATAACTGATTGTTTTTAAACATATTTTAGACTAACCCCCGGTTAGTCAGTACTCACACCCGGAGGGGCGGCATTGCCGCCCCTCTTGCTTTGGGGCGGGTACGCCCCTATTATTAGCACTCGCTAGAGCTGAGTGCTAACAGCATCGCTCGCGGTAAACCCCGATTTATTCGATTCATCCAACTGATCTGAGGAGAATTACCCATGAAGATTCGTCCGTTGCACGACCGCATCATCGTGAAGCGGCTGGAAGAGGAACGCAAAACCGCTTCCGGAATCGTGATCCCCGACACCGCTGCCGAAAAACCCGATCAGGGTGAAGTGAAGGCGGTCGGCAAAGGCAAGAAGGCCGACGACGGCAAGATCATCCCGATCGACGTCAAGGTTGGCGACAAGGTCCTCTTCGGCAAGTACTCCGGCCAGACCGTGAAGGTCGAAGGCGAGGAACTGCTCGTGATGCGCGAAGAAGACATCATGGGCGTCATCGAGTAACCCACAAAGAACATCCAGGAGACACTCAAAATGGCAGCTAAAGACGTCAAATTCCACGAGTCGGCACGGCAGAAAATCGTTGTCGGCGTGAACGTGCTGGCCGATGCGGTCAAGGTCACCCTCGGCCCGAAAGGCCGCAATGTCGTGCTTGAGCGCAGCTTCGGCGCCCCCACCGTCACCAAGGACGGCGTGTCGGTCGCCAAGGAAATCGAGCTGAAGGACAAGTTCGAGAACATGGGCGCGCAGATGGTCAAGGAAGTCGCTTCCAAGACCTCCGACACCGCCGGTGACGGCACCACCACCGCCACCGTGCTGGCGCAATCGATCGTGCAGGAAGGCATGAAGTTCGTCGCCGCCGGCATGAACCCGATGGACCTGAAGCGCGGCATCGACAAGGCGGTCACCGCCGTCGTTGCCGAACTGAAGAAACTGTCCAAACCCTGCACCACCAGCAAGGAAATCGCCCAGGTCGGTTCGATCTCCGCCAACTCCGACGCCGAAATCGGCAAAATCATCGCCGATGCGATGGACAAGGTCGGCAAGGAAGGCGTGATCACCGTTGAAGACGGTTCGGGCCTGGAAAGCGAGTTGGAAGTGGTCGAAGGCATGCAGTTCGACCGCGGCTACCTGTCGCCGTACTTCATCAACAACGCCGAGAAGCAGCAGGCCATCCTCGAGAACCCGTACGTGCTGCTGCACGACAAGAAGATCTCGAACATCCGTGACCTGCTGCCGGTGCTGGAACAGGTGGCCAAGGCCGGCAAGCCGCTGCTGATCATCGCCGAGGAAGTCGAAGGCGAAGCGCTGGCGACCCTGGTCGTCAACAACATCCGCGGCATCCTGAAGACCTGCGCCGTCAAGGCTCCGGGCTTCGGCGACCGTCGCAAGGCCATGCTGGAAGACATCGCCATCCTCACCGGCGGCACGGTGATTGCCGAGGAAGTCGGCCTGTCACTGGAGAAGGTCACGCTGAACGACCTCGGCCAGGCCAAGCGCATCGAAGTCGGCAAGGAAGAGACCACGATCATCGACGGCAACGGCGACCAGAAATCGATCGAAGCGCGCGTCAAGCAGATCCGCGCCCAGATCGAGGAAGCCACCAGCGACTACGACAAGGAAAAACTGCAGGAACGCGTCGCCAAGCTGGCCGGTGGTGTTGCGCTGATCAAGGTCGGCGCCGCCACCGAGCTGGAGATGAAAGAGAAGAAGGCCCGCGTTGAAGACGCGTTGCACGCGACCCGTGCCGCAGTCGAAGAGGGCATCGTCGCCGGCGGCGGCGTGGCCCTGATCCGTGCCCGCAACGGCATCGGCAAGCTGAAGGGCGACAACCACGACCAGGATGCCGGCATCAAGATCGTCCTCCGCGCGATCGAAGAGCCGCTGCGCCAGATTGCTGCCAACGCGGGTGACGAGCCCTCGGTGGTGGTGAACAAGGTGGTCGAATCCAAAGGCAACGTCGGCTACAACGCCGCGACCGGCGAATACGGCGACCTGGTGGAAATGGGCGTGCTGGATCCGACCAAAGTCACGCGCTGCGCACTGCAGAACGCGGCTTCGATCGCCGGCCTGATCCTGACCACCGACGCGATGGTTGCCGAGCTGCCGAAGGATGACAGCCACGCCGGCCATGGCCACGGCGGCATGGGTGACATGGGCGGGATGGGAATGTAATTCGCGAAAGCGAATTACATTCCCGGAGGCTGGACGAGCAGGAGGGAACCGACGGTTCCCTCCCGTGCCTTCCCTCCTTCGGGATATAGGTTGTTCAGGAAGCCCCGCGAAAGCGGGGCTTCTTTATTTGCAGCTTCGCGAATTACATTCCCCCCTGGAAGGTGAACGAGCAGGGGGAACCGGTGGTTCCCTCCCGTGCCCTCCCTCCCTTGGGTCATCGGTTGTTCAAGAAACCCCGCTTCGGCGGGGTTTCTTTTTTGGGGCGGGCTGCGCTTACAATGTGGCAGACCGTCCGGACACTGCAAACATGCCCATCGAATACACCGTGGTTTCCATCCTGCTGGCGCTGGTGCAGGTCGCGATTTACCTGTTTCTCGGCCGCGGCGCCATGTACATCCTCGCCGGCGCAGGGCGGGAACAGAACTTCATCTATCAGCTGTTCAAAAAGGGCACCGAGCCGCTGGTGAAAGCAACGCGCGTCATCTCGCCGAAGTTCGTCGTGGACCGCCATGTGCCGTTTGCGACATTGGCGCTGCTGGTGCTTGCCGGCTTGCTGCTGATCCAGGGCCGGCGCGCCATTTGTGTGGCCCAGCAGCTGGTCTGCGGCTGAAGCGCTATTGCCTTGACGCAAAACGCTTTTGAGGTTTAAATAGCGCCCTTTCGCACGGTCTCGCTGGCCGGCGGAACCCCTTCCGCAGCAGTTTCTGTAACACCTCGCAGCACGGGGCCGGGTAGCTCAGTTGGTAGAGCAGAGGATTGAAAATCCTTGTGTCGGCGGTTCAATTCCGTCCCCGGCCACCATCGATTTGCGGAGCGCAGCGAGGCAAAATCGATACAGGTCAATCCGGCAACCCGGATCATCGATTTGCGGAGCGCAGCGAGGCAAAATCGATACAG